>NZ_JBFAAJ010000001.1:0-382693 GCF_040639695.1 Amycolatopsis sp. NPDC023774
GGTCCCAGCACACTGACGCCGCTGGTCACTGCCCGGAGCCCCGTTCACTGATCGGCTCCGGCCACCTGACCGGTCCTGCAACTGCACTGACAACAACTACCGATACTGCTGATCCTCACGGGCGCACACGCTCCACCCGCGTCCTGCACTACCACTTCGGGACCGGCACTACCTGAGTCAAACCTCTTCACCACCCGGCCCCGGGTACTGCTCCGGTCACCAGCCGGAACCTGTTCCTTGATCGGCTCCGTCCTGCCTGACCGTCTTGTCTCACCTCGCGGGTAGTTACGTCATCTCCCGCGCCTGCTTGACGTTGTCTCTCTCGTACGTGGAGAACATTACACACACTCGTCGTTGAATGTCTACCCCGATCGCCATAGATTTTCTGGGTCGGGTCGGACGGATGGTGGGGCGAGGGGGCACACGAGCATGAGTGACGAGGTCACGCCCGATCCGCTCAGTGATCGGTACGGCCTGCTCGGGGTGCGTGACCTGGGCGAGTACGCCGAAGCCCTGACGCGGTTGGTGGAGCGGGGGCGGCGGGAGCGGTGGGTGGCGGTGCTGTCGGAGGCCGAGGCCTACGCGGCGGCGGAGCTGCTCGGGCAGTTCGCGCAGCTGGATCCGCCAGGGGAGTTGCACCGGCTGGCCGCAGCCCTGGCCAGCCGTCTCTACAGCCGCCTCGGCGCCTAACGGCCAGACATCCGCGGGTTGGGGTGCTCCGGGATAGCACCCAAAGGCGCCCGGCCGCGGCGGATCAGCGGCCGGGCAACGCCACGCGGGTGCCGGCCAGCTCGGCCAGCAGGTCGCCGTGCTCCTCGACGCGGTGCTGCACGTCGTCGGCTGAACTCGGCCGGGGTACGCCAGGCGCGGACCTCCTCCCAGGTGATCGGGGTCGAGGCGGTCGGGGTGTCGCGGCCATGCAGCGAGTAGGCAGCGATCGTGGTCTTCGCGACGTGGTTCTGGCTCCAGTCGATGAACACTTTGTTGGCGCGCAGGTCCTTCGCCACCCACCGCCGCCTACGACGTGAGTCGCGCGGCCGCGGCGAGCATGTGCCGGCAGTACCGCGGTTCCTCCACTGACGGCAGCGGGAGCCACTGGGCGAATCCCTGCGCTTGCGGGGTGTCTTCAATCTACGTGGTTGTCCAGGTGTACCCGGCGCCGTGCTGCGCCGCGCGCAGTGCCTGCACCCGCCGGTCACCGCGCATCCAGGGTGGCCCGTCGGTGGACCAGTCCAGGCGGGAGAACGCAGCGAGCGCGAGGACTCGCCCGTAACCGCGCCGACGGTGTTTGTCGTCGACCTGGACGTGCTCGAGCACTCCGATGCGGTCCTGGGGGCACACCGCGAGGGACCGCCTCCCCCGCGCGGGGGGAGGCGTAGACACCAGCTGCCCCAGCGTCGACACGCCTCGCGTGGCTGTCCGGCGCCTGGCCGCCGGGCACTGCGGGCTCAGGCGCTTCATGCTGCGGCAGAACGCTTCAACGAAGAGTGCACTAGTCCTGCAACGGCAGTTGGGTGAGTGGGTAGCTGCGTCTTTTGTCGTGGCCGGCGCGGGCTTGGTGTTGTTGTCGGCGGCGGAAGCGGGACCAGGGCCAGATGTGGTCGGCGGCGTCGGTGACACGCAGGGGCCCGTCAGCTGATCCGGACCGGCAGCCGGGCCCAGTCCAGCCGCACCTCGCGGGCGACACCGTCCGCTCTCAGGTCGTTGCCTGGGTGCGTGCGCATGATGCGCAGCGCCGCGCGGATTGGCTCGTCCAGGTGGCCAGGTCCAGGGGTTCCGAACTGCTGGAAGTCCTGGCACCTGCTCAACGTCCTGGGCTTCAGGGGGCTGATCCAGAGTTGTGTCGCCTTGTCGACAAGGACAAGAATCTTGACAGTAAATATCCACGTTCAATAGAGTCCACTATGGCGACCGTGGTCTGGGGGTGGTTCATCTCGTGCTTTGCTCGAGACGCATGGAAGGAAAACCTGGATGAAGAATGTCCTTATTGTGGGTGGCGGGTTCGCGGGAGTGTGGAGCGCGGCGAGCGCGGCCAAGTTGCGCCAGGAACGGGGGCTGGCTGAAGAGGAGTTGCGAGTCACGGTGATCAGCGCCGGTGACGATCTGGTCATCCGGCCGCGGCTCTACGAAGCTGATCCCGACCGCATGCGGGTGCCGCTGGACCGGGTGCTCGGGCCGATCGGCGTCCGTCGGGTTGCCGGCACTGTGACCGATATCGACACCGGCGCACGGATGGTCACCGCGATTCGGCGCGATGGCACCACATCCAAGCTGGGCTACGACCGACTGGTGCTCGCGTCGGGCAGCCAGGTCGTCCGGCCCGGTTTGCCGGGCGCCGAGCATCTCTTCGACATCGACACTCTGGCCGGCGCGGCCACGCTGGATGCTCATCTGCGTCGCCTTCCGGAACGCGCGGCTGAGCCAGGTCAGTTCACCGCAGTGGTGGTCGGCGCGGGATTCACCGGGTTGGAGATCGCGACTGAGCTCGTTGCCAGGCTGAAGGACCTGGCGCCGGCCGATCAGGTTCGGGTCGTGCTTGTCGAGCGGCTGGACGCCATTGGTCCTGAACTCGGCGAGGGACCCCGCCCGGCGATTCAGAAGGCGCTGGCGGAACTCGGTATCGAGGTGCGGCTCGGGGTCAGCGTTGAAGAGGTCGCGCCGGACAAGGTCCGACTGTCCGACGGGACAGTGGTTCCGGCTGCCACCGTGGTGTGGACAGCGGGTATGACGGCCAGTCCGCTCACTTCGTTCATCCAGGGAGACAAGGATCGACTCGGCCGCCTCGATGTGGATGAGTATCTGCGGGTGCGTGGACTTCGGGACGTGTATGCCGCAGGGGACACCGCGGCAGCTGTTTCGCCCTCGGAAGGGCGGGTCGTCATGCAGAGCTGCCAGCACGCACTCCCGCAAGGGAGGTTCGCAGGGCACAACGCGGCTGCCGATCTTCTCGGCGAGGAGCTCGTGCGGTTCGAGGCGGCCCCCTACTCCACCTGCCTTTCTTTGGGACCGGCGGGCGCGGTGGTGACATCGGGCTGGGACCGCGACGTGCAGATGACCGGGCACGCTGCGAAGGAACTCAAGCGCGCGATCAACGAACAGTGGATCTATCCGCCGGTGGACGACCCGGCGGAGTTGCTGCACCAGGCGGGGCCGAAGGCGGAGGTGGCCGGTGCACGAGCCAGCTGATCCTGGATCAGGGGCCAGTCGTCGATTGTGGTCCAGGCGGAGTCGCGGCATCTCCGGCATTTCATAGCCGTCACGGAAGAGCGCCGCTTCGGTAGGGCATGCTGATCCGCTGCACGTCGCACAACCTGCGTTGTCGCAACAGTTCAAACTGCTCGGGACTGGCTTGTCATCCGACTATTGGTTCGCACCACACGCACGGTGGGTGCAACCTACGGTGGCGGGCCTACGGTACCTCGAGCAGGCCAGGGCAGTGCTCGCCTCGATGAGGACTGCAGCCGTGGATGCCGTCCGGGATCGCCAACGGTGACGTCGGCCGGGTGGCGATTGAGTTCGCGGGAGCGGCCACGTACGAGCTGCTGCCCTGATTGCCCGGGTGCCGCTTCGGGACTTTCCAGGAATCGAACTGGTCCTCAAGGCAGAGCTGCTGCCCCGACCAGGTGCCGGCACTGCCGGAGGAGATCTTCGACGTCGGGCTTCTCCGACCACCAGTCCGGGAGTTCGGGCTGGTGGCTAGAGTCCTGCGACGCGAGTGTCGCTGATTGCTGCGCTTCCTGCCAATGCCAACGCGATCCTCCGGGGGCACGGCCAGGTTTTCAGGCCGATCGACGACATTGACAGTGGCGCGCTTGCCGTCACCGTCGGCGTCTCCGAGGGAGCGCGCGACGCGCGTCGAAGACGAAATCGCCACGGCAGTCAACGACGCGCTTATCCCTCGACGTGACCCCGAACGAAGACGGCAGCGATCAGGTCCGCGACGACTTCGTGCTCGACCCGGCCTGAGGTCGCGATGCTGCAGCCACCAAACTGATCGAGCTCCTGGCCGTGCGGGCGTCTTTGCCCGCACACCCCTCCGGTCGATCGTCATCGGGCAATGCGGAGCGGCGCTCCCGGGCGACGTCTCGTGATGCTCGTCGACCGAATCCCCTCGAGGCATGAGACGTCGCTCGCCGGTGTATTGCAGCCGCCCGAAGCTCCGGTGGGCTAACGCGGCAGCGAGCTGAATGGACCTTCGCGAAGGTGGCATGGGCTCATGACCTTGAGTAGCGATGCTGAACCCAGCAGGCTCCGGCCTCGAGATGGATCGGTATGGATCTCTTCTTACGATGCGGAGTGTCGGTGTCCGCTCGAACCTTGACATGAGTTATCCGGGATGTTTAGGTTCGGGGTTATGCGGATGAACCAGGGGGTCGAGTGGGCGGCGCATGTGCTCCTGTCGCTCGCCTGGGTGGACGACGGTGAGCCAGTTTCAACGGCGCGCCTGGCGGCCAGCTACGAGTTGCCCCAGGCATATCTAAACAAGCAGCTGCAGGCCCTCGTCAAAGCGGGCCTCCTTGAGTCGTTGCCTGGTGCGCGAGGGGGATTCCGGTTGGCGCGACCCGCTGACAAGATCACTCTGATGGATGTGGTGGTCGCGATCGAGGGACCCGAACCGGTCTTCCAGTGCACGGAGATCCGCAAGCAGGGTATGGGTGCGAACATTCCAGCACGCTCGTTCCGCTACGCCTGCGCTGTGAACACATCAATGCACCGCGCCGAGCTGGCCTGGCGTAAGGTTCTTGCTGCGCAGACGATTGCCGACATTAAGGCCGAGGCAGAACTGCATGCTCCCGCGGTCGCAGGTGTTGCGCGACGTGCCTATGGGCGCGACTGAAGTTCCAGTACGCGCGGGCTAGTACCGCAACCGCAGTTAGGTGAGTGGGTAGCCGCGGCGTTTGTAGTGGCTGAGGCGGGCTTGGTGTTGTCGTCGGCGGTGCCAGCGTGACCAGGACCAGATCTGGCCGACCTGCTCGCCTTCCTCGAAGCCGACTTCGCCGGCCGACAAGGCAGCGACAGATGGCGCCCGTCCTGGCCGCGCCACGGCCACTAGTTAGAGCTGCCGCAACTTTGGTGAGCTGCTGCGACCCCGTCGCCGTGTCAAAGTTCCCAGCCCACCCTCGTCTGTGATGAGCCCTTTTCGTGCGACCAGCGCATGTGACCCCGGATGGTCGGGTGAGCGCGTTAGTTGGCCAGTGTGGTGGTGACTACGTGGACGTTCTGCGCGGAGGGGACCCGGCCGTCGGCGTCGGCCAGTCCGGCTGCCTGGGTCAGGAACTCCTTTTCGAGCGACTTCACGACTGTCGGGTCCAACGGCATGAGGTTGTAGACCGTCGAGACGGACGCCCACACCTGCTCGGCACTGCCGCTCAGGTCGATCGGCTCGGTAGCCCACTCGACGGGGGCAAATCCGGCAGGGGTGAGAATCTCGTCGACGCCTTCCCTGTCTCGGGTACGCCGGTCACCCAGCTGGGGAATCTGCTGTTCGGCTGGGGCATCGGCCAGCACCGGACGGAGTAGGCGTCGGAACAACTCGTAGCCCCCGCTTCCGCCTGTCGCGCCACTACCGAGCACCAAGGCCAGCCGCCCACCGGGGACCAGGACCCGTGCCAGCTCTGCGGCTACCTGGTCGATCTCGGGCATCAGCATGAACGCCATATGTGAGACGCACGCGTCGAAGTCGCCGTCGGAAAAGGGCAGTTCCTGCGCTCGCCCCTCCACTAATCTCGCCTCGGCGAGCGATGGCCGTTGGCGGGCAAGCGCTAGGTCAGCACTTGAGAGGTCTACGCCGGTGACCTCGTGGCCGGCTTCGGCGAGCAGGTCGAGCAGGAAGCCGTCGCCGCAGCCGAGGTCGAGCACCCGAGGGCTGCCCTCGACGTGGTCTCGCAGGATTTCGTAGCTCGACCGCCCGTCCGGCGCCCTGCCCCGTCCCATCGCGCCGAAGGTCGCCGCCGGGTAGCTGGCATGGAAATTGCGCAGGAACGCCTCTTGGGTCGTCGTGGTCACGATCACCACCTTAGGACGGGCGGGACCGCTCTCCGGGAGGTTTGTCGAATCTGGATTCTGCTGCTACTTCGGGCTAGAACGTCGCTGGTCAGCACCGGCGGCGGACGGCGGCGTACCTGTTCCAGCCGCCGCCGACGTTGCGAACTTGGCGGGTGGTGGTGCGGTGGAAGCCGAGCGCGTCGGCGACGACCGGTTGATCAATGGGGGCCACGATGGGTGCGAAACGACGTCTGAACCATCCACGCGAGGCAGCGGAGACAACAGCAGGGTCAGGCTGACCAGCAGCGGACGCCGGAGATGGTGTTGACCAGCGCTTTGCGAGGCGGTGGTCAGGGCAACCTGAACCCGGCGTGCAGACCGGTCCTGATGGCAGGATGGTGTCCCTGGGGGTGGGCGAATGCGTCGGTGGTCGGTGCTCGTTGTTGTGCTGTTGATGGTCGGAGCCGGGCTGGCCACTTCGGCGCCGGTGCGGTCGACGCCGCAGACGTATCTTATTGGGGCGCTGAACCTGCTGCGGCTGCATTCGATGGACCGGGACCGGGTGGACTGGCCGAGAGCGGAGGCGGAGGCCGTGCGTCGGGCGGCGGATGTTACGGCGCCGGCAGGGACGTATTCGATGATCCGGGAGGTGATCGCTGAGCTCGGGAACCCGCATACGAGGCTGGTTGGTCCGGCGAGTGCGCGGGCGCCGTTGCCGGCGTCGATCGACGTGCCGCGGAGTCATGCGTCGCGTGGTGTGGCCGTCGTGAGAGTGCCCGGATTCGTCGCTGATCCGGCGGGGGAGCGACGGTATGTCGCGGCGGGAGTGGCAGCGCTGCAGGCGGTCGAGGGGCAGGCGACGTGCGGCTGGGTCGTCGACCTGCGCGACAACATCGGCGGCGACATGTGGCCGATGCTCACCGTGCTGGCGCCGCTGCTCGGTGACGGCGTGGTGGGCTCGTTCAGCGGTCCCGGAGTCGCTCCTGTGACATGGTCGGTGCGCGACGGCCGGGCACTGCGCGGCGGATCGGCGCCCGCCGCGGAGACCAATCCGGTGCGGCTGACCCGGCCGCGACCGCCGATCGCCGTGCTCACCTCGAAGCTCACCGTGAGCTCAGGTGAAGCGACCCTCGTGGCGTTCCGGGGCATGCCGGGCGTTGAGACGTTCGGCTCGCCTACCGGGGGCGCTGCCAGCGGCAACGAGGTCTTTAACCTGAGCGACGGCGCGAAGCTGCTCATCACGAGCGTCGTCGACGTCGACCGCACCGGACGGGTCTACGGGAACGTGCCGATCGAGCCAGATCACCCGGTGGTGCCGCCCGCCGACGCGGAGGCCGTGGCCGCGCAATGGGTGCGCGCGCAGGGTGGCTGCGGCTAGTTCGCAGTCACAGCGAACCGACGTCAGTCCTCGTGGATGGCAGCAGAGGCGCGGACAGCTTTGGTCCGCAGCGATTGCTTACCCACGATCAGCAGTCGATCTCGCCAGACGACGAACGAGATTGTCGCGAGCGCGGTGGTGATCTTGGTCCACAATCTGGTCCACGAACTGCTGCCCACCGATGCCGGACACGCCCTGTTTGGCGTAACTGCTGCCTGCGGCGACCAGGCGTTCCGGGTATCCCCAGGTCAGCGCCCGAACTTGTAAACAGAAGGTCAGGGGTTCGAGCCCCCTTGCCGGCTCCGATCTTCTCCTCGTCAAGCCTCTTCCAGTCCTCAATGGACTGGAAGACAGGGGTCCGGTGAGGACCAGTCCGCGGCGGGGAAACGGCCGCCGGCACCGCGATGAAGTGGCTATGTGGTTCGGCATGGTCCGCGACCACCGACAGTGAGCACAGTGGGGCGCGTGCCCGGCACGCTGAGAGAGATCGCCGCGAACAGCAGCTGATTCGAACCTCGGATCGCGAGTGAAGCAACACCGCGCGGGTGACTCACGTCGCACCGCCCGCGTCCACTGGCCGGGCGCTGGAGATCGGGCACGGGATCGGCCGAAGCGAGAGCCATCATGGGATCGGCGAGCACCTGCGCATCGGTCCGCCCGCGGTGAAGCACCACCTCGCGTCGATGGTGCGACGGCACGACGTGCGCCGCCGCGCCGAGCTGGTGCGGTCGGCGTCGGACTCGCACTTGCTCGGGTGACGGTGTGCTGGATCGCGCGGGCCGGGCGAGCGGGACTTGATCAATCCGGCTGGCAGGAAAGGCTTTCGACCCGGTTCGATGACAAGCGTCAGGACGCGGCGGCCAGCCGGACGCGGCGGTCGCGGGCGTAGGACACGAGCTCGCGCACCTCGTCCGTCGTGATGATGCGCACAGCGTCGTCCAAGAGTTCGGCGGTGGCGACCTGCAGGGGCCAGCCCGCCAGCCCCGGGACGGGGACGTGCCAGAACCACTGGCCCTGCCTCAGGTCCTCGGCGGCAACCTCGTCCACAGCGTCCCCCGTCGTGTTCCCCACGGTGTTCCCCCCGGCGTTTTCCAGAGCGGAGTTTTCCTCGGACCTCATGGGGGAACCCTAGCGATGACCACCGACAAAAGACCGTCCACCGTGGACGAGTGTCTGACCCGCGTTTTTGCGACTGGGCACGGGCTGGCCTAGGCTGCGCCGATCACCGGAAGAACAGGAATGGCGAGATGCCCCTGCTTGACTCCGGGTCGTACCGTGATGTCGACCTGCCGACGATCGTCCGCATGGAGCGGAGGCTGCCCTGGTTCGGGTGGCCGCACCTGCCGCTCGGCCTGCTGGTCTGCGTCGCCGCGATCCTGGCCGCCTACCGCGTGCCCGTGTCGTACCACACCACCACGGCCCTGGTCGCCGGTGGCGGCGTGTTCGGGGGCTTCTGCGGCTACGGCTGCGGCCTCGTGATGGTCAGCACGCCCGGCCTCGTGAAGACCGGCCGTCTGCGCTGGCGCCGTACCCGCGTACTGCGGGGCCTGCTGTTCGCCCTGGGAGTGCTCTCCGCCGCGTCGCTGGTCGTCGTCGCAGTGTGTCACTTCGTGCTGCTGGCGGGGGCGTCGGGGCTGCACCCGTTCACGCTCTCGCTGCAGGCCGGCGTGTACCTCGTGCTCGCGGTGGCCAACACGGTGCTCGCGGGGTTCGAGGCGCGAAGCTTCAGCAAAGTCCTCAATGGAGTGTCCATCAAGGACGGTGAGCTCACCGCCGCCGCAGCAGGACTTCCTGCGTGACGGAGGCCACCAGCCGGCCGTCGGTGGTGTAGAACTCGCCGTGGGTGAGGCCGCGCTGGTTGGTGAAGCTGCGGCTCTCCATGTCGAACAGCAGCCACTCGTCGGCGCGGAACGGGCGGTGGAACCACACGGCGTGGTCGAGTGAGGTCAGCTGCGCACGCCCGGGCTCGTCGCGATGGGGCAGCGCCGCGGTGCCCGCGAGGCGGATGTCGGAGATGTAGGTGAGCGCACACACGTGCGCCAGCGGGTTGTCCGGCAGCCGGCCCTTCGCGCGCACCCAGATGCGCTGGCGCGGCCCGCCGCCGACGTCCGGCAGCCCCGCCGCCGGATCGCTGATGAACCGGGCCTCGATCACCGAAAGCATGATCGGCAGCTCGTCCTCGTCGCGGACCTCGACGTCGTCGGGTGCCGGGACTTCGGGCATGCGCGCTTGGTGTTCGCTGCTGTCGGCCGGTTTCTGGAACGACGCCGAGAGGCTGAAGATCGTCTCGCCGTTCTGGATCGCGGCCACGCGCCGGGTGGTGAAGGAGCCGCCGTCGCGCGTGCGCTCCACCTCGTAGACGATCGGCAGGTCCGTGCGACCGCCACGGATGAAGTAGCCGTGCAGCGAATGCACGTGCCGGTCCTCGGGCACGGTCGCACCCGCCGCCGTGAGGGCCTGCGCCGCCACCTGCCCGCCGAACGCCCGTTGCGGCGAACCCTCGTGGCTGGTGCCGCGGAAGAGGTTGCGCTCGAGCGGTTCCAGCTTGAGGAGCTGGTCGAGGCCGGGGTGCACGGGGTCGGTGATCACCTCGTCATCCTAAGGACCGCTCACTCGCCACGTGGGGTGAGCTGCGTCAACAACGGCATCAGCGCGGCGGGGTCCGCCACGTGGGCGTTGTGCCCGAGGCCGGCCAAGGTGACGGAGTCGGCAGTCAGCGCGCGCAGCTGCTCGGGCCGTGACATCGGGTCGTCGGCGCCGGCGGCGAGCACGACGGGGCACGTGGCCTCGGCCAGCAGCCGCGGCATCTCCGGCGCGCCCACACCGAACGCGGCGGGGTCCAACGCCAACCGCCAGCCGTCGGCGGTCTCCACCACGCCATCGGGATCGGCGGGCGCCAACCCGGTGAGCCCCGAAACCTTCAGATACGCGACCTCGGCGTCTTCCTGCGAGGCGAACGACCGCGGCGGCCGCGCGGCCATCGCGGCGGCGCGCTGCAGGTCCTCGGCACTCCACGCCACCTTGACACCCAGCGCCAGCACCCCGGCGACGTCCAGGCCGTGTCGTCCCGAAGCCAGCTCCAGCGCCACCACCCCACCGAGGGAATGGCCCACGACGACCACCGGCCCGGCCTCGTCGAGCCCCGCGGCCACCGCGCCCGCCAGCGCCGGGAACGAGTAGGCCGGCAACGGCGCCGAACCACCGTGACCGGGCAGGTCGGGCACGAGCAGCCGCCGGTCCAGCAGCTCGGCCAGCCCGTCCCACACCGCGCCGGTCGCGCCCAGCCCGTGGAGCAGCAGCACGGCCGGCTCGCCGGACCCGTCGGTGCGCAGCTTCAGCGTTTCCACCAGTCGGATCTTTCCCCACCCACGGGTTCCGAGGCTAGGGTCGAGACCGTGTCGAGTGCCCTGATCGCCGACCCGGACACCTACGTCGAAGGCGTGCCCTACGACGTCCTCGCGAAGCTGCGCCGCGAGACGCCGGTGACGCGCGTCGGCGACTTCTGGGCGGTGCTGCGCCACTCCGACGTGCGCGACGTGCTGCGCAACCCCGCCACGTTCTCGTCGCAGCTCGGTGGCACGCAGATCCGCGACCCCGCGACGCCCGAGGACCTCGGCTACGTGCGGCGCATGATGCTGAACATGGACCCGCCGGAGCACGGCCGGCTGCGCGGGCTGCTCACCAAGGCGTTCACGCCGCGCGCGATCGGCCGGCTCACCGAGCGCATCGAGGGCTGGGCCCACGACCTGGTCGCGGCCGTCGCGGACCGCGGTGAGTGCGACTTCGCCAAGGACGTGGCCGCCGACCTGCCGCTGCTCACGCTCGCCGAGGTGTTCGGCGTGCCCGAGCAGGACCGGTGGCTGATGTTCGACTGGAGCAACCGCGTGATCGGCTTCCAGGACGCCGAATACGCGGTGAGCGCCACCGTCCGGCCGGAAGACGTCACGGATCTCGCCCGCGCCGCCCTCGCCGTGCGGCCCGAGCCGGGGCCGGACGGCTCGATGCCCGACCCGCGCACGCGCGCCGGGATGCCGGACCTCTACGCGTACGCCAACGCCCTCGGCGAGTACAAACGCGGCCACCCCGGCGACGACGTGATGAGCAACCTCATGCAGCACGTCGACGACGAGGGCGGGCGCGTCTCGATCGCGGAGTTCGAGAACCTGTTCTGGCTGTTTTCCGTGGCGGGCAACGAAACCCTGCGCAACGGCCTGCCCGGTGGGCTCGCCGCGTTGCTCCGGCACCCGGAGCAGTACCGCAGGCTCCTCGACGACCGGTCGCTGCTCCCGGGCGCCGTCGAGGAGATGCTGCGCTGGTGGACGCCCGTCATGCACTTCCGTCGAACGGCCACCGAGGACACCCGGCTGTCCGGTGTGGACGTCAAGGCCGGCGACAAGGTCGTGGTCTGGTTCTCCTCGGCCAACCGCGACGAGACCGTGTTCGCCGACCCCGACGCGTTCGACGTCACGCGCGCGCCGAGCGAGCACCTGACGTTCGGCCACGGCCCGCACTTCTGCCTCGGCTCACACCTGGCGCGCGTGCAGATGCGGGCGCTCTTCGAGGCCGTCCTGGACCAGCTCGGCGAAGTCCGCCTCGCGGGCGAACCGCGGCGGCTGCGGTCGAACTTCCAGAACGGCCTCAAGAGCCTCCCCGTGCAGTGGGGTTAATCCCGCGTCACGACGAGCTTGACGACCCCGGTCGAGGTGAACCCCAGGAAGATGAACGCGAGGATTTCGTACTGCACGAGGGAATCACCGGCGAACCCCGTGGCCAGCTCCGCGATCAGCAGACCCAGCATCACCAACCCGATCACGACGTACGCCCAAGCCGTGCCCCGCGTACGGGGAAGCCACCGAAGTCCCATGTCTACCTCCCGGAGTTGAGGTCGCGGATCAGGTCCTGCACGGTCTGGCGCAGCAGCGAAAGCGCGTCGCGCACCTCGGTCGCCTCGCCGCCGACGTGGTGGTCGACCGGCCCGGCCACGGGGTGCACTTCGTCCTCGCCGGGCAGCGGCACACCGGGGCACGTGGTCGAGGCGGGCCGCGAGTTCTTGGTGAGGAAGGTGTTCACGAGCCCGTCGACGCACGGGTTGCCGTTGATCGCGTACTCGCCGTGGAAGGGCGCGTCGTCCACGGAGATAAGCGGCACGCCGGCCGCCCGAGCACCGGCGCGGCCCTGTTCGTAGCCGGTCTGCGGATCGAACTCGCCCTGCACCACGAGAACGTGGCTTGCGACCGACGCCGGCAGGTCCGGCAGCTCGTGCTGCGGCGCTTCCGACCAGTAGCCGCACGGCTCACTGAGCCCGTAGGACCAGCCGTAGAGCGGGTCGACGGGACCCTGCCGGTCGCTGAGGTTCTTGTACCAGGCCGCCGACCGCGTCGGCTGGTCACCGCAGGCCACGGCGTAGCGGGTGCCGCCCACCGGGGCGTAGTCGGGCGTCGCCGCGACGACCTTCGCCACTGTGAGGTCCGCGGCCGGCACGCCGAACGCGGTGCGCGACTCGGCGTCGAGGTCGCCCGCGAGGTCCTTCGGCGGCGCCGGCGCGGTGCCGTCCAGCGCCGCCGCGCCCTGCGTGAAGACCAGCGCGCCCAGCAACCACTGCAGTTTGCTGCCGTTGCCGACGAAAATGTGATCGAAGTTGTCGGGTGACAGGCCCTGCGCCGCGTAGTAGGCGCGCACCTGTTCGTACTTCTGTTTAACGGCTTCCGGCGTTTTGCCCAGCTGGTCGGGGAACTGGCGCGAAAGCCACGGCACGTACACGTCGTTGAACTGGCGCTGGTCGACCTCGGGGAACGCCTCGAAGTCGGCCTGGAGCCGGCCCTCGAAGTTCACGCTGGAATCGAGCACGATCTTGCC
The DNA here is from genome assembly GCF_040639695.1 of Amycolatopsis sp. NPDC023774. Lineage (NCBI taxonomy): Bacteria > Bacillati > Actinomycetota > Actinomycetes > Pseudonocardiales > Pseudonocardiaceae > Amycolatopsis > Amycolatopsis sp. NPDC023774. The sequence goes on from NZ_JBFAAJ010000001.1 coordinate 13,220, forward strand.
CGCGTGGTCGGGGAACATCGACGCGTACTTCGCGCCGAGCCAGGTGCCGTAGGAGTAGCCGAGGTAGTCGAGCTGCTGGTCGCCCAGCAGTGTGCGGATCAGGTCCATGTCGTGCGTGGTCTGCCACGTCGTGATGTACGGCGTGAGCGCGTCGCTCTGGCAGGCCTCGGCGATCGCCCGCGGCGTCGCCTGGTGCGCGGCGATACTGGCGGCGGAGCGGTCACGCGCGTCGAGGGCGGTGCCGGGCAGCCGGCCCGTGGGCACCTGGCACAACAACCCCTTGTCGCTGCTGCCTTCCTGGCCGGTCCCGCGCGGATCCATCCCGATGAAGTCGTACTGCGCGTTGACGGCCGGTTCGAGCCCGGCGAGCCGGCCGGCCAGCGAGGTGCCCTGCCCGCCCGGGCCGCCGGGGTTCACGAGGATCGCGCCCTGGCGGTCACCGGTAGCCGCGACGCGGCTGATCGACACCTTGAGGTCGATGCCCGCGGCCGGGTTCGCCCAGTCGCGCGGCACGGTGATTTCGGCGCATTGTGCAGGTTTCGCCCGGGTGGCCGGTTTGAACGCGCAGTCACCCCACGTGATTTTCTGGCTCGGGTAAGGGTCTTCGGCCGCCGTCGCCGTCGCCGGAATCAAAGCGGCGGTGGTGACGGTGGTGGCCGCGACCACCGCCGAGACCAGTACTGCTCTGGGAGTTCGCACCGGGGAGTCCTTTCGTCCGTGATCCGCTTGCCGTCGAGTCTTGTGCGCGCGCGGACGCCGGCGATCAGCCTCGCGGACGAACTTCCGGTGCCGCCTCGGCCGTGCGAACGAGGCGGGCCAACGCGCGCGAGGCTGCCGCGGCGGGGAAACTGGGGCCATGACCATTCCCGCGCCCGGTCCCGGCGTGGTGGGCCGCCGGGTCGTACAGCGCGTGCTCGACCAGCTGCTCGCCACCGTGCCCGTCGCGGTGGTCGCGGTGCTCGTCGTGCTCTCCGTGCCGCCGCCTGGCTCGCTGCTCACGTTCATCAAGGTCGTGGCGTTCACGAGCTTCGCGATGTGGGTGCTCGCGAGTCTGTACCTCGAGATCTGGTGGCCGCACCGCCACGGTGGCCAGACGCCGGCGATGCGCTGGCTGCGGATCCGCGTGGTGCTGCCCGACGGCGGGCAGCCGCTGTTGCGCGCCTACGTGATCCGCGCGGTGCTGATGGTGGTCGACGGGTTCTGCTGGGGACTCGCGGGCGTGGTGATCATGCTGGTCAGCCCGCGCCGGCAACGCCTCGGTGACCTGGTCGCGGGGACGTTGGTCGTGCGAGTCCCGGCCCGTGTCCCCGCCTCGACAGCCTCAGCGGACGAGCCCGGTCTCCCAAGCCCAGATGGCGATCTCGGTGCGGTTGCGCGCCCGCAGCTTGCGCTGGGCGGCCGCGAGGTGAGTCTTCACGGTGGAGAGCGACAGGACGAGTGACTCGCAGATCTCGGCGTTGGTCTGGCCACCCGCCACGGCTTTCACCACGTCGAGCTCGCGGTTCGTGAGTGGACTGTCCGGTTCGGACCGTTCCTTGCTCGCGCTGCCGACGAAGTGGGCCAACAGGCGCGTGGTGATGGCCGGGGAGACGAGCGCTTCGCCGTGCGCGGCCGCGTGCACGGCCTCGATCAGCAGTGTCGCGCCGGCGTCCTTCAGGAGAAAACCGCACGCGCCGGCGCGCAGGGCCGCGTGGACGTTCTCGTCGAGCCCGAAGGTCGTGACCATCACGACATGCAGCGGATCGGCGACGTCGGGGCCGGCCAGGAGTTTCGTGGCCTGCAGCCCGTCGACGCCGGGCATGCGGATGTCCATGAGCGTGACGTCGGGACGCAGCTGCCGCGCCAGCCGTACGGCGTCCTGACCGTCGGCGGCCTCGCCGACCACCTCGATGTCCGGCTCGCCTTCGAGGATCAGCCGGAAACCGGTGCGGACCATCGCCTGGTCGTCGGCGATCAACACGGTCACCGGCACGGGTTCCTCCTGCTCAGGCTGTTTCGAGCGGCAGCCGCGCGGCCACCTGCCAGCGGTGCCCGGCCGCCGGGCCCGCGGAAACCGTACCGCCGACGGCGGTGACGCGTTCGGTCATGCCGATCAAGCCGTAGCCGCCGGGACGCGCGGGCTTGGCGGCGCCGTCGTTGCCGATCTCCACCACGAGGTCGCGCTGGTCGCGGCGCACGCTCACCCGCACGTCGGTGGCGCGCGGTGCGTGGCGGCGGACGTTCGTGAGGGCCTCGGTGATCAGCCGGTGGACGGTGGTCACGACCTCGGGCGTCGCGCTGAGGCCGCCGAGGTCGTCGGGCACGTCGAGGGTGACGGTGCCGTCGTCGGGCACCGCGCGATCCACGGCCGAAGCGAGCCCGGACGGTGGGCTGAACAAGTTCTCGCCGTCGGTCCGCAGCGTGCCGACGAGCCGGCGCATCGATGCCAGCGCCTCCGCACCCGCCTGCTCGATCTCGGCGAACGCACTGGTGTCGCCGCCTTGCCGTTCGGTCACGCGGTGCGCGGCCTGCACGCGCACGACGATGCCGGTGATCTGGTGGGCGACCAGGTCGTGCAGCTCGCGCGCGAGGTTCAGCCGCTCCGCCGCGCGGACCTCGACGGCTTCGGCGCGGGCTCGCGCGTCGGCGTCGCGCAGCAGCAGGCCGATCGCGAGCGCCGCACCCCACGCGACGGCCGCGGCGGCGGACCACAACGCTGCGGGCGAGCCAATGCCGTAGCGAAACACCGGTGCCGCCACGGCCGCGATCCCGCCGAGGACGGACAATGTCGCGGCGGGCGGGCGTTGCAGCCGGTGGCAGCACGCGCCGACGACCAGCGCGATCGCGAGCGCCTCCGCGCCGCTGGGTTGCACCGGCAGCCGCTGGCCCAGCGCCGCGACGCCCGCCGTGACGGCCGTGCCGAGCAGCGACAGGCACGACACCGCAGTCGCCACGAGCGCGACGTGGTCCGGGAACCGCCGGCGCAGCACGGCGAGCACCGCCACCACGGGCCCCAGCCCGGGCGCGAAGTCCACGGCGATCAGCGCGAGCGTGCCCTGCGCCGGGCCGGAGCGTGCGAACACCACGGCGTCGAGCACCACGAGCATCCCGAGCGCCGCGATCTCGGCGACGAGGGCGATGCGCGGGCCCACGCGCTGAGTGGTCATGGTCCTGATCGTCTCGTGCCGGGGCGCGCTTCGCCTCCTGCGCGGGTGCGAAGTGCCTCGGCCGGGAGGCTGAGCGGAGTGTTCAGCCGAAGCTCAGCAGCGACAGCCAGGTGTCGAGGAAGGCCGTGTCGCCCGTGAGCTTCGCGGTCGTGGCGGGCACGCGGGCGTAGACGATCAGCAGGAGGTCGGTCAGCGGCGCCTCGACGGTCACGGCCGGGTTCTCGACCGCGCTGGGGTGCCACGCGGGGAAGTCGCCGGTGAGGTCGACGGTCCACGACGCCGCGTGGTCCGTCGGCGCGAGGTGGATCGTGTGGCCGGGTCCCTGCAACGCGCGGCGTTCGGGGAAGTAGTCGAACATCACCGGCAGGGAGCCGAGTTCGAGCCACTCGTCCAGGGTGTCGTGGGCGAGGTCGCCGTCGAGCTCGAAGCTGCGCCCGAGGGCGAGCGTCACGTCGGCGCGGTGCATTGCCGTCTCGTGCAGGAAGCGGCGGGCGAAGAACGCGGCTCGCGGCGCTCCGGCGGGGACGGGGGTCCAGACCTCGGCGTCGGGCCCGGCTTCGCGCAGTGTTGTCGCCAGGGCCTCGGCGCCGTCGGTGAGCCAGCTGCTCGGCCGGACTTCGTGGCCGGGGTGACGCAGGTAGTCATCGGCGGGGGCCTCGGACGCGCGCGTGCGCACGATTTCCTCGGCGTACCGGTGCCCCGCGCCGACGTGGTTGAGCAGTTGGCCCAGGCTCCAGTCCGGGCACGCCGCGATCCGTGTTGCGAGGTCAGCGCCTTTCGCGGCGGCTCGCAGCAGCTCGGTCTGCGCCACGATCTCGGCGGTCCGGCGTTCGAAGTCCATGGTGGTCGTCCTTCCGGTTCGGTTCACCACGGAGTCGGAGCCGGTGCCACCGACCGGACACGGATGCTCAGCCTTCTTCCGGAGCCCGGTCGATGGCTACGGAGCAGGCGAGCTTCTCCAGCGGCCAGAGGGCATCGAGACGAGCCTGCAGCGTGGCGGACAACGCGTCGAAGGCGTCGCTGCCCAGCGGAATCCGCACCGGCGGGTTCTCCTGGGTGCTGAGGTCGTGGATCGCGCCGGCGACCTTGTCGGGGTCGGCTTGCGCTTGTCCGCCGGTGGACAGCGAGGTGCTGCTCGTCGCCGTGACCGGGTCCGCGTGGGCGACGCAGGCGCATGGTGATCGGGCGCAGGCGGACACGTTGCTCGACTTTTGCCCGACAGCTACGCCGTCCCGTTCTCAGGAAGTGACGCGGTAGGTCAGGTGCGTCATCATCGGGGTGGTGACGACATCGGTGCGCTCCAGCGTCACGCGGTGGTCGGCGAGGTCGTCGAACAACCGCACACCCTCCCCGAACAGCAGGGGCACGAGATGCAGGCGCAGCTCGTCGACGAGACCGAGGCGCAGGTACTGGCTGATCGCCGAGCCGCTCATGATCACGACATCGCGTTCGCCCGCGGCCTCTCGTGCTTGAGCCAGCGCGCTTTCCGGGCCGTCGGTGACGAAGGTGAACGTGGTCTTGCCGCGCTCCAGCGGTTCGGCCGCGCGGTGGGTGAGGACGAACGCCGGCCGCTCGAAGGCGCCATCGGGGCCCCAGACGTCGATGCCCATGTCGAACGTGGTGCGCCCGAGCACGAACGCGCCGGTGCCAGTGAAAAACCCGGCCATCACGTCTTGGTCGGTCTCGTTGCCGTGGGCCATCCACGCGTGCAGCAGCTCGCCGTCGCGGCCGAGGCGGTTGTCGGTGTCCGTGCCCGGGCCGGCGACGACCCCGTCGAGCGACATGCTGATCTCCGCGACGACCTTCCCCATCGGACTACCCCTTCGTGGTCCAGGCATCGCCCCATTCCGCGTCGCGCGCGGCGCGGTAGCGGGGTCCGTGACGTTTGGACACGGTGACGCCGGAAGCGAGGCCATCCACCGTACACAGGTCGAGCTGCACGAAACCCTTGTGCTTGCGCGGGTGCCGCAGGATCCGCGCGTCGGCGCGGTCGGCCGTGACGCCCGGGGGAGCCGCGACGACGTAGGAGAACTTCTCGTCCTCGAACCCCAGCGTGCCCGCCTTGATGCGCCGGTGCACGCCACTTCGCGGCAAGCGCGCGGCGAAGTGGCACCAGTCCTCACCGGGCTTGATGGGGCACTCGCCGTCGTGCGGGCACGGCGCGAGCACCGTGTGGCCGAGGCCGCGCAGCACGTCGCGCGCCGCACGGATGCGGGCGAACCCGGCGGGCGTGCCGGGCTCGATCAGCGCCACCGCACCACCCGACGCGGCGAGCCAGCGCACCACTTCGTCGCGCGTGCGTTCCGGCAGCTCACCCAGAACGTACGACAGCGTCACCAGGTCGGCCGCCGGCAGCGGCGACGACGGATCGATCAGCCCGCGCTGCCACGTCGCCCCGCGGACCGCCGCGTCTTCGGCGCTCGCCGCGAGCTTGCGGCCCAGGGTGAGCGCGCCGGCGACCTGCTCGACGACCGTGCACTTCTCCAGCGTCGGCCACGCACGGGCCGCGGCCCAGACCGCCGCGCCCGTGCCGCCGCCGATGTCGAGCTGCGTGCGCGGCACGAACTCTGGGGCGGCCGCGGCCACTTCGGCGAGCACGGAGCTGACGGCCGCGTACGTCGCCGGCATGCGGTAGCCCGCGTAGGCGGCGACGTCGAGCTCCGAGGTGAGGATCGGCGACGTCGCGACTTCGCCGGAGCGGTAGCGCGAGCTGAGCTTGTCGACCGCCTGGGCGAGGCGGGATTCGGGGAAGCGGCCGAGCTCGTGGTCGAGCGCGGTTCGCAGGTCGTCGGGGAGGTGCGCCACGACGGAGAATTCTCCCACGCCCGATTTGTCCCCACGCAGGTGCCTGACCTGCTAGTTTCGGCCGGGGAAAAAAGTTCGGGGGCCTTGTCGATCCAGTGGCCGCCCGTTCGACGTAAGCGTGACGGCAAAACCACAGAGAGAGGATCTCCCGATGCGGTTCATGGTGATCATGAAGGCGAGTGAAGAGTCCGAGGCCAACCAGCTGCCGACCACCGAGATGCTCGCCGAGATGGGGAAGTTCAACGAGGAGCTCGTGCGGGCGGGAGTGATGCTCGCCGGTGAAGGCCTCACGTCGAGCGCCGACGGTGCGCGCGTGCGTTTCGCGGGCAACGCCGAGCCGACCGTGATCGACGGCCCGTTCGCCGAGAGCAAGGAGCTCGTGGCCGGTTTCTGGATCCTGCAGGTGAAGTCGAAGGAAGAGGCCATCGAGTGGGTGAAGCGCGTGCCCAACACGGACGGCGCGCACCACGAGATCGAGATCCGGCGCATCGCCGAGGCCGAGGACTTCGGCGACAACCTGACGCCGGAGCTGCGCGAGGCCGAGGAGAAGCTGCGCGCGGAAGCGGCGAAGAACGCCTGATGCGCTTCCTCGTCATGGTCAAGGCCAACGCCGACTCCGAGGCCGGGGTCATGCCGAGCGCTGAGCTGAGGGAGCAGATGGGGAAGTTCAACGACCAGCTGGCGGCGTCGGGGCACCTCGTGCAGGCCGAGGGCCTCGCGCCCAGCTCGAAGGGCGCGCGGTTGGTCTACTTCGACGGCGAGCCGCAGCCGCAGGTGGTCGACGGGCCGTTCGCGGAGACGAAGGAGCTCGTGGCCGGGCTGTGGATCCTGCGCGGGGAGTCGGTGGCGGAGATCGTCGAGCTGCTCAAGCGCGCGCCCAACCCCGACCTGCAGGCGGGGGTCGTCGAGATCAGGCCACTCGTTCCGTGACGCCGCGCCCGCCCGAGGCTTGCTCTCGGGCGGGCGAGCCTGTCTGATGGGCCCGTGGAGACGCACGGTGCCGTGGAGGCGGTCTGGCGGATCGAGTCGGCGCGGGTGATCGCGGGCCTCGCGCGGATGGTGCGCGACGTCGGGCTCGCGGAGGAGCTCGCGCAGGACGCGCTGGTCGCCGCGCTGGAGCAGTGGCCGGAGACCGGTGTGCCGCGCAACCCCGGTGCGTGGCTGATGACCACGGCCAAACGCCGCGCCATCGACCAGTTCCGCCGCAACGAGACGTTCGGCCGCAAGCTCGACGAGCTCGGCCGCGAGCAGCAGGTCTTCGAGCCGGACCTCGACGAGTTCGACGCGGTCCTCGACGAGGAACACATCGAGGACGACATCCTCCGGCTGGTCTTCACCGCCTGTCACCCGGTGCTGCCCACGCCGGCGCGCGTCGCCCTCACGCTGCGCATGCTCGGCGGCCTCACCACCGACGAGATCGCTCGCGCGTTCCTCGTCAAGGAATCCACTGTGGCGCAACGGATCGTGCGCGCGAAGAAGTCGCTGGCCGACGCGAAGGTGCCCTTCGAGGTCCCCGTGGGCGAAGAGCGTATGGCCCGCCTGTCGTCCGTGCTCGAAGTGATCTACCTGATCTTCAACGAGGGCTACTCCGCCACCCACGGTGACGACTGGCTGCGCCCCGCCCTGTGCGAAGACGCCCTCCGGCTGGCCCGCGTGCTCACGGGGCTCATGCCAACGGAGCCCGAGGTCCACGGGTTGGCGGCGCTGCTGGAGATCCAAGCCTCACGTTCGGCCGCACGGACCGGGCCGTCCGGGGAGCCGGTGTTGTTGATGGAGCAGGATCGGGGTCGTTGGGACCAGTTGCTGATCCGTCGTGGGCTCGCGGCGTTGGCTCGTTCGGAGCAACTGGCCGAGGGGGCCTACGGGCCCTATTCGGCGCAGGCGGCGATCGCCGCGTGTCACGCCCGGGCGCGGGTGCCGGAGGAGACGGACTGGGCGCGGATCGCGGCGTTGTATGCCGGGCTTGCGCAGCTGACGCCTTCGCCGGTGATCGAGCTGAACCGGGCGGTGGCGGTGTCGATGGCCGAGGGGCCCGAGGCCGGTCTTGAGCTCGTGGACAAGCTGAAGGACGAGCCGGCGTTGAAGAACTACCACCTCCTGCCGAGTGTCCGGGGCGATTTTCTGGTCAAGCTGGGCCGATTGGCCGAAGCGAAGGCGGAGTTCGAACGCGCGGCGGACATGACGGGCAATGCCCGGGAGCGCACACTGCTGCTGGATCGCGCGGCGGCTTGTTGATCTGCGCTCTCACGCCTCCACGAACACGATCCGCTCCGGCGGCACAGCGAGCTTCACCGTCTGACGCTTCACCTCCACCAGCGTGGCGAGTTCCGTCGACTGTCCATCCGGGACGGTGAACAACCGGTCGTCGCGCGTGTCGAGGAAGTGGGCGAAGCCGGCCAGCGAGACGCCGCCCGTCTCGTCCAGGGCGAGGTAATCCGCCAGGCGGCGGAAGAGCTTGGGCAGCAGCACGAGCTCATCCTGCAACTGGGCCCGAGACCGGAGCCGGAATCCCGAAGTGGTCACATCCGAAGCCCACACCCCGCTGCCCGACGAGCGGGCCGACGACGCGGCGTCCGCAAGCGCCTGGCGCAGATCCACATACAGCAGCGAATAGAACGTCGGATAGGTGAGACCTTCGGAAACCAGCTGGAAATTTACGGAATTCTTCACCGTCTTCGCGTCGAGGAAAACCTCGCTGCCATCCACCGAACGGCCGGGGCGCTGGCCCGGGAAGGCGAACGCGACCGCGCGGCCGTACTTGTCGGCGAAGCGGGTGAGGATGTGCCCCGCGACTTTCTCCGGCTTCGCCGCCGTGACGATGCCGTCTTCGCCCCTGGTGACGGACGTGAAACCCAGCAGTGACACGAGCCGGTCGGCCGCGGCGGCGCCGAGGGACGCGGGCTGGTGCAACATTTCGCCCCCGCGTGGGCGGTAGTGGGTCTCCAGCGCGTCGATGGCGTCGAGGCGCAGCTGCATGCCGCCGCGGGAGTTGAGGCGGACGCGCAGGCCGGCCTTCTTCGTGGCGGACGGGTCGTCGGGGTAGAACCGCACGGAGTCACCGTCCGGTGCGGCACCTAGGAGCTGGAACGTGCCTTTGATCAGCGTCAGTGGCATGTGCACCACGGTAGGTCGCGCGGAGCCGGGTGGGTCCGATTTTCATCCGGACAGCCCAGTAACCGCCCACAGTGGACGGTGACTGGTTGCCGGGAAACGCCGAAACCGTGTCAGGGGATCATGAAACCGAGCACGGTCGCCTGCAGCAGCGAGATCACGCCGACCACGGCGGTGAGGGCGAGCGACCACAGGAACGTCTGGCGCAGCAGTGATCCTTCCTTGCCGCTCTGTCCGATCGCCGTCGCGCCGATCGACAGGTTCTGCGGCGAGATCATCTTGCCCATCACGCCGCCGGACGTGTTCGTGGCGCCCGCCAGCACGGGGTCGAGGTGCAGCTGCTGCGCGGAGATCACTTGCATGGGCCCGAAAAGGCTGTTGGTCGACGCGTCGGAGCCGGTCAGGAACACGCCGAGCCAGCCGATGTAGGCGGAGAACATCGGGAACAGCACACCGGTCGTGGCCAGCGCGAGGCCCAGCGTCTGCGTGGCACCGGAGTAGTTCATCACGAACGCGATGGCCAGGATCATGAAGATCGTCGCGAGCGCCCAGCGCATCTGGTGCAACGTGGTGCGGTATGTCCGCACCAATTGCTTCGGCCGCGCGCCCATCGTGAAGCCGGCGATCACCGTGGCGATGAGCGCTATGGTGCCGGGGGAGAACAGGAAGTCGACGGTGAACGTCGCCGCGTACGGCGTGTCCTTCGGCGTGATCGGCGCGTGCTGGATGACGTGGTTGTGCAGCCCCGGCCAGGCGAACACCCAGTCGGCCTTGTGCAGCAGCTTCGTGAGGTCCACCCACACGGGCAGGTGCGCGAAGATCGTGCCGATGCGCGACAGGAAGATCGCCAAGATCAGGATGACGTACGGCGTCCACGCGTAGAGCGCACCGCGTTCGGACTTCGCCGCGCCCAGGCTCGCCGACTTGACCGGTTCCTCGCCCGCGAAGCGCCACAGGGTCTTCGGCTGCCAGAACCGTGTGAGCACGTACAACGCGGCCATCGCGGCCAGGGCGGCGAGCACGTCGACGAGGCTCGCGCTGATGTAGTTCGACGCCGCGAACTGCATGAGCGCGAACGCCAGCCCGGCCGTGACAACGGCGGGCCAGACCTCCACCATCTTCTTCCAGCCCGCCAGCACGACGATGAGGAACGCCGGGATGATCACCGCCAGGAACGGCACCTGCCGCCCCACCATCGACGAGAACGCGGCCGTCGCCTCCTCCGGCTTGAGGTGCATGATCGGCCCGGTGAGGCGGCCGAGCACGATCAACGGGTTGCCGAGTCCGCCGAAGGCCACCGGCGCGGTGTTCGCCAGCAGCGCCAGCACCACAGCCTTCACCGGCGGGAACCCGAGCGCCGCCATCATCGCCGCCGTGATCGCGATCGGTGACCCGCCACCGGCGACGCCCTCCAGCAACGCCCCGAAGCTGAACGCGATCAGCAACGCCTGCAGCCGCCGATCCTCACTGAACCCGGCGAGCACACGCTTGATGCTGTCGAAGCGGCCCGTGGCCACCGTGACGTTGTGGAAGTACACGGCGTGGAACGCGATCCACGCCACCGACCACACGCCGAAGACCACGCCCATCACGGCCGAGTCGAGCGCGAGCCCGGCCGGCATCCGGTAGAGCAGCAGCGCAACCCCGAGCGCAGTGAGGAGCGCCAGCGCCGCCGACAGGTGCGCCGACAGCTTCACGACGCCCAACGCCACCAGCAACACGATGATCGGCAGCGCGGCGAGCAGCGCGGACACCCACAGCCCGCCTGCCGGTTGGTAATCCTGGATCCAGGTCACGTGTCAGCCCCTTCGCTGATCCGTCCGGCCCTCCCGACGGCGGCGGTTCCGGGAGACCCAGGGGTTTTGGTTTCCTACCGGCCACGGCGGACGCCGAGCCGGCCTACGCTGGCGGCGGGTGTTCTCGGCTGCGGCTGGTGCCGAGCCTTCGGAGGGTGGATCGGGTGCGGGTTTCCGGCGGAGGGGTGTGCCGGGTTTTGACGGCTGTCGCCGCGCCGGACCGGAGGTCGGTGGGCTGGGCGCCGGGGGGTGGTGGGCTCGCCGGCTGCGGTGGCGGCCAGACGGGTGTCGTTCGGCTGCGGTGGCAGCCGCGTCGGGGTGGGTCTGGTCGGCCGGCTTTGGGTGAGCCGAGACCTGGGGTGCGGCTGTCGAATGCCCGGCTCGGTGAGCCGGGGTGTGCCAGTGGGGTCGGCCGAAGCCAGAGCCGGAGCCGGTGGCCTACCGGCTCCGGACGTAGCCCAACCGAAGCGAAAGCGCCGCAGCAGTCCCCACCACGGTCGCCCCCAGTTCCTCCACTCGGCGCAGCACCCGTGGCGCCGGACCGGCCACGCTGATCGCCGCGATGGGCCGCCCCGAGTGGTCGCGGACGGCGGCGGCGACGCAGCCCACGTCGGGCTCGTTCTCGACGTCGTCGACGGCCCACCCGCGGCGGCTCGTTCGGGCGAGGTCGTCGAGGAGCCGGCCGGGGTCGATGATCGTCTTGAGCGTGAGGCTGTCGAGCTTCATGCGGCGCACGCGCTCCACCCGGTCGATCTCCGGCAACGCCGCGAGCCACGCTTTGCCCAGCGACGTCGCGTGCTGGGGGCGGCGCGTGCCGAGGCGGCAGGCGAGCGTGACGGCACTGGCGCTGCGCTCGGTGGCGACGTAGACCATGGTGTCGTTGTCGGGCACGGCGAGGTACGTCGTCTCGCCCGAGCGTTCGGCCAGGGATGCCAGGTAGCGCGGCGCACAGCGGTGCAGGTCGGTCGCGGCCATCGCGCGGGCGCCGAGCTCGACCAGGCGCGTGCCGAGGCGCACGCGGCCGGTCACGGTGTCCGCTTCGAGGTATTCGAGCCGCTTGAGGGTGCCGACGATGCGGTACGCCGCGCTGCGCGAGAGCCCCAGTTGCCTCGCGATCGCGTTGGTGGAAATCTCCTGGTGCTGCCCCACGTGCTCCAGCACCGCGAGCCCTCGCTCCAGCGTGCCGCTCTGGTCCAGTCCTCGTTCGGTCACGTCGTTCGCCCCTTCGCCCGAATTCCCGCTCATCGGCACGTGTTTCCGCTAAGCGGGGTTGGACGCTAACACCTCCGATGTATGGACGGAAGATCTTGACCTACTTTCGTATTGGGGCAAGTCAAGGTTGCCCCTGAATGGTTCAACCTCTGATCGTTAGGAAGTCTAATAAAGCATTCTTCGCAACAACAAACGCCTGCTCGGCAAAACCACGGCACCGCCACGTTGAACAGTCCGAACAGGACAGACGACGGGTGAGCGAGCCGCGTCGACGCGAACACCGCCTCCGATCCGGAAATCGTTACCCTGCTTAGGTGAATGTGCGAGCGGTGATCGGCGTCCGGATGCGGACCACGGCCGTCGCGGTGGTGGTGCTGGCGCTGGCCATCGCGGTGGCGTGTGTGGTCGTTGTCGTGCTGCTCGAACAGTCGCTCGACCGAAGCGTGACGGAGAGCGCGCGCAGCACCGGCCGTCAGGTCGCCATCCAGCTCGTCCGCGAAGGCGCGCGCGACCTCTCCGCGAGCGATGTCGCCAGTACCGGCGACACCGAGGCCGTCACGCAGGTGCTCGACAAGGTCGGCGTCCCCATCGCCGACGACCCCGCCATCACCGGCCACCCGCCCCTCACCGCGAACCGGCCCGCGCCCGGCCGGGAAACCGTCGAGACCCTGCCGCTGGACCTGAACGGCGACGGCGCCGACTACCGCGTCGTTTCCCAGGGCGTCAGGGGGCCGGGCGGGCCCTACACCGTCGTCTCGGCACGATCGCTGGAGCCGGTCACCGAAGCGTCGACCCGGCTCACCCTCTTGCTGGCCCTGATTTCCCTGCCACTCCTGGCCATCGCCGGATTCGCGGTCTACCGGTCCGTCGGCGCGGCCCTGCGGCCGGTGGAACGCATGCGCCGCACGGTCGCCGCAGTGTCCACAAGAGAGCTCGCCGCGAGCGTGCCGTTGCCGCCGGGCAACGACGAGGTCCACCGCCTCGCCGTGACGCTCAACGAGATGCTCACCCGGCTCCACTCCGCCCAAGCCGCGCAACGTAGGTTCATCGCCGACGCCAGCCACGAGCTCCGCAGTCCACTTTCGACGATCAGCACCGCACTCGACGTCGCCGGTCGCCACCCCGAGACTACCGGCGAGCTCGTCCCCGTGATCACCCGGGAAACCGCGCGCCTGCGCGAGCTCGTCGACGACCTCCTCATGCTCGCCCGCACCGACGACACCACCGACCGCCCCGCCACGACCGAAGTGGACCTCGACGACATCGTCCGCGCCGAGGCCCACCGCATTCGCGCCGAAGGTCCCGTCGAGATCGAGGTCCGCGCCGGCCCCGCCAAGGTCCGCGGCAGCGAGGCACAGCTGAGACGGGCCGTGCGCAACCTCGTCGACAACGCTCGCGGTCACGCCCGCGAACGCGTCCGCATCGCGAGCTGGATCCACGAAAACACCGCCGTGGTGGAGGTCAGCGACGACGGTCCCGGCGTCGCCCTGGAAGACCGTGAGCGCGTCTTCGAACGGTTCGTCCGGCTCGACGCCTCGCGCCAGCGCGGCCACGGCGGCACCGGCCTCGGCCTCCCGATCGTCGCGGGCATCGCCGCGCGCCACAGCGGGCATGCGTCCTATGTGGACGCCACGGACCCCAGCTACCCGGGTGCCCACTTCCGGATCGAACTGCCCCGCATCGAGGAGGACTGACCGTGCGGCTGCTGATCGTCGAGGACGAGCGCGAGCTCGCCGAAACCCTGCGCCGGGGACTTGTCGCGGAGGGCTTCACCGTCGACGTCGTCCACACCGGACCCGACGGCCTGTGGTCGGCCGCCGAGCACGACTACGACACCGTCGTGCTCGACATCATGCTTCCCGAGCTTTCCGGCTACGAGGTCCTCAAACGCCTACGGACCAAGGAGAACTGGACGCCCATCCTCATGCTCACCGCCAAGGACGGCGAGTACGACGAGGCCGACGCCTTCGACCTGGGTGCCGACGACTACCTGTCCAAGCCCTTCTCCTTCGTTGTACTCGTCGCCCGTCTCCGGGCCCTGCTCAGGAGAGGCGCCCCCGCGCGACCGGCCGTGCTCGCGGCCGGCGACCTCAAACTCGATCCAGCCGCGCGCACCGTCCACAGGGGAGAGCGGCGGATCGTGCTGACCACCCGCGAGTTCGGCCTGCTCGATTTCCTGCTCCGCCGCCAGGGCGCGGCGCTGTCGAAGAACGAGATCCTCGGCCACGTGTGGGACGCGCACTACGAGGGCGATGAGAACGTGGTCGAGGTCTACGTCGGCTACCTCCGGCGCAAGATCGACGCCCCGTTCGGCACGCACACCATCGAGACCGTGCGCGGGGTCGGCTACCGGCTCGTCACCTGAACGAACCTTTCCGGAACATCCGCTGCCCCGGGTTTCCTGATGCGACCGTGCCAGGGGATGCGGTGCCCGTCGGTGCCGACGGGCACCGCAGTCGATGCCGAACGGAACCCGGCTCTACGGCACTGGGCGGCCGAACTCTCCGTAGAAAGTCTCGCCGGCGAGCAGGGCTCGGTGCGCCAGCGCCACGCGCCTGGCCTTGGACGGCCGCAGCCGCGGCATGGCCGCGTCCAGATCCAGGAACTCGAACCCGCCGAGCTCCTCGCCGGCCGGCTCGATCGCTTGGATCTGCGCGCGGCTGAGGGTGCCACCGTCGAAGACCAGCTGCAGACTGTCGCGCCAGACGCCGTGGGTCGGCATCCAGTCGACGAGCAGCAGCCGCCCCAGCGTGAGCTCGAGGCCGAGTTCTTCCCGGACCTCGCGCTGGCAGGCCGCCAGTGGGGACTCGTCGTCCTCGACCATGCCCCCGGGGATCTCCAGGAACGGCTTGTAGGTCGGGTCGACGAACAGCACCCGGCCCTCGCCGTCGCGCACGAGCGCGCCGGCGGCGACGTTCTTGCGGGGCAGCCGCCCGGCGATGCCGGGGTTGAATTCGGCTTCCGGTTCGCCGTCGGTGCGCAGGTCGGCGGCGAAAGCCACCCGGTCGCCGCAGTGCTGGGGCAAATCGTCGGTCACGGTGCCTCGCCGGCCAGGAGCGCGCCTCGGCCGGCGGACGCTGCTACGCGTTGATGATGCCCTAAGCGGGCCGCGATCAGTTCTTCGAGATCGCGGCGACCGCGCGGACCACCGCCGTGCAGCGGTTCTCCACGTACTCGAGCCCGCCCTCTTCCGCGATGCGCTTCGCCTCGGCGGAGACGATGCCCTGCTGTAACCACAGCGCCTTCGCGCCGATGGCGACGGCGTCGGCCGCGATGCCCGGGGCCTCGGCGGCCGGGCGGAAGACGTCGACGAGGTCCACCGGCTCCGGAATGTCCTTGAGGGACCGGTAGACCTTCTCGCCGAGCAGCTCCGTGGCCGACGGGTGCACGGGGATGATGCGGAAACCGTGGGCCTGCAGCGCGGCCGGCACCCCGTGCGCGGCCTTCGCCGGGTCGCGGCTCAGGCCGACCACCGCGATCGTCGTGGCGTTCGCGAGGATTTCTTCAGGTTGCATGTCGGCTTAACGCCGCCGGAAAGACGACGATTCCTCGTCAGCCGATCTTCGAGCCGTACATCTCACCGAGGTCGTCGGCGATGAGCTCGATCCGCGCGCCGTCGGGGTCGGTGAAGTAGATGGACGTGCCGCTCTCCTCCAGGTACTGCACACCCGCCTTGTCGAGGCGCTCGCGCGCGCCGGCCCAGTTCTCAGGCGTCAGCGAAAGCGCGAGGTGGTGCAGGCCGCCGAGGACCTCCGCGTAGGGGCCGAGGTCGAGGCCCGGCAGGTCGAAAAAGGCGACCGCGTTGCCGTTGCCGACGTCGAAGAAGAAGTGGCTGGAGCCCGGGTAGTCGCGGTTCTCGATCAGTTCGGTGAGCGGGAAGCCGAGCACGTCCTGGTAGAAGGTGATCGTCCGCTCGACATCGCTGGAGAGCAGCGCGGTGTGGTGGATGCCGCGGCCCGCGGTCGTGGGCCGGACGGCGGCCGGGTGCAGATGTTTGTCCCGCAGCTGGTCACGGGCTTCGGTGAGCTTCGCGACTTCGGTCTCGGTGGGTGCCATCTCAGGTCACGTCCTCTCTGGGGCTGATGCTTCAAAAGGTACTCCTACGATCTCTCGCGCGCAAGAAGTTTCTTCGCAAGAGATTGCACGTGCCTGTGGAACGAAGGCAGTTGTCGCGCGCCCGGCCGGTCCGGGGGAGTTGCCCGGCGTGGAGCACCTGCGGGAAGGCGTCGACGGGCCTGGCCCGCGCATCCTGCTCGGCCCCCGCCCGCCGGCCTTGCGCGACGTGGACTTGCGGCTGAACGAGGCGCTCGCCGCCACGACGCGTGATCACCAACGCGATGCTGACGGCTCCCGTCACCGCCGGGATGTGGGCGCGGCCGGTGCTGGTCTTCCGGCTGGGTCAGGGTGCGGTGGGCCCCGACGTGACCGCGCTTGAAGCCGTTGCACGCGTGTGTGGCGGCATTGCGTTGCTCGACGATGATGCGGTCACGGCCGTCCGGCTCCGTCGACGTCGAGTCGACAGTGGAGGCCGCGGTCGCGGTACACGGCCGGCTCGACGGCGCCTTCAACAACGCCGGTGTGGACGGTGCTTTCGAGTCCATCGCGCAGTCAGGAGATCGCCGAGGTGGTGGCCTGGATACTGTCCGACCGGGCGTCCTTCATGACGTCGCAGGGGCAAGCGTGGACGGTGGGTTGGTGGCACAGCTAGGCCCTTGCGGCCACCCGCTCGATGCCGTCGAGGACGCGCGGCCAGACGGGTTCCGGAAGGTCGTGGCCCATGCCCGGGACGACGTCGAGGTCGGCGCGCAGGGCGCGGGCCGTGGCGCGGCCGCCGGAGACGTGGACGAGCGGGTCGCGCGCGCCATGGACCACCAGCGAAGGCAGGGTGAGGCGGCGCAGGGCGGCGGTGCGGTCGCGGGTCGAGAGGATCGCGGCGAGCTGACGCGCGGCGCCGCCCGGGTTGACGCCGCGGTCGAAGGTGCGTTCGGCGCGTTCGCGCAGGCGCTTCTCGTCGAAGGGGTAGCCGGGGGAGCCGATGAGGCGGAACGTCTTGACCAGCAGCTCGACGTACTCGTCGCGGCTGCGGGGCTGCGGCGCGAGCATCGACGCGGCCGCGCGCGGGCTCGGGTGGCCGATCAGGCGGTTGCCGGTGGTGGACATGATCGAGGTCAGCGACCTGACGCGGCCCGGGTGCCGAATCGCGAGCGTCTGCGCGATCATGCCGCCCATCGACGCGCCGACGACGTGGGCACGCTCGATGCCGAGGGCGTCGAGCAGGCCGGCGGTGTCGTCGGCCATGTCGGACACCGAGTACGGCGCCGCGCGCAGCAGGTAGGCGCGCACGACGTCGGCGCGGCCGGACATGCGCTGCGAGCGGCCGGCGTCGCGGTTGTCGAAGCGGATCACGCGGAAGCCGCGGGCGGCGAGCTGCTCGCAGAAATCGTCGTCCCACCAGGTCATCGGCGCGGCAAGGCCCATGATCAGCACCAGCGGCGGGGCCGTCGCGGCGCCGAACTCCTCGTGGCAGAGGGTGATGCCGTTGGCCTGGGTGGTCGACTCGGTCATGCCCTCCTTCTTACCAATCCGATCAGAAGCAGGCGGGCGCCCGACCGGACGTTACCGCGCCTGGCAACCATTTCCGCCGTGACTGCGGTCGGCTGGGTAAGCCACAGCAGTTACTGCGCGCGCATGTAGCAGGCGCGCAGGAACGGGCTGAACTCCGTGGCGTCGCCCATCTTCACGTCGATCTCGTGGGTGAGGACGTCGGTGCTCGGGGTCAGCCGGTGCCACGCGATGCCACGCGGGGTGCGCTTTTCGAGGTGCAGGGTCCCCTCGCGCCAGCCACCGCGGCCGGGTTCGCCGGGCGGGAAGCCGTAGCTGTCGAAGCCGTACCAGAGTGTCTCCTGCGTGGCCGGGTCGACGGTGAAGACGTTGTGGCCCAGGAAGGTGCTGCCGTCCTCCCGCGTCTGGACGTATTCCTGCACCACCGCGAACCCCTCCAGCGCGACCCGGTAGCTGGCGGTCGCTTTCGCGGTCGACGCGGGCGCCCACGGCGCGGCCGCGAGCTCCTCGACGCCGGCCCAGTCCCCGACGAGGGCCTTGAGGTCTTCGTGCGCTCTTCCAATTTCCGGCAGCTCCACGGCTTCTCCTTTCGACAGGCGCCTGTCAATATGGCACGCTAGCACCATGACCCGCCGCACGACCCGCGCCGAGCAGCTCACCCAGCTCGTCAACGACGTCGTCCTCACCAACGGCACCCTCCTGGCGACGGGCGACGCCCTCACCTCGCCGGCCGGCCTCACCGCGGCCCAGTGGCTGGTCCTCGGCTTCCTCGAAGACGGCCCCGCAACGGCCGCCGACCTCGCCCGCCGCCGCGGCCTGCGTCGCCAGAGCGTGCAGGAAACCGTGAACCGGTTGTTGCGCAGCGGAATGCTCACCCGTGCGCCGAATCCCGCCGATGCCCGTGCGCCGCTTCTGCAGTTGACCACCACGGCCCAGTCGGCCCTGCACGACCTCGGCGTCCGCCAGGCTCAGTGGGCGGATGAGGTGGCTTCGGCGTTGTCACCCGAGGACGTCGAGGTGACGCTTCGCACGTTGGCGGCCCTGCGGGCTCGCCTGGCAGAGCCGCCGAAAACCAGTTGACCACCGCCACCCCAGCCAGGTTGAGTACCGCCCAGCACCCTCATCGCAGAACAGGAGGTGGACGCCATGTTCGGCTACTCGATCACGCGTTCCCACCTCCGGCTGAGGGTGCCGAGGGTCTGACGGGAGCGCGCAACTCCCGGAAGGAAAAACATGACCGACCTGGTCGTGCGTCCGCTTGCCGCGGGCGAAGAGCATCTCTTCACCCACCTCCCAGCAACCCGGAGCGTGGGCAGCGCCCTGCTCGGGCGCGACTACGAAAAGATGGCCCGGCGCGGCGAGTACCGTCCCGAGTGGACCTCGGTCGCCATCCGAAACGGTAAACCTGTGGCACGCGCCGCCTGGTGGGCCGGCGAAAAAGACGAAGCGCCTCTTGCTCTCGACTGGTTCGACTTCACCGACTTCGAGGCCGGCGTGGAAGTCCTCCGCCAAGCGCCGTTCCGCACCGAGTACTCCCTCGCGACGCCGCCCGGCTGGCGCGCGGACCCGGCCGTGAAACCCGAGGTCGAAAGCCGCGTCCGAGCCGCCACCGCCGCCGGGATGGAGGTGCTCGTCGAGCGCTACCGCTACACCTGGACGCCCGCCGACGGCGTGCCACGGCAACCCGGCCGCCTCGAGTTCCGCGCGGAACCGCAAGACGACAAGGTCCTCGAGGTCTTCCGGCGCGTCCACCAAGGCAGCCTCGACGCACACGTTCGCCGAACCATCGCCGAGCACGGCCTCGACGCGGCGGCACAAGAAGACCTCGACCTCCTCCGCCGGCTCCCCAGCCCGCGCGACTGGTGGCGGCTCGCGTACACGCGAGAAGGCGACCTCGTCGGCCTTACCATCCCCGCGCGCAACCCGACCGTGCCGATCGTCGCGTACGTCGGCGTCGTGCCGGAGCACCGTGGGCACGGGTACGCCTACGACCTGCTCGTCGAGGCCACGCACGAGCTCGTCGGGCACGGCGCGGAAAAGATCGTCGCCGCCACGGATGTCACGAACGGACCCATGGCGGCGGCTTTCGGGAAAGCCGGCTACCCGGTGCGCTACCACCGCATCGACCTGGTGTGACCGGCGAGCAGGCGCTACCCTCTCGCTAGAGCGATCTATCAAATCGCAGAGGAGTGAACGACAATGCCGGGCAACGGCCTCACCGCACTCCGCGTGATCCTGGCGTTCACGCTGCTCACGACCACGTTCCACTACGCGCACAATGTGATCCGCGCGCAGGACTACCCGCAGATCCCGGGCATCCCCGTGCTCGCGGCGCAGATCGTGGTCGCGTTCGGGTGGGTGCTGTTCACGGGGTTCGGCTTGACCGGCTACCGCTGCTACGTCCGCGGGCGGTACTGGCGGGCGCTGGGATTCCTGCTGATCTGCTCGCTGGGCGGCCTGGCCGGCGCGGGTCACTTCTTGGTGGGCGTGCCGCGGATCCCGGCGTTCTGGTTCGCGACGATCTTCACCGACGCGGCGGCCGCGATAGCGTTGTGGCTCTTCGTGTCGTGGGCGGCGGCGCAGCTCAACCGGGTGAGTATCCGAGATCAAGCGTCTACACAACATTGACGCTAGTCAGTAATATGTAGACAATCGGGGAGTGACCACCACCACGACTGTGACGTTCGAGCGCCACCCGGACACCTACCGGCACTGGAAGCTCGACGTCGACGGCGAGGTCGCCTGGCTCGAGATGGACGTCGACGAGCAGGGCGGCCTCGTGCCGGGCTACGAGCTGAAGCTGAATTCCTACGACCTCGGCGTGGACATCGAGTTCTACGACGCCACGCAACGCCTGCGGTTCGAGCACCCCGGCGTCAAGGCCGTGATCGTCACGAGCGCCAAGGAGAAGGTGTTCTGCGCGGGCGCCAACATCCGGATGCTCGCGTCGTCGCCGCACGAGTGGAAGGTGAACTTCTGCAAGTTCACCAACGAAACCCGCAACGGCATCGAGGACGCCACCGAGTTCTCCGGTCAGCGGTACGTCGCGGCTGTCAACGGGAGTT
Organism: Amycolatopsis sp. NPDC023774; assembly: GCF_040639695.1. Lineage (NCBI taxonomy): Bacteria > Bacillati > Actinomycetota > Actinomycetes > Pseudonocardiales > Pseudonocardiaceae > Amycolatopsis > Amycolatopsis sp. NPDC023774. The sequence goes on from NZ_JBFAAJ010000001.1 coordinate 33,917, forward strand.
GCGCGGGCGGTGGCTACGAGATCGCGCTCGCGTGCGAGAAGATCCTGCTCGTGGACGACAACTCGTCGACGGTCGCGCTGCCCGAGGTACCGCTGCTCGGCGTGCTGCCCGGCACCGGCGGCCTCACGCGCGTGGTCGACAAGCGCCGCGTGCGCCGCGACCTCGCCGACGTGTTCGCCACACGCTCGGACGGCGTGAAGGGCAAGACAGCCGTCGACTGGCGGCTGGTCGACGAGCTCGTGCCCCGCGTGGGGTTCCGCGAGTCCGTGCTGGCGCGGGCGCGGGAGCTGGCCGCCGAGTCCGAGCGGTTGCCCGGCGACCAGGGTGTGCAGCTCACGCCGCTGAATCCCGAAGTCACCGATGACGGCATCAAGTACCGCTTTGTCGACATCACCTACGACCGCCCCGCTTCGCTCGCGACGATCACCGTCCACGGCCCCGAGGGCGAACCCGGTGACCTGCACGCGGAGGGCGCCGACGGCTGGCTGCTGCGCCTCACCCGCGAACTCGACGACGCGATCCTCCGCTTGCGCGCCAACGAAACCGAGCTCGGCACCTGGGTCCTGCGCACCGAGGGCGACCCGGCGAAGGTCCTCGCCCACGAGCAGCAGGTGCTCGGCGCGAAAGACTGGCTCGGCAACGAAATCCTGCACTACTACAAGCGCACGCTGAAGCGCCTCGACGTCACCAGCCGCACGCTCGTCGCGCTCATCGAGCCGGGCAGCTGCTTCGCCGGCGTGCTGCTGGAGCTCGCGCTCGCGGCCGACCGCCAGTACATCCTGGACGGTCCGCCGATCGACGACGAAGATTCCGAAGAACGCGCGTCGATCACCTTGTCGGAAGCCAACTTCGGCCCGTTTCCCATGGGCAACGGCCTCACCCGCCTGCAGTCGCGGTTCTACGGCGACGAAGACCACCTCTCCTGGCTCGTCCGCGAACGCGACCACGCGCTGACGCCGGCCGAGGCCGTTGAGCTGGGTCTGGTCACCGACGCGCCGGACGACCTCGACTGGGAGGACGAGATCCGGATCGCGCTGGAGGGCCGCGCCTCGCTGAGCCCCGACGCGCTCACCGGGATGGAGGCGAACCACCGGTTCGTCGGCCCGGAAACGATCGAAACGAAGATCTTCGGCCGCCTCACCGCGTGGCAGAACTGGATCTTCACCCGACCTAACGCTTCTGGCCCCGAAGGCGCGCTGCGCCGCTACGGTACGGGTCAGAAGGCGATCTTCGACAGGAAGCGGGTCTGACCGAGATGCCCGAGCGGATCGACTACGACGCCAAGATTCCGAACAACGTCAACCTCGCCGACGACCGGAGGTTGCAGCGGGCGCTGGAAGGCTGGCAGCCGAAGTTCATGAACTGGTGGGGCGAGATGGGCCCCACCCTGCAGACGCACGGCGTCTACCTGCGCACGGCCGTGAGCGTCGGGCGCGAGGGCTGGGCGCACTTCGACCACGTGAACGTGCCCGACTACCGCTGGGGCATCTTCCTGGCCGAGCGCGATCCCGACCGGCGCATCGCCTTCGGCGAGCACGCCGGGGAACCGGTGTGGCAGCAGGTACCCGGTGAGTACCGCGCCGACCTGCAGCGCCTCATCGTGATCCAGGGCGACACGGAGCCGGCGTCGGTCGAGCAGCAGCGGCTGCTGGGCCTCACCGCGCCGAGCCTCTACGACCTGCGGAACCTCTTCCAGGTCAACGTCGAAGAGGGCCGCCACCTGTGGGCGATGGTCTACCTGCTGCACGCGTACTTCGGCCGCGAAGGCCGTGACGAGGCGGAAGGCTTGCTGCTGCGCAACTCCGGCAGCCCCGATGCGCCGCGCATCCTCGGCGCGTTCAACGAGGAAACGGCCGACTGGCTGGCCTTCTTCATGTTCACCTACTTCACCGACCGCGACGGGAAGTACCAGCTCGGGACGCTGAAGGAATCCTCCTTCGACCCGCTGTCGCGCACGTGCGAGTTCATGCTGAAGGAAGAGGCGCACCACATGTTCGTCGGCACCACGGGTGTCGACCGCGTGGTGCAGCGCTCGGCCGACCTCATCCGCGAGCACGACACGCTCGACATCGCCTCGCACGGCGGCATCCCGCTCGACATCATCCAGCGGTACCTGAACTTCCACTACACGGTGTCGCTCGACCTGTTCGGCAGCGAGACCTCCACGAACGCCGCGAACTACTACACCGCCGGACTCAAGGGCCGCTGGCAGGAGACGCGCCGCAAGGACGACCACAAGCTCACCGACGACAGCCGCGACCTCGAGCGCCCCAACGGCGACGGCACGTGGACCTCCGACGAGCTGCAGGCCATCCTGCTGCTGAACCTCGACCTGCGCGGCGAGTACACGGCCGATTGCCAGACCGGCGTGAACCGCTGGAACAAGATCCTCGCGGACGCGGACATCGACTTCCGCTTCAAGCTTCCGCACCCTGGTTTCAACCGTGAGGTCGGCATAAACTCCGGCCACCACATCACTCCCGACGGCAACATCGTCGACGAGGCAACGTGGGAGGCCAGCCGGCACCGGTGGCTGCCGACGACCGAGGACCTGACGTTCGTCCGCTCGCTCATGCACCCGGTGTACGAGCGAGGGAAGATCGCCAGCTGGGTCGCGCCGCCGAGGCAGGGCATCAACGGCAAACCGTTCGACTACGAGTACGTGCACCTCACTTAGAGGGGGCCCCATGAGCGGGTTCAACGCCGCCGAATACCTGCTGGGCCAGGGGCGTCCCGACGCACCCGCTGTCGTCTCCGCGCGGCGAACCCTGAGCTACGCCGAGCTGACCGACGAGGCCCACCGGGTCGCGGCGGGCCTGCGTTCCCTGGGCGTGCGCCCGGAAGAGCGCGTGATGTTCTGCATGGTCGACGACGTCGAGCTGCTCACGGGCATCCTCGGCACGATGCTGGCCGGCGCCGTCGCGGTGCCGGTGTCCACGATGGTCACCGGCCTCGAGCTGGGCAAGGTGCTGGCCGACTCGCGCGCGCGTGTGCTGTGCGTGTCCGGGGAGTTCGCAGCGCAGGCCGTCGGTGCGCTGGCGGCCGCGCCGGAGGTCACCGACGTGGTGCTGGACCGCGCGGAGGCGGCGGAGTTCCCCTCGGGTGTAGCCACGCACGCGTGGGCCGAGATGACCACTGTGGACGATCTGGGCCTGGAACCCGCTCGCACGTGGGAGGATTCGCCCGCGCTGTGGCTGTACACATCGGGCACGACGGGCCGGCCCAAGGGCGCGATGCACCGGCACGCGAGCATCCGCGCGGTGTGCGAGACGTACGCGCGCACAATCTTGGCGACGACCTCGGGTGACCGGTTTCTGTCCGTGCCGAAGCTGTTTTTCGCCTACGGTTTGGGAAACTCCGCGTTCTTCCCGCTCGCCGCCGGCGGCACGACGTTGCTGGAGCCGGCGCGGCCGACGCCGGCTTTGTTCGCCGCCCGCGCTCGCGCCGACAAGCCGACGTTGTTCTTCGGCGTGCCCACGTTCTTCGCCGGCGTGCTGGCCAGCGACGTACCGGACGACTCGTTCGCCTCGGTGCGGTACGCGGTGTCGGCGGGGGAACCGTTGCCCGCCGCCATTTTCACGAGGTTCCGCGACCGCTTCGGCGTCGAGATCCTCGACGGGATCGGCTCCACGGAAGCGTTGCACATCTTCCTGTCCAACCGCCCGGGCGCGATCCGGCCGGGCAGCACGGGCACCGCCGTGCCGGGGTACGCCGTGCAGATCCGCGACGAGAACGGTGCGCTGATCGAGGGCGCCGGGCAGCCGGGTGAGCTGTTCGTGTCGGGCCCGTCGACGGCGATGGGCTACTGGGCGCGGTACGAGACCACCAAGCTCGTGTTCCAGGGCGAATGGCTGCGCACGGGCGACAGTTACGTCCGCAACGAGGACGGCACCCTGACTTGCCTGGGCCGCTTCGGGGACATGCTGAAGGCGGGCGGGATCTGGGTGTCACCGTCCGAAGTGGAGGAACGGTTGCTGCAGCACCCGTCCGTTGCCGAGGTGGCGGTGGTGGCCGCGCCGGACGCGGACGGCCTCGACAAGCCGGTGGCGTGCGTCGTCGCGGCGCCCGGCTTCGCCGTGGACCCGGACGAGCTGATCGAGTTCTGCCGCGCGGGTCTGGCGGCGTTCAAGCGTCCGCGCGGTGTCGTGGAGCTGCCGGAGCTGCCGAAGACGGCGACGGGCAAGATCCGCCGCAATGTGATCCGCGCCCAGGTGCGCGAGTCGCTGCTCGTGGTTCCCGCGAAACCGTGATCGACTGGCCGGCATGATCGACGGTCGCTTCGTGGTCGACGCCCACGTCCACACCCCCCGGCTGCCCACGCTCAAACCGGCCTGGATGGACTGGGCCCGCGACTTCGCCGGCACGTACCCGTGGCGCATGGTCTACGACGACGAGGGCTCCGTGATCCCCGCCGCGATGGACGAGCTGATGGAGTCCGAGGGCGTCGACCGCGTGCTGCTGTTCTGCGAGTACAGCCCACGCGCCACCGGCGTCCAGCCGATCGAGGACAACCTGCCGCTGGTCGCGTACAACCCTTCGCGGTTTCGGCTCGTGGCCAACGTGAACCCGCACCTGCACCACCCGCTTCGCGACGAAGTGGCTCGCCAGCTGGACCTGGGCGCGGTCGCTTTGAAGCTGCACCCCGTCCACGGCGGCTTTTCGCCTGCGGACAAGGAGCTGTATCCCGTCTACGAGCTGTGCGCTTCCCTCGGCGTGCCCGTCGTTCTGCACTCGGGCCTCTCGGTGTTCCCGGGCTCCCGCGCGAGCTTCGGCGACCCGGCCCTGCTGTCCGATGTGGTCGAAGACTTCCCGACCGTGAACTTCGTCTTTGCCCACGGCGGCCGCGGCTGGTGGTACGACACCGCGGCCTTCATGGCCCAGTCGCGCCCCAACGTCTGGCTCGACCTCGCCGGCCTGCCACCCAAGAAACTGCCGGACTACTATGCCCGCTTCGACCTCCCGCGGCTGGCGCGCAAGTGGATCTTCGGCACGGATTGGCCGGGCGTGCCGGGGACCGCGGTGAACGTCCGGTCGATCGCCGGGCTGGGCCTGCCGCAGGAGACGTTGGGGGACGTGCTGGCGGGAAACGCGCTGAAGCTGATGCCGGGGTTGAAGTAGCGCCGCGTGCACCGGGATGACCTGCGGATACGCGGAGTCGCCCGATTCGGCGGTCGTTCCGGTGATCGGGAGCCGGAGGGGGTGCTCACGTCGTCTGCGTTTGCGGACGAAAGGACGTGGGCATGGCCGAGGACGGGGAGTTGCGCCGGATTTCGGAGCTTGTCGTGCGAGTGGTCGCCGCCGATCCGGGGCTGCGGGCCGACGCGGAGGACGCGTGCCAGACGGCGTGGGCCGAGTTCCTCGGCCGGCCGCACACGGTGCGCGACCACTCACGCCTCGGCGCCTGGCTGACCACGGTCGCCCGGCGGCACGCCATCCGCTCGGTCGGCCGACGGGTGCGGTCCGCGGAGGTCGAGGCCGCGGCTGACCCGGCGGGCGTCGCGGAGTCTCCGGAAGCGGCCGCGCTGGACAACGACGTGGCCACCGCCCTGTGGCGCACGGTCGCCAGCCTGCCGGACCGCCACCGGCGGCTGGTCTGGCTGTTGGCGCACCGGCCCGAGCTATCGGTGCGTGAGGTGGCGGCTGAGCTGGGGATCTCGCCGAACAGCCTGGGCAAGGTGCGGAGCCGGTGTCTTGCGGTGCTGAGGTATCGGCTCACCGCGCAGGGGTACACCTATCCGTGATCGGCGGATGCGGCAGACGCCGGCCTGGGCGATCGCCTACCAGGGCGGAGGGCCGTTTCGACCGGGGGCCCGGGGATCGCGTGGCCGCGGAAGCCCGGTCAGCGCGCGACCGATGTGCGTGGCCGCCCATGCGGGCAAAACCGCAGCTCAACTGCCCGAGATCAATCCAAAATCTCATGCAGGCACAAAACGTTCCCCTCCGAATCCGAGAACCACGCAGCCCTCTCCTGCCCCAGCTGCGCCACGTGGTCGACAGTCTTCAGTCCCTCCACGTCGACGTCCTGGAACTGCACCCCCCGCCGCTCCAGGAGAGTCATCTCCGCCGGCAGGTCGACGACCTCGAAGCTCAACGCCGTGTTGGGGCTCTGCGCTCCCTCGGGCATCACGCGCAGGCCGATGGTGCCGGCGCCGGCGGCGAAGTACTGAGTCCCGTCCTCGCCGGTGGTCACCGGGGCGAGGCCGAGGGAGTCGGCGTAGAAGTGGGCGGCGCGGGTGGCGTCGGACACCGGGAGCATGGTGGTGATGGTCGAGTCGGTAAGCATGTCAGCAGCATGCGCCGACCAGGCAAAACGTCGGTAGGGCGCGTTTTTCAGCCGTTGGCCGAACGCAGGGTGCGCATCGCGGCGGCGAGCGCCGCCGCGTCGTCGCCCAGCGGGGTCAGGACGATGCGGCGCAGGATTTCGGCGCCTGCCGCGCGAGCCTTCAACGCCACGTCCAGGCCGTGCTCGGTCAGGGACGCGAACGTGACGCGACGGTCGTCCGGGCTGGGGATGCGGCAGATGAGGTCCGCGGCGACGAGCCGGTCGGCCACCTTGGTGAAGCCGCCGCTGGAGAGCGCCGCTTCGGTGGCCAGGCGGGTCATCGGCATGCGGTGGTCGGGCGAGCGCACGAGTCTCATCAGGATGTCGAACGACGCGGGCGCGAGGCCGAACCGATCGGCGATCTCGCCCATCAGCTTGTCCTGCGTGGCGAGGTAGCCCTCGATCACGAGGCCCCACCAGGTCACGATCTCGTCGTCGTCCGTGCGCGGATCAGGTGTCACGGTGCACACGCTACCGCACAGTCTCACCGGAATATATCTTGCGCGCGAGAGGTTCTGGGGGTTAGTTTGAGACACCAGCACCCGAGGAGACCAGATGTCCATCAAAACGAGCGGGTTGCACCACGTCACCGCCATCGGCGGCAATCCACAGCGCAACGTCGACTTCTACCTCCGGGCCCTGGGGCTGCGGCTGGTGAAGACGACCGTCAACTTCGACGACCCCGGCACCTACCACCTCTACTACGGTGACCAGTCCGGCAAACCGGGCTCGCTGATCACCTTCTTCCCCTGGTCCGACGCACCCGCCGGCCGCTTGGGCACCGGCCAGGCGACGACCACGGCGTTCTCCGTGCCGGAGACCTCGCTCGGCTGGTGGCAGCAGCACCTGAAGACCCACGGCGTGGAGACGAGCCAGATCCGCAACGCCGACAACGAGGAAACCCTGACCTTCCGCGATCCCGACGGCCTGCAGCTCGCCCTCGTCGCGCACCCGCAGGGCGACCCGCGCGACCCGTGGGACACGAAGCTCGTCCCGGCGGAGAACGCCATCCGCGGCCTGCACTCCGTCACGCTCTCGGTAACCCAAGAGGACGCCACGGCCGGCATGTTCACCGACGGTCTCGGCCTTTCCTTCCACAGCCAGGAAGGCAACCGCTTCCGTTTCGAGGCGGGCGAAGGCGGCCCGGGCGCGCTCGTCGACGTGCTCGTGACGCCGGAGACCCCGCGCGGTCTCGTCGCCACCGGAACCGTGCACCACGTGGCCTGGCGCGCGCCCGACGAGCCGACGCAGGCGGCCTGGCGCGAGGAGCTCGTGGACAAGGGTGTCAACGTGACGTCCATTCTGGACCGCCAGTACTTCCGCTCCATCTACTTCCGCGAGCCCGGCGGCACGCTGCTCGAAGTGGCCACCGACGCGCCCGGCTTCACCTACGACGAGCCGCTGCTCGAGCTCGGCCGCGCGCTGAAGCTCCCGCCGTGGCTGGAACCGCGCCGCGACGAGATCGAGCACATGCTGCCGAAGCTGAACCTCCCGAGCGAGAACAATCCGGAGCAGAAGTGAACACGTTCGAGCACAAGTACGTGGAAGGCGAGCCGGGCTTGCCCGTGCTGCTCCTGCTGCACGGCACCGGCGGCAGCCCCGACGACCTGCTCGGCCTCGCCCGTGAGCTGAGCCCCGGCTCGGCCACGCTCGCCCCGGCCGGTCCGGTGTCGGAGTTCGGTGCGGCACGGTGGTTCCGCCGGCTCGCCGAGGGCGTCTTCGACTACGAGGACGTCGTCAAGCGCGCCAACGACCTCGCCGACTTCATCGAGGCGGCCAAGAGCGAGTACGGCCTGGAAGAGCGGCGCTTCGTCGCCGTCGGCTTCTCCAACGGTGCCAATATCGCCGCCGCCGTCACGCTCCTGCGGCCGGAAGTTCTCAAGGAAGCCGCGCTGTTCTCCGGCATGTCCCCGGTCCCGCAACCGCCCGGCCACGACCTTTCGGACACCCGCGTTTTCCTCTCCAACGGCGAGCAGGACCCGATGGCGCCCTTGGCTTCCACCGAGGAGTACATCCGCTTGCTCAAGGAGCGGGGCGCCGAAGTGACCACGCACCGCCAGCCCGGCGGGCACCAGATCACGCTCGACGGCGTCCGCGCGGCCCGGGAGTGGCTCGCTCGCTAGGGTCGAGCCCATGACTCCTGGGGCACTCGAACGTGCGACGAACCTGCTGAGCACCACGATCCTGTCCGACGGTCACAACGACCTGCCGTGGGAGCTGCGGCTGCAGGGTGGACCCGACCCCGCAGCCGCGGCCGCGGCGCTCGACCTGACCGTGCGCCAGCCGTCGCTGCACACCGATTTCCCCAAGCTGGCCGACGGAAAGCTCACCATGCAGTTCTGGTCGGTCTACGTGCCGTGCCAGCTCGCGGGCGACAGCGCCGTCACCGCTGTGCTTGAGCAGATCGAGCTCGTGCACCAGCTCGCGCAGCGCTACCCCGACCGGCTCGAGCTCGTCACGACAGCCGACGAAGCCGAAGCCGCGTTCGCCGACGGCAAGATCGCGTCGCTGCTCGGCGCCGAAGGCGGCCACAGCATCAACGAATCCCTGGGAGTGCTGCGGATCCTGCGCCGCCTCGGTGTGCGGTACATGACGCTCACGCACAACTTCAACACCCCGTGGGCCGACTCCGGCACCGACGAACCGGCGCACCACGGGCTCACCGACTTCGGCCGCGAGGTCGTCCGGACGATGAACGAGATCGGCATGCTCGTCGACCTCTCGCACGTCGCGCCGAGCACCATGCGCACCGCGCTGGAGGTCAGCACCGCGCCGGTGATCTTCAGCCACTCCTCCTGCATCGCCGTGAACGACCACCCGCGCAACATCCCCGACGACGTCCTCGCGCAGCTGCCCGGCAACGGCGGCGTCGCCATGATCACCTTCGTGCCCGCCTTCATCTCCCCGGCCGTCGCCGCGTGGGACGAGCAGCTCAAGGCCGCGATGGCCGCCGCCGGCCAGGAGTTCCTCAACCTCGGGCAGCGCAAACGCTTCGCCGAGACGTGGGACGGGCCGCCGAAGCCCCAGGCGACCGTCGCCGACGTCGTGGCGCACGTCGAGCACGCGCGTGAGGTCGCGGGCATCGACCACATCGGCCTCGGGGGCGACTACGACGGCGTCGGCACGCTCCCGGAAGGGATGGAGGACGTCTCGAAGTACCCGGTGCTGTTCGCGGCCCTGATGGAACGCGGCTGGAGCGACGAGGACTGCGCGAAGCTCGCCGGCCGCAACTCGTTGCGGGTGCTGCGCGACGTGGACCTGAAGCGCTGACTTGAAGCGCTGACTGGAAGCGCTGACTGGAAGCGCTGAAACACCGGTACTCACCCGTTAGGGTCGCACAACCGGCGTTCCGGTGGACCCGGGCGGACAATCAGGGCATGTCCCACGCGCGAAGTGACAACCCCACCGGGGCCACGAGCCCCGGGACTCCTGAGGTGCCGGGTGTCGAGGCGCCCGGGACCGGTCCGTTCACCACTGACCCCACCACGACCCCGCCGCCCACGACCAAGAAACGCCGGCCCACGCGGGTCAGCGGGGCGTGGGTGGCGGCGATCGTGGCCATCGTGCTGCTGGCGTTCCTGCTGGTGTTCATCCTGCAGAACCTCGACAGCGTCACGGTGCACTTCCTCGGCATGGCCGGGAACCTGCCGCTCGGCATCGCGATGCTCCTGGCCGCCCTCGGCGGGATGGTGGTCATCGCGCTCGTCGGCGGAGCCCGGATCATGCAGCTGAAGAAGGCGAGCCGGCGCGCTCGCAAGTAGGGCGGCGAGCGCCCCAATGCGGCGTTGGTTGCGTTCAACGCACCGAACGCGGCATTCGGTGCGCTCTGCGCACCCAACGCCACATGGGGGCGGGGGCCCGCAAGCGCTTGCGAGCCGGCGTCAGGCGAGGACCGCAACCATCTCGAGCACCGCCGCGCAAACGCTTTCATCCCCCTTCACCGTCACACGGTCCTCGACGTCGGCGGGTTTCACCGTGCGCGTGCACAGGCGCCAGAACGTGTCCGCGTCCGTGGTCACCGAAGCCAGCGGGCTGCGTGAGGTCGGCGCGCCGCGGTCCAGCGTCCAGCCCTTCGCCGACGCGCAAGCGGTCCACTGGCCGCCACTCGAGCCCGTTACGGCGTAGCCGACCTGACGGCCGCTGCGGGCTTCGACGGCGCGCAGCGTGTGGGGCAAGGCGCGCATGAAGGTGTCCACCACCGGCGCGCGGAACTCGGGATCGTCGAGCAGCGGCGCGCCCACGGCTTCGCGGATCTGCTGCTGGTGCACCCACAGTTCGGTGTACTCGCGCGCCACGTCGAGCCATAGCGGCGCCGGCTCCGGGCCCGCCCACGTGACAGGTCCGCCCAGCTCGTCGAGGTCGTGGCGCTTCCACATGTCGGTGAGCTGCGCGGTGCTGTCCACGAGCAGCGCGAACAGCACCTCGGGCGAGAGCCGGCGGCAGGCGCGCACCCACTCGTCGTTGATCCGGTGCAGGAACGCCGGGCACGGCTCACCGTCGCGAGGCTCTTCGACGTGGTAGCCGTCGCGGTCCCGGGAAAGCCGCCCGAGCTTGTCGCCCAGGATGTGGGCGGCGACGTCGTGCACGGTCCAGCCGGGGCACGCCGTCGACGCGGCCCACTGGCCGGCGTCGAGGTCCGTGAGCACGCTGACCAGGGCTTGCTCCTCACGGGCGAACAGCGGGAGGACGTCGATCGGCGGTCCCCAGGCGGTGGCGGTCATGCGCGCCATCCAACACCGGCGATCACGCCGGCCGCATCGCCTACCCGCGGGTAGCATCAGCGCCGAACACGAGGGGAGCACGCTTGTGGACAGTCAGCGACCGAACGGCCGGGGCTCGGCCGACGACGTGGTCAACGTGGCTCGTCACGCCGGGCGGCTGGCCAGGTGGGCCGCACGGGCCGGGTTCGGGCTCACGCGCAAGCTGCCCGGGCTCGACCAGGCCGAGCGCGGAATCCGGCACGTCGAGCGCAGCCTGCTCAGCGAGTTGCGCCGCCGCCTCGACGAGGTCGACGACCCGTACCACGCGGCGCTCACCGCGGCGTCGGCCATGAACCGCGGCGACGCAGGCGGCCGCGTGGTCGAATCGAGCGTGACGCTGGTGCCCGCCCGCGAGCACGAAGAGCCGCTGCGCGCGGCGATGGCCGAGCTGCTCAACCACTCCATCGGCTTCGGCCGTGAACGCGCGCGTGAGTACCTTTACGCGATCATCCTGCGCCAGCTCACGCCCGACGAGGCGCGCATCCTCGCCGCATTGTCCGATGGTTCGCCGTTCCCCGCCGTCGACGTCGCCGAGCGCACGAACCTCGGTGGCGCTGGCCGGATCGTGCTGCGCAACGCCTCGACCGTCGGCAAGGCGGCCGGGGTGTCGCTGCCCGACCAGGTGCCCGGTTACCTCACGCGGCTGATCGGGCTGGGCCTCGTCGACCTCGACGAAGAGGTGCCGGCCCTGGAAACGCAGTACGAGATCCTCCTGACCGACGAGACCGTGCGCGAGGTGGAGAAGCACGTGAAGCGGGTGAAGGTGATCCGCCGGACCGTGCACATCTCCCGGCTCGGGGCTCAGTTCTGGCAGGCCTGCGACCCGAGCCTGGGCTAGCGTGGGCGCGTTCCTCTCGGGCCTGCTCGACGACTTCGCCCGCCACTGGCCGCTCTACGTTTCGATCCCCGTCGTCGCCGCGCTCATCGGGTACGGCACGAAGCTCGTCGCGATCCGCATGATGTTCCAGCCCGTGGAGTTCCTCGGGATCAAGCCGTTCCTCGGCTGGCAGGGCATCGTGCCGAAGCGCGCGGCGCGCATGGCGAGCATCGCGTGCGACACGATGACCGAGCAGCTGATCAAGCCGGCCGAGATCGTCGCGCGCCTCGACGCCGACCGGATCGCGCAGGAGATCGCGAAACCCCTGGAAGCGGCCGTCGAGGACATCGTGCGCGAGGTCGCCGGGCACTACCGGCCGGGGCTGTGGGAATCGCTGCCGGTGGGCGTGCAGCGGCTGGTGATCCAGCGCGTGCAGACCGAGTCGCCGCACATGGTGAAGGCCGTGCTGGAGCTCATCAAGTCCGATGTGGACAGTGTGTTCGACCTCAAGGGCATGGTCGTCACCAGCCTGGTCAAGGACAAGCGCCTGCTCAACCGGATCTTCCAGGAGGCGGGCGAGCAGGAGTTCAAGTTCATCGCGCGCTCGGGCCTGGTGTTCGGCGGGCTGATCGGCGTGATCCAGATGGTGGCGTGGGTGCTGTTCAAGCTCCCGCCGATCATGCCGATCTTCGGCCTGTTCACGGGTTGGTTCACCGACTGGCTGGCGCTGCGCATGATCTTCTACCCGCTCGAGCCGAAGCGGTACTTCGGGGTGCAGTGGCAGGGCCTGTTCCTGAAGCGGCGCGCGGAGGTGGCCGAGGCGTACGGCGCGCTGATCGCCAAGGAGATCATCACGCCGCACAACGTGATCGAGGCGATCATGCAGGGGCCGCTGTCCGATCGTGTGCTGGCGTTGATCCAGCGCCAGCTCGACGTCGAGATCGGCCGCGCGGCCAACGTCGCGAAGCCGCTGCTGGTGTTCGCCATCGGCAGCCGCCGCTACCAGGACGTGAAGTTCGCGATCTCCGAGCAGATCATGGCGCGCCTGCCCGACACGATGCGCTACATCGAGGACTACGCCACCGACGCGATGGACATCCGCAACGTGCTGGTCACCAAGATGAAGGAGCTCTCGCCCGAGGAGTTCGAGCAGCTGCTGCGCCCGGCGTTCCAGCAGGACGAGTGGATCCTCATCGCGACGGGCGCGGTACTCGGGTTTTGTGTAGGGGAGGGCCAAGTTCTGCTGCTGGAGCACCTCGCCTCCTGAATGCGCCGCTAGGGTGCTGCCGTCGGGACGGCGCGTCGAGGGGTGCGGCATGGGCGAGGGAGCGGCTCCGTGGCCGCAGGAGATCCGGCTCGCGATGACCATGGTCGGGGGCGCGAGCCTGGCCGTGTGGATGAGCGGGGTGGCCACCGAGACGTCGGCGCTGTTGCAGGCGTCGCGCTCGGCTGAGCCGGCCGGCGGATACCGGAAGCTGCTCGATCTGCTGCGGGCGAAGGTGCGTCTCGACGTGCTCACCGGCACGAGCGCCGGCGGCGTCGGCGCGGCGGGCCTCGGGCTGGCGGAGGCGTTCCGGTCGTCGCCCGCGCCGATGCGTGACGCGCTGCTGGCCGACGCGTCGCTGGCGAACCTGATCCGCGACCCGAAGGAGGCGCAGCCGCGTTCGCTGCTCGACGGCGACCGGTTCCTGGGCTTCCTCGACGGTGCGTTCCGCGCGATCGTCTCCGGCGGCACCGTGCCGGCCGAGCCGCCGGACGTGACGCTGCTGCTGCCCGGCACGATGATCGACGGCGAGACCGTGCGCTACGACGACGCGCTCGGCAACCTCGTGCGCGATACCGAGCACCGCATGCTGTTCCGCTTCGTCGGTCCACTGTGGAACAACCAGGTCACGGCACCGCTCGCGCTGGCGGTGCGCTCGACCGCTTCGTTCCCCGGCGCGTTCGAGCCGGCGCGGCTGCCGGTGGGCCCCCGGGTCGCGGACCGGCTGCACCCGGACATGAGGGACTACACCGAGCTCACGCGCTCGCATTGGCTCACCGACGGCGGCGTGCTCGTGAACAAGCCGCTGCGCCCGGCGTTGCGGGAGATCTTCGACCTGCCGTCTTCGTCGGACGTGCGGCGGTTGCTGCTCTACGTGGTGCCCACCGTGGAGGCCGAGGCGGCCGCGGTGCCGGTGGATCCGGCGAATCCGCCGCTGCTGGGCGCAGCGCTGGCGAAGGTCGTCTCGACGGTGATCAACCAGACGATCAGCTCCGATCTGGAGGAGCTCACCGCGCACAACGACGCCGTGGTCGCCACCCGCGACACCCGTGTTTCCCTCGCCGCGCTGGGACTGCGCGGCGGTGAGCTGGTGGACCACCGCGTGATGGCCGCCTACCTCGACCGGCGTGTCGCCGAGGATGCGGCCGAGCTGGTGCGCACGGCCACGCGGTACTACGCATTGTCCACTGTGGACAGAAAAGACAGCGGCTGGGCCAAGGGGATGTCGACGGAGTTGCGCTCGGCGGCGGCCGAAGGTCTCCGGCACGGCATGCCGGCGAAGGTGCCGGGAGCCGTGTGCCAGGTCGAGGACCTCGCCGCCTTCCGCACCACGGCGCTCGACGACTCCGTCGCCGCGGGCCTGCAGCTGGTGAGCGCCGCGTTCCACCTGTGCCCGGACGAGCAGCAGGCCGCCACGCTCAACGAAGTCCGGGCGCGGCTGCACGCGGCGCGACGCAAGGCTGCACGGGGCATCCGCATCTCGCCCTGGGTGGCGAAGCACGAACCCCCGGCCGCGGGCACGTCCGCGGCCGACTGGATCGCGCAGCTGGCACGGGAATGGGCTCAGCTGGGCACGTCGGACGCGCTGCGCGAAGCGTGGCCGCTGGTCACCGGCGCCCTGCGCGACGCGGGGCCGGTGCTGCGGGAGCTGGCGAGCGACTCGCTGGCGACGACGGCGGTGCTGAAGATGAACGGGCAGGCGCCCGCGACTCCCGGGATCAAGCTGGAGACGGAGGTCGCCGGCACGGTGGCCGACGCCGTCGACACCGTCACGACGCTGGTCGGCTGGTTCGGCCTGGCCGACCATCCGGCGCAGCCCAGGGTCGCGGCGCAGCCCGTGGTCGCAGGGCAGCCCGAGGCCCCGGCGCATCCCGAGGTGGCAGCGCAGCCCGAGGATCCAGCGCACCCCACGAACCAGGCCCAGCCCGGCAACGACCACACCCTGATGTCGCGCCTGATCCTCTTGCACGTCGCCACCCGCGGCCTGCTCGCCCAACCGCCGTCGGTCGACCAGCGCGTGGACCTCGTGCAGGTCAGCGCCGATTCGCGCACCCTGCTCGACCTCGGCCGCCGGCGCGGCTGGGACAAGCTCACCGGCCTGCAGGCCGACTACTTCGGCGCGTTCTACAAGTCCTCGTGGCGCGCGAACGACTGGATGTGGGGCCGCGTCGACGCCGTCGGCTGGCTTGTGCAGTGCCTGCTGGACCCGCACCGGCTGCGGCTGCTGCGCAACGTCGTCGGCCCGGAGGCGTTCCGCGCGGAGGTGCGGGAGGCGTTCCAGGCGGTCGGCTGGCAGCTGCCGAGCGTCGCCGACAACGTGCCGGCCACCGACGTGCAGTCGCTCGTCGCGCAGCTCGGCGAGGAGCTCGCCTTCCTGGGCCTTGACGCGCAGCTGGCCGACGTGGCGTTCACCGACGATCTGCCGACGAGCCTGCCGGTGACGTCGATGGTGCTCGCGCGCGCTCGCCAGCTGGAGATCGCGCGCGAGGAGTTGCCGATCGTCGCCGAGCAGGCGGCCGACGACGCGGCCGAGGGCAACGGCAAGCCGTCCGCGACCTTCCGCGCGGTCATGGCCACGCCGCCCGCGGACGCCGCCGCGACGCAACGCGCGTTCCAGGCCTGCCAGGTCTCCGCCGAACGCTTCGAAGGTGAACGCGGCACGGTGCTGCTCACCAAGACGCTCGTGAAGGCCGGTGCGACCGGGGTCAACGCCGCCGCGGGCGCCACCCGCGTGCCGACGTCACTGCAGCCCGCCGCGAAAGTGGTCCAGGCGACCGGGCGCAGCGCGTGGTGGGTCACGCAGGGCGCGACGAAGCTCGGCCGTCCGTGGAACCTCGTTGCGGCCGCTGTGACGGCCGTGGCCGGCCTCGTGCTGGGCGGCAACGGCGGCCAGGTGCTGCAGTGGGTCGGCCCGCCCGTGGCGGCGGGCGCGGTCGTGTTCCTCGTGGTGAGCCTGCTGACGCTGAAACGCACGTGGCGCATGGTGCTCACGCTCCTGTGCGTGCTCGTGGTGGTGGCGTTGCTGTTCGCGGCTTTCCTGCCGCCGCTGGCGCAGCCGTTGTTCGGCTGGCTCGGTACGGTGGTCGCGGGCTGGCGCCGCGGCGAGGCACCCGTGTGGTGGCTGCTCGTGGTGCTGCTGCTCGTGCTGCCGGCCGTGTGGACCCCGCTCGCGGTCCTGCGCCGGCGGACGCGGCGTACACCGGCGAGGAACACACAGCGGAACTGACCGATCACCGGTGGGACGCGCCGGGTGAGCAGGCGCTGAGTTCGTCCGTCTTGCGCCGAACCGCGTGAGGCGTCATGGTCGGGGGACACGCGGCCGCTCACCGAGGTGGGTGGCCCAGAAGCACGTCATGCCCCGCCGCGCTGGCGATCAAACATGTTTGTGGGGCTCCTCACCGGGGTATCCACGTTGCCGCAGGTGAGCGGCGTGTACGTGGTCGGCGTCGCTGGCGGCGCGAAAATTCTCTGTTACGTTTCCTGAGTATGTCCGGAAAGCACTTGATCGAATCCCCGACCAAGGCCGATGGCGCCGCCCTCTGGCGAATCGCGCGCGATTCGCAGAAGCTTGATCTCAACTCTCCGTACGCATACCTGCTGTGGTGCCGCGATTTCGCGGAGAGTTCGGTGGTCGCCCGAGTCGACGGCGAGGCGGTGGGTTTCGTCATCGCCTACCGGAGGCCGTCCGAGCCCGACGTCGCGCTCGTGTGGCAGGTCGCGGTCGACTCTTCGCAGCGCGGGAAAGGCCTGGCCGGGCAGCTGCTCGACGCCTTGTACGCCCGCCTGGTCGACGACGGGGTGCGTTTCCTCGAAACCACGATCACCCCTGACAACGAGGCTTCGATCCGGCTCTTCGCGTCGTTCGCCAAGCGGTGGAACGCCGCGCTGGAGAGCCGCAGGCTGTTCGAAGCCGGAGATTTCCCGGAAGATGGCGAAGGTGGGCACCAGCCCGAAGACCTTTACCGCATCGGGCCGTTGATCCGTCAATAAGCCGTCAATTTCGGGGCGAGTAGGAGCAAGAAACGTCATGAGCATCTTCGAAGAGCTCGAATCGGAAGTCCGCAGTTACAGCAGGGGGTGGCCGGTCGTCTTCGACCGTGCGCAGGGCAGCTGGCTGTACGACGAGGAGGGCAAGGCCTACCTCGACTTCTTCGCGGGTGCCGGCGCGCTCAACTACGGCCACAACAACCCCAAGCTCAAGGCCGCGCTGATCGACTACATCCAGCGCGACGGCGTGACTCACGCGCTCGACATGTTCACCGTGGCCAAGCGCGATTTCCTGGAGACCTTCAGGGAGAAGATCCTCGCGCCGCGCGAGCTGGACTACAAGATCGTCTTCCCCGGTCCCGGTGGCGCCAACGCGGTGGAAGCCGCGCTGAAGCTCGCCCGGAAGGTGACCGGCAAGGAGTCGGTCATCAATTTCACCAACGCGTTCCACGGCATGACGCTGGGTGCGCTGTCGGTCACCGGCAACTCGATGAAGCGTGGCGGCGCAGGCGTCCCGCTCGTGCACGCCACCCCGATGCCGTACGACCGCTACTTCGACGGCACGATCCCCGACTTCCTCTACTTCGAGAAGCTGCTCGAAGACTCCGGCAGCGGCTTGAACGAGCCCGCTGCCGTGATCGTGGAGGGCGTGCAGGGCGAGGGCGGCATCAACGCCGCGCGCCTCGACTGGCTCAAGGGTCTCTCGGACCTCTGCGAAAGCCACGGCATCCTGCTGATCCTCGACGACGTGCAGATGGGCTGCGGCCGCACCGGCCCGTTCTTCAGCTTCGAGGACGCGGGCATCAAGCCCGACATCGTCTGCCTGTCGAAGTCCATCGGCGGCTACGGCATCCCGATGGCGCTCACGCTCATCAAGCCGGAGCTCGACGTCTGGGAGCCCGGTGAACACAACGGCACGTTCCGCGGCATCAGCCCCGCGTTCGTGACCGCCACCGAGGCGATCAACCTCTACTGGAGCGACGACGAGCTCGAGAAGTCCACGAAGGCCAAGGGCGAGCGCATCGCCGCCGCCTTCAAGGACATCGTGGAGGCCTACCCGGACGCCAACCTGGTGGCGAAGGGCCGCGGCCTCGCGCGCGGCATCGAGTTCGCGAACGGCGACCTGGCCGGCGCCGTGTGCAAGGAAGCGTTCCAGCGCGGCCTGCTGATGGAGACCTCCGGGCCCGACGGCGAGGTCATGAAGCTGCTGCCGCCGCTGACGCTGACCGACGACGAGCTGACGCAGGGCTTGTCGATCATCAACGACTCCATCGCCGCCGTCCTCAAGTAGTCCCGAACAACAGGTAAGGAGCGACCTTTGCTGGTCCGCACTCTCGACGAAGTCACCGACACCGACGCTGACATCAAGACGCCCAACTGGCGCAGCAAGCGCATCATGCTGGCCAAGGACGGCTTGGGCTTCTCGGTGCACGAGACCACGCTGTACGCGGGCACGGTGAACGACTTCTGGTACGCCAACCACATCGAGGCCGTGTTCATCACCTCCGGCGAGGGTGAGGTGGAGAACAAGGCGACCGGTGAGGTCTTCCCGCTGGCACCGGGCACCATCTACGTGCTCAACGACCACGACAAGCACCAGGTCCGGCCCAAGACCGAGATCAAGTGCGTGTGCGTGTTCAACCCGCCGGTCACCGGCCGCGAGGTGCACGACGAGAACGGCGTGTACCCGGTCATCACCGAAGAATCCGCCTGAGCCTTCCCGGCCGCCGCCGCGCCACCACCACACCCCGACAGGAAGAACGCAAAAATCAGGAGGCGAGCAACTGTGACGCTGATGGACACCCGGGTCGAGGACGGTTACCCGACCCGGATCACCGGTACGCCGGAGCAACTTCCGCGCGTGCACCCCACGGTGTGGGGTACGGAAGCAGACGGCCCCATCGACGCCGCGACCCTGGCCAACCACGAGGCCAAGGGCTACACCGTCGACGAAGGCCTGCTCTCGCCCGGTGAGGTCCAGACGTACTGGCAGGAGCTCGTGCGGCTGTCCTCCGACCAGGAGCTGCGTGCCGACGAGCGGGTGATCACCGAGGCGAAGACCGGCGAGGTCCGGTCGATCTTCGACGTGCACGTGATCTCGGACCTCATCGCGGAGCTCGTGCGCGACCCGCGGGTCCTCGACCGGGCCCGGCAGATGCTGGGATCCGAGGTCTACGTCCACCAGAGCCGCGTGAACTACATGCCGGGCTTCAAGGGCACGGGGTTCTACTGGCACTCGGACTTCGAGACGTGGCACGCCGAGGACGGCATGCCGACGCCGCGGGCCGTCAGCTGCTCGATCGCGCTCACGGACAACTACCCGTACAACGGCGGGCTCATGGTCATGCCGGGCTCGCACCGCACGTTCGTGCAGTGCGTGGGCGAGACGCCGGACGACAACTACAAGAGCTCGCTCAAGGACCAGCGCATCGGTGTACCGGCCGAGGACGACATCACGAAGATGGCGGCCGAGTACGGCATCGACCAGTTCACCGGCGCGGCGGGCACGGCGCTGTGGTTCGACTCCAACGTGATGCACGGGTCGTCGAACAACATCACGCCGTACCCGCGCTCGAACATCTTCCTGGTGTTCAACAGCGTCGAGAACGCGCTGCAGGAACCCTTCGCGGCCAGCAGCCCGAGGCCGTCGTTCATCGCCGGCCGCGACGCCACCCCGGTGCGCCGGTGACGAGGGTTACCACGGCGCGGCGGCGGGTCGGCCGTAGCCGTGAATGTGCGTCCTGTTACTTTGTCGCCACTCCGCACGGGCCTCGTGGGTCCGCCGCGGAGGAGCTGTCCGAGGCAGTCCGGGTTCTTAGCTCGGGGTGAGCCCACCCGTCCCGCCCGGACAGCATTGAGGTCGGGTGGACCGCGCCCCCTGGCGGCCCAGCCGACGTCACCGAGTCCGGCCCCGCACCATCAGATCGGGACTGATGGTGCGGGGCCGGATTCGTTTTGTCCGGGGCACGCCGCCTACGACATTCGGGCTACGGCCGCTGCTCGGTCGGGAAAACCTTGTGCATAGCCGGTGAAAAGCGACTGACACGCGCGTGTCCGGCGTGTGGGTTCACGAAAGAGTTGTGTCTGTCGGCTCATCACCACGGTAGGTTGTGCCTCCTGGCGGGGGAGACGCCGGAACCAGCCCGGGGAGGTGCGCGCGAGCATGGCCGAAAACGCGGGCGCGCACGTGCAGCTGCTCGGCCCCGTCACCCTGCTCGACGGTGCACGTGCAGTTTCCATCGGCGGTCCGGGCGTCAAAGGCCTGCTCGCGCTCCTGGCGTTGAAGGTCGGCAAGGTCGTACCGCTCGAGGAGATCATCGACGCGCTGTGGGGCCACGACCCGCCCGCCACGGCGCGGACGATCGTGCACGGCAACGTCTCGCACCTGCGCCGCGTGCTGCGCCACCTGGGCGGCGACTCCGTCGCGGAGATCCTCACAAGCCCGCCCGGCTACCAGCTGGCCGTGGATCCGGCGCGCATCGACGTGCACCGCGCCCGGGCCTTGCTGGACCGCGCCGTGCTGGAGCCGCCGGAGCAGGCGTCGACGCTGCTGGGCTCGGCGTTGGCTCTGTGGCGGGGACCCGCGCTGTCCGGCGTGCCTGATTCGGTGCGCGCGCCCGAACTGGAGGACCTGCGCCTCGCGATCCACGGCGCGCGCGTGGATGCCGACCTGGAGCTGGGCCGCCACAACGAGCTGATCGTGGAGCTCAGCCCGCTCGTGCGCGCCGACCCGCTGGCCGAGCGCGCGGCCGGGCAGCTCATGCGCGCGCTTTACCACGCCGGCCGCCGGGGCGACGCGCTGGAGCTCTACCGCACCGTCTCGCGGGCCACGCTGCGCACGCTCGGCGTGGAACCGGGCGGCGAACTGAGGTGGCTGCACGAGCGCGTGCTCAACGACGATCTGGACGTCGCCGTCCCCGAGGTCGCCGGGCCGGTGAAAGCGCCTTCACAGCTGCCCGCCGCGGTGCCTTCGCTCGCCGGGCGCGACGCCGAGCTGGCGTGGCTCGACGGCCTCGCAGAGACCGGCGAGAGCACCGTCGCCGTGGTGTCCGGGACGGCGGGCGTCGGCAAGAGCGCGCTGGTCGTGTGGTGGGCCCACCACACGGCCGCGCGGTTCCCGGATGGTGTGTTGTTCGCTTCGCTGCACGGTTTCGACCCTCGGCACGCGCCGCTGGAGCCCGCGGAGCTGCTCACGCAGTTCCTGCTGGGCCTGGGCGTCGCGACGGGTGACGTGCCGGAGCAGCTCCACGAACGCGTCGCGTTGTACCGCTCGCGCATCGCGGGCCGCCGCATGCTGGTGCTGCTCGACGACGCGCGTTCGGCCGAGCAGGTGCGGCCGTTGCTGCCGCCGGGTTCGCGGTCGATGACCGTGGTGACGAGCCGGTCGAAGCTCGAAGGCCTGGCTGTGTCCAATGCGGCCCGGCTGCGTGTGCTGGCCACTTTGGCGCCCGGCGACGCGGTAAGCCTGATCGAAGAGCTGGCCGGGCCGTCGGACTTCGACCTGAACCACGCCCTGGCGCGCTTGTGCGGCTACCTGCCGCTGGCCCTGCGCATCGCCGGTGCGCGCCTGTCAGCCAGTCCACAGTGGACCGCTCAGGACCTCGTCGACGAGCTGGGCAACGAACGCACCCGCCTTGCCGCCCTGGAGCTCGACGGCGCGGACGACGGCGTGCGGGCCGCGTTCGACGTCTCGTTCCGTGGCCTCCCTTCGGACCTGGCGCGCCTCCTGCTGCAGCTGGGCGTCCTGCCCGTCCGCCGGGTCGGCCCGCACCTGGCGGCCGCGGTGGCGGCCATGCCCGTGGACCGCGCGCGCCGCGCCCTGCGCACCCTGGCGGCGCACAACCTGCTGACCGAGACAGCCCGCGGCGTCTTCGCACCCCACGACTTGGTGCGGCTCTACCTGAGGGACCTCGCGGAGTCCGAACTGGACAGTGGTTCGACGGAAGCGGTCCTGGTCCGCGCCGTGCACTTCTACCAGGCCGCCTCCGACACGGCCCGCCGCCGCATGCTGCGCATCGTCGACCCGCTCGACCTGACCGGCCTCCTGCCGGCCGCCGCCCTTCCGGCGCTGCGCACATTCGACGAGGCCCAGGACTGGTTCGGGGCCGAGTGGGCCAACCTCCTGGCGGTCCTGGACGCCGCGTATTCCGCCGCGTTGTACGGCGACGTCTGGCGCCTCGCCCGGGTTTCGCACACCTACCGCGTGGTCTGTCCCCTGCTGGACGAGTGGACCCGCCTGGTGGACCTGGGCCTGGCCGCCGCCGAGGCCTCCGGCGAGATCCTCGGCCAGTGCTGGATGCTCATTTCGCGCTGCGCCATCGCCCTGACGTTCGAGCTGCCCGAGGTCTGTCACGCCGACGCCGAACGCGCACTGGACCTCGCGGTGCGGCTCGGCGACAAACGCTCCATCACGGTCGCCAACATCCACCTCGGCAGCGTGCTGTCCCTGCTGTCCCGCCACGACGAAGCCATCTCCCGCCTGCTGGAGGCCGTCGCCGAAACCGAACGCACCGGCGACCTCGAGCTTCGTGGGCAGGCGCTGAACAACTGCGCCGAGACCGAGAAGCGCGCCGGCCGCTTCGAGGAGGCGGTGGCTCACGAGCTGGCCTCACTGGCGATCGACCGGGAGCTGGGCAACGACAGCTACGCCGTCGTGTCGCTGAACAACCTGGCCGACTTGTCGCAGCGCTTGGGGGATTCGGCCAGGGCCTCGCGTTATGCGTGGGAGGGGATCGACCTCGCGCACGCCCGGGGGTTCGACCTGCACGAGGCGATCCTCCGGGTGACTCTGGCGCGGATCTTGCGGTCGTCGCCGTCGACGGCGGGGTTGGCTCGGGACCAGTACGCCCTGGCGGCGGTGCTGTACGGGCGGGTGAATCCGGCTCAGGTTCCGGAGGTGCAGGCGGAGGCTGCTGAGCTCGGGGCTGCTGGGCTGGAGGCTGGTGAGCTGGAGTGACCGGCTCGACAGGCTGAGCGGTTCGTTGGCGCTGCTTTCGCGTCTGCTTTGAGGGCTTGCCTCTGGCGAGCGCAGGCCCGGCAGGTGTCTTGGCCGGCGTTTTGTCGCCAGGCTGCACAGAGAACGGACTCGGGGACGTCCCCCCCCCGCCAGGGCGGGGGCTGTCTGTCGGGGCCGGAGGGGCGCCCCCTCGGGCGCAGCCGGAAGCCGGAGAACCGCTGGTCGGTGGGAGCTGGTGACCGGCATGGTGCGGAGATCAGGTGAAGATCGCTCCGCGAGGGGATGCGCAAGAGGTTTCTTGCACAGTGTTCACCCACGTTTGCGCAGGTCGAGGATACCCCGCATGGGCATACTTAGTGGTTTCTTAGCGTCCAGGGGTGGGGGCCGCGTAGGGTCGTAGGCGGTGTCGGCGGAGCCCTAGGGGAGGGGCAGGCCGTGAAGCCGGCGCCGCGGGTCCGCGGTCGCGTGCGGCGGGTCCGGAAGAGTCGCCAGGAGCGGCTCGGTGGCGGTTGGCCGGCCGACTTGGGGGTAGGCCGGCCGGCCGCCAGGCCCTGAGGTGGCGAGAGCACCTGGGCGGTCATCCGAGCGGCCGGGGGGCCTGCCGATCGAACTTCGTTCGTCCAGGGCGTCGCCGGGACGGTGCAAAGCCTCGGCCGTCACTCCACGTTCGCCGTGCACAGCGCGATCGTCGAACCACTGTTGTCGGCTACGGTCTTGCCGTCCACGAGGATCGTGCAGGAGATCTGGTTCACGACGCTCGCGTTGGCGGTGTCGGCGGTCAGGCTGAGGATCGGGGTGCCGCCGCTGAAGGAGCCGTGGCCGTGCCACTGGTCGGTGCTCGCGGGGGCCGACTCGGTGCGCTGGTCGTTGAGGGTGCCGTAGCGGACGGTGGCGCCGCCGGCCGACGTGACGACGAAGTCGACGTTGTGTTCGTCGCCCGGGGTTGGCGGGATGTGGAGGTCGCCGGCGCTGCTGGTGCCGAAGACCGACGGGAACAGCACCATCGTGGCCGACAGCAGGGCCGCGATCACCGCGACGATCACCGCCGTCACCGCGATGCCGCGGCCGCCCGCTGTGCCGCGCGTGGCCTGGACCGTGCCGACGAGCCCCAGCGCCAGCCCGACGCCCGCGAGCGGCCACGCGACGAAGCCGTAGTCCGGCATGAACGCCGCCGCGATCGCGGCCAGGCCGAGGACCAGGCCGACGATGCCCAGGGCGTTCGGCTTCGGCTTGGGCGGAGTGCGGTCCGGCGGCGTGGGCAGGACCCGGCCGGGAGCGGCCGCGAGCCGGGGGTCGGGCGGGATCACGCGCCAGGAGCCGGAGTCCGACGAACCGCCGCGGTGGGCCGAGGCGGCGGGTTCGGCTCGCCACGTGCCGGAGTCCGAAGCTCCGGGGTCACCGGCACTACGGCGCGCACCGTCGCCTGTTCCGCCGAGGCGTGCAGCGGGATCGAGGCGCCACGCACCCGAGCCGGAAGATCCGGATCCGCCACTGCGCGAAGCGGCGGCACCGGAATCCGCAGTTCCTTTACTTCGATGCAAGGAATCCGCGGAATCACCACCGCGCGCCGCGGAATCACGACCCCGGGCCCGGTTGTCGGAACCGGTGCCAGGCGGCGCGGAAGCACGTCCGGAAGAGCGGCCGTGGCGCGCGGGGGCGGAGAGATGCCGCGGGTCGGGGGAGGTCATGCGGGGGCCTTCCGGGTCGAAGTGCGACGACGTTAACCCACGCCGACCAGTGGGAGGCGAAATCGTTACGCAGCAGAAAATGTCATTTATTCACCCCGCCGAACCCGCACCTGTCATTTACTACCCCGCGCCCCAGCACGTGACCACGTTGTTCGAGGGAAAGCGCTGGAGCATTCGCCGCGTCTACCCGTTATCGGCGCCGAGAATGAACAAAGCGCGCGAAATCAGTGGTCGAACAAGCTCACTTCGGGCGTGATCTCGAGCAACTCATGGACGGGGCGCCCGCGGCGGCCGTCGATGGTCGTCGTCCGGACCACGCGCAGGCGGGCGGTCACCGGGCGGTCGAGATTCTCCTTGATCTGGTCGAGCAGGTCCTCGGCGACGGCGCCCTGGATCGTGCCGCCGGACTCGCGCTCCAGATAGAAAATCCGCCGCCGCGTGCGGACGCCGTCGAGTCGGCCGGAGACGGTCTCGTAGCCCACGGCCTCGCGCGACTCGCGCAGGCTGTCCCTCAGGATCCGGGCCTGCTCGGTCGTCACGCTGCGGGTCACGTGCTCGCCCGCGGTGGGCGTGAGCGCCATGCCGATGCCGGCGTGCTTGCTCACCGCGTTGACGATGTCGCTCACCGCGTTGCGCACGGTGTCGCGCTGCAGCAGCACCGCGTCGAGCGCGCCGTCGTCGGAACCGTTGGCGGGCAGGAAGTCGCAGAGCTCCTTGACCGCGCGCTCGGACAGCGTCTCGATGCCGTCGTGGATCAGCGCGTCGTCGAGCGCGGGCTCGGGGAAGCCGAAGAAGATCGCGTTGCCCGCCTGGCCCTTCTGGATCAGCGGCGCCTTGTCGCGATCGGCCTGCTGGACGAAGGTGACTTCGTTGGACGGGTTGCGGATGATGTGCCCGATCTTCGCCGTCGCGTCCTGCAGCGCGCGGCTGATGTCCGAGAACGTGTACGCGTCGATGTGCGTCTCACCGATCACCGACACGTGCAGCAGCGGCGCGCGCGAGGTGCGCTCGAACTTGGCGTTGGCCGCCATCGCGGACGCGCGCGCCAGGTCGTCGAGCCACGTACCGCCGGGGATCTCGTCGGCGATGCGCCGGAACTCGTTCCTCACCAGACCATCTCCGGGAACCCCTTGCCGCCCTCGGCCCACACGGACTCCCACACGTCCTCGTCGCCGGGACGGCAGAGGAACCCGTCGAGCATGCCGCCCACCGGCTGCACCTGCTCGAGGTACATCGCGGGCTGCCCGACGATGACTCCGCGCAGCGTGAGCAGGCCATACAGCGCCGTGCGCCCGCCGTCGTCGAGCCGCTTGAGCGCGCCCCACTCGTCGGGCAGCAGCACCACGTCGAGGCCACGCGGCGGGTGGCCCGTGCGCGTCACGAACGCGCCGCCGATCCACGCGCGGCCCGAAGAGATCACCCGGCGGGCGACGCCGAGGTAGCTGTTGAGCGCGCTGAACAGGATCTCGCGATCGTTCTGGTGCGGGGCGTCGAACACGAGCCGTTCGTAGACGTCGGCGAGATCGGCCTGGTGACGGCCCGGCGGCAGCAGGTTCTGCGGCGTCCAGTGCGGGAGCGCCATCGGACCTCCTGACCTAGCGAACCTCGACGAGAGGCTCACGGCTCCCGCTCACACCATGCTCACAGTGCGTAGCCGAACTTACCAGGTGGGTGTCAGCCACCTCGCCCAGGTCGGCGCGGCGCGGACTTGCGGGGTTCGTCGTCGCGCGGCCACCCGCCCACGGGCTCTTCGGCGGACGGCCAGTTCAGGTCACCCGAGAGGTGCGGTTCGGGCTCCGGCAGTCGCCCGATCCGGTGGCCGAAGGGCTCGTCCGGGGCGTACGGCTCGTCCGGGTCCACCTCGGGGTAGTCGTTGTAGACCCGTTCGGGTGGCTCGTCGTAGTCGTAGCTGGGCACTGGGATGTACTGCGTCCGCTCGGACTCGCTGGGCTCCGGAACAGAAGCCACCGAAGCATCAGCCGGAGCCGCCTCCCGAGCCGGCTCCGAAGACCGCGAGGGACGCTTCGGCCGCCCCGCCTGCATGATCAGCCACATCACCAGCGCCCCCAGCAGGAACGCGATGAGCAGCCACAGCCAGATCTGCCCGAAGAGCCAGAGCATCCCCATCACCTCTCTTCGACTGTGATCTCGACGCGCCGGTCCCCGCCCTCACCCGGCGCGGCCGTACCGCTGCCCCGCACGAGCAGCCGGTTGGCCGGCACCCCGCCGGCCGTCAGCAACCGCATCACCGCTCGCGCCCGGCTCTGCGAAAGCCGGACAGCCGCCGCGCGCCCGCCCGGCCCCTCGGCGACGTGCCCGGTGATCCGGTAGCGCAGGTCGTCCGGCGCGTTCTTCAGCAGCTTCGCGACGGCGCGCGCCGCCTGCGTCCCCGCCGGAGTGAGCTGCGCGGTGTTCGGCCTGAACTCGATCGGCGTGCCAGCCAGCTGCGCGTCCAGCTCCTCCTGCACCCCGGCGCGATCGGTCGGCGGCGCGGACGAAGTCGTACTCGGCGGCGTGCTGCTGCTGGACGGCGGGCTCGTCGTCGACGGCGGTGTGGACGTCACCGACGGCGGTTTCGGCGCCGCCCCACCGGAAACCTCCGCGGATTCGACCCCTTCGACGCCCTGCACGATCCCGAGCGCACGTCCGGCCTGGTCCGCCGGGAAGCCCGACAACGTCGCCTGCCGGCCCGAGAACGACACGTCGCCGCCCTGGATGCCGGCCGCGGCGAGCGCGGAGCGTGATCGCCCGGCGAGGTCACCCTCGATCCCGTCAGCCCGCACCCACGTGACCACCCCGGCGAGCACAGCCGTGACCAGCAGTGCGACGGGGATCAGGCGGAGCCAACCGCGAGCACCGGACATAAAGGGACCATATGCCGGTCACGGCCCGTTGGCGACCTGGTCGGGCGTGCCATTCGGGTGGCGCTCTCCCGAACCGGAGCCGGGTCAGGACGCGGTGGCGTTGCCCTGGAAGTCGCGCACGTCGAGCTCCAGCGCGGCGGCCTCGGCCTGCACCAGCGGTGAGAGCTGCGGTCGCTTCGGTGACAGCCCGTCACCCATCGACTCGCCCTTGAGCTGGCGGCGGATCCACGGCAGCAGGTGCGTCTTGGTCCAGTTGAGGTCCGAGCGCCGCGAGGTGATCCACGTGGCCGGCTCCGCGGTCGGCGCGTACGGCTCGCGCCAGTCCTCGGTCACGGGCAGGCCGAGCACCTCGGCGGTCAGCAGCGCGATGCGGCGGTGCGCGTCGGGCGTGAAGTGCAGGCGGTCGTCGCTCCAGGCACGGCGGTCGTGCAGCGGCTCCATGGTCCACAGGTCGACCATCTTCGCGCCGTGGCGGGCCGCGATCGCCCAGAGGTAGGTGTTGTAGATGCCGATCTTGCCGCGCAGCACGCTCATCACCGAGAGCGCCTTGGTGTCGGGACCGTTGAAGATCACGACCGGGATGCCGGCTTCGCGCAGCTTCACCACACCGGCCTCGAAGCGGGCCGCGATGGCGTCGACGTCCGCGCCCGGCACGATCACGTCGTTGCCGCCCGCGCACAGCGTGACCAGGTCGGGCTTGACCTCCAGCGCGATCGGCAGCTGCTCGTCCATGATCTCGTCGAGCATCTTGCCGCGCAGCGACAAGTTGGCGTACTGGAAGTCCGGCCGCCCCGCGGCGAGCATCTCCGCGAGCCGGTCGGCCCAGCCCCGGAAGGAGCCGTCGGGCAGCTCATCGTTGAGGCCTTCGGTGAAGCTGTCACCGATGGCCACGTAGCTGTCGATTCCGTACACGCTGGGATCCCCTTTCCCGGTCTAGCCGCGCTTACCCCGGGTTAAGTTGTACACCACAACTAACAATCGGACTTCCCCGTATCCTTCCTGGCAGCCACCCCTGATTTGGCCGGAAGGCACAGTCTCTTACCTTGTCGGCCTCTCGCGCGTCCGTATTACGGGAATTTCACCGCTTTCCCGGGTGACGAACCGCTCAGACAAACACCCATCGGACACGCTGTGTGGCGAAGGTCTCCCGCTTCGGGCCTGCCGACCCGGTATCCGGCACGCTGGGGATGTGACGGACGAGACGACGCCTTCGCGCGAGTCGCTCGCGCAGATCCTCGGTGGCCGCCGTGGGGCGATCGACGCCAGCATCCCGCCGGTGGCCTTCGTGGTGGGCTGGCTGGCCACCGGGCAGTCGATCTCGTGGGGCGCGATCGTCGCCATCGGGGTCGCAGTGGTGCTCGGCTCCTACCGCCTCGTCCGCGGCGACAAGGCGCGTGCGGTCGTCGTGAGCCTCGCGGCCGTGGTGATCGCCGCGCTCATCGCGTTGCACACCGGCCGCGCGGAAGACTTCTTCCTGCTGCAGCTGCTCTCCAACGCCGCGAGCGCCCTGGTCTTCGCCGCCAGCATCGTGGTGCGCTGGCCGCTGCTGGGCGTGATCGTGGGGCTCCTGCTCGGACAGAAGACGCGCTGGCGCCGTGACCCCGCGCTCCTGCGCGCGTACTCGTGGGCGAGCTGGGTGTGGGTGCTGCAGTACCTGATCCGCGTGGTGGTCTACGGCCTGCTGTGGTGGGGTGGGCAGGTCGTGACTCTCGGCATCGCGCGCACCGCGCTCTCGTGGCCCCTGGTCGCGGCGACCGTGGCGGTGAGCGGCTGGGTGCTGTACAAGGCGCTGCCGGCCGGGCACCCGGGCCTGCGGCTCGCGTCGGAACCGGGATCGAAAGACGGCCCCAGGACATAAGGCGGCCCCCGGCGAGGGGGGAGGGTCCGGGGGCCGTTGCCTACGGTACCCGGACCGGAGGGTTGAGTCGACGGTTTGAACACTTCGAACCAGGTTTTGGTCGTATTCACCTTGCCGAAGGCCGCGCCGCCGTCTCTCCCCAGGCGTCGACGGCGGCCAGCCACGCGGCGCCGAGCACCCCGTCGGAGCTGGTCAGCACGTCGAGCCCGGCCAGTCCGGTTTTCACGAGCGGTCCGACCGGCCCGGTTCCCGTGAGGACGCTGCCCACCAGCACCACGGGAGTTTTCTCGCCCGGGTCGCGCGTGGCGAGGGCCGTGGCGACGAGAAGATCGGCTGCCCGGGCCACGATTTCCGTTGCCGAGGCTTCGCCCGCGGCGGCCGCGGCGCTCACGAGGGGCGCGAACCGGGCGAGCCGGATGGGCGCTTCGGCGTTGACCTTCGTGATCAGCGCACGCGCCGTGCCCAACCGATTCGCTTCCGTGACAAGCGGGTTGGGGAAATCGGGATTGTCTGAAGTGGCCCCGTCGTCCCGGGAGTCCACAGCAGACGGTCCGAACGCCTCGGCGAGCACGGCAGCCGGCAGCCCGGTGAGCTCCGCCCCGCGGCCGAGCGCCTCCAAAGTGGATCGCACGGCCTCTCGCCCGAGCCAGAACGCCGAGCCCTCGTCGCCCAGCAGCCAGCCGTAGCCGCCCGCCGTGGCGGTCATCCGCCGGTCGCGGATGCGGCCCGCGATCGAGCCGGTGCCCGCCACGAGCACCGTGCCGTCGGGAGCCGACGTCGCCGACGCGTACGCGACTTCGGCGTCGGCCACCGTCCGAACCGCACCGGCCAAACCGATCCGTGACCACGCCCCGGCGAACACCGCCGCGACGGCGGGGTCGGACAGCTTGCTCACCCCGGCCAGCCCGACCACGGCGGCGCGCACGTCCGTGCGTCCGCCGAGCGCCCGCTCGATCGCCGAGGCGATGCGCTCGGCCGCCTGCGCCGGCGGGTGCGAGTTGGGGTTGGCGCCGCCGGCCGTCGCGGAGCCGAGCACGACGCCGGTGGCGTCGACCGCGATCGCTCGGGTCGACGTGCCACCGGCGTCCACGCCCACGACGAGACTCACCGGGTCTTGGTCACCTTGAGCAGCCCGCGCGGGCTGTCCGGGTCCCCGCCGCGCGCAAGTGAAAGCCCGAGCGCGATCCGCTGGATCGGCAGGATCTCCAGGATCGGCGCGAGCTCCTCGGCCGTCTGCGCCACGGGGATCCGCAGCGCCGCCTGCACGTCGGCAGACGCGGATCCGACGGCGAGCACGTCGGCGCCGCGCTTGCCGACGGCCTCGAGCACCTCGCCCATCGCCTCGCCGCCGTGGCCCGCGCTGGTCACCGCGAGCACGGCGGTCTCGCCGTCGACGGCCGCGACCGGACCGTGAAGCAGGTCCGCACCGCTGTACGCGCGGGCGGCGAGGTAGCTCGTCTCCGCCAGCTTCAACGAACCTTCGAGCGCCGTCGCGTACGAGTAACCGCGGCCGGTGGTGAGCACGCGGTCGACGAAGCGGTAGCGGTCCACCGCGCGCTGCACGCCTTCGGCCGCGTCGTCGAGCGTCTGCTGGGCGAGGTCGCCGAGCTTCTGCGCGTCGGCCGCCTTGCCGCCGCGCACGGCGTCGATGAACAAGTACAGCGCGAGCAGTGTCGCGGAGTACGTCTTCGTCGCGGCCACCGCCTTCTCCAGGCCGGCGCCGATGTCCACGCCCAGCTCGGCCGCCGCGCGCAGAGGCGAGTCCGGCGTGTTCGTGACCGACACCGTGAGCGCGCCCTGACGACGGGCGGCTTCGGTGACCTCGATGAGGTCGGGAGAGCCACCGCTCTGGCTCACGGTGACGAAGAGCACGTCCTTCAGGTCTGGTCGTGCGCCGTAGAGCGTGGCGGTGGACGGTGACACGAGACCCGCGGGAAGACCCAGGAGCACCTCGATCAGGTACTTGGCGTACAACGCGGCGTGGTCACTCGAACCCCGGGCGGCGAGCAAAGCGAAACGGGGCGGCTTTTGTGAAATCTTTTCAGCTACGTCGGCTATTTCGCCCTGCCGCTCGACCAGTCCGGCCAGTACGGCAGGCTGCTCCGAGATTTCCGCGGCCATGTGCTCGCCGGGATGTTGTTGGGTCATCACTTTCCTCTCCGCCGGGACCGGAGCCCCGGGTGTGCTGAGCGGCGTGCGGTCAGGTCTAGACCAATGCTAGCCGGGCGGAGCGTTTGTGGTGAAGGGTACGTTTCTTGACGGGGAAGTGGCGCGATAGTGAGGGAAAGCTGAGGGAGCCGGTCATGTTGGAGACATCCCCCGCGAGTGAGGCGGGGACCACGGCGGGTGTGCGCGGACAGCGCGAACCCAAGTACTGGGCGCTGAAACAGCACCTGCTGGATCTGCTCGAGGCTCTGCCGCCGGGCTCGCCGATTCCGACGGAACGGGCGCTGGCGGGCGAGTTCACCGTGTCGCGCACCACCGTGCGGCAGGCGCTGGCGGACCTGACGGCCGAGGGTCGCTTGCACCGCGTTCAAGGCAAGGGCACGTTCGCGGCCGAGCCGAAGCTCGCGCAACGGCTGCAACTGTCCTCGTACACGGAGGACATGCGCAAGCAAGGCCTGAAGCCGTCGTCGAAACTGCTCGAACTCGAAGAATTGCCCGTGGAGGGCGAACTCGCGAAACTGCTCGCGATCCGCCAGGGTGCGAAAATTCTTCGCCTTCGCCGTCTGCGGCTGGCCGATTCCCAGCCCATGGCGCTGGAGACGACGCACCTGCCGCTCGGGCGCTTCCGCGGGCTGCGCAAGCACATTTCGGCCGGAGGGTCGCTCTACGCAGTGCTTCGTGAGCACTACGGCGTCGAGCTGGAGCGGGCCGAGGAGACGATCGAGACTTCGCTCGCCGGCCCGCAGGAAGCCGAGATGCTCGGCGCGGACGTCGGCATGCCGGTGATGATGCTGACGCGGCACTCGTTCGCCACCGACGGCAAGCCGGTGGAGTTCGCGCGCTCGGTGTACCGCGGCGACCGATACAAGTTCGTCACGACGCTGCTGCCGTGAGCCGGGCCGGGGGGCCCGCGAGCCGTCGCCGGGCCGGGCGTGGGTGGTTGCGCCCGGACCGGCATCGCGACACCGTGTGCGCATGACTTTCGAGCGTGCCCGGTGACGACGACGGACAGCGGGATCCGCTGGGGCACGCCGCTGGCGCGCGGGGTGCTGTGGACGACGATCCTCGGTTCGAGCATGGCCATGCTCGACGGGACGATCGTCAACGTCGCGCTGCCCCGGATCGGCGAGGAGCTCGGTGCCACGGTCGCCGGCCTGCAGTGGATCCTCGACGGCTACATGTTGGCGCTCGCCGCGCTCATCCTCGTGGCCGGCTCGCTCGGCGACCGCTACGGCCGGCGCCGCATGTACCTGATCGGCGTGGTGTGGTTCGGCATCGCCTCGGCGCTGTGCGCGATCGCCACCTCGACCACGGAGCTGGTCGTCTTCCGGATCATCCAGGGGATCGGCGGCGCGCTGCTGACGCCGGGCTCACTGGCGATCCTGCAGTCGTCGTTCGTGCACAACGACCGGGCACGCGCGATCGGTGCGTGGTCCGGGCTGGGTGGTCTGGCCGCCGCGGTCGGACCACTGCTCGGCGGTGTGCTCGTCCAGGTCTGGTCCTGGCGGCTGGCGTTCCTGATCAACTTGCCGCTGGCCATTGTCGTCGTGCTGATGGCGCTGAAGTTCGTGCCCGAGTCGCGCGACGAGACGGCCACCGGCCACCCGGACTTCACGGCCGCCGCGACGGGCGCGATCGGGCTCGCGGGGATCACCGGAGCGTTGGTCGAAGCGCCCGGCCGCGGCATCGGCGACCCGATCGTGCTGATCGCGCTGGCCGCCGGCATCGCCGGGCTGGGCGTGTTCCTCTGGCTGCAGCACCACTCCCACGAACCGCTCGTGCCGCCCAGCCTCTTCCGGAACCGGACGTTCACGCTCTCCAACGCGCTCACGTTCGTGGTCTACGCCGCGCTGGGCGCCGTGATGATGCTGCTGGTCCTGCAGCTGCAGGTCTCCCTCAACTACCCGCCGACGCTCGCGGGCCTGGCCGGCCTGCCGATCACGATCATCATGCTGCTGCTCTCGGGCCGCTCGGGTGCGCTGGCCCAGCGCATCGGGCCGCGCCTGCAGCTGGTGGTCGGACCCATCGTGATCGGCGTCGGCATGCTGCTGCTGATCCGCGTCGGACCGGGGTCCTCCTACCTCGGTTCGGTCTTCCCCGCGGTGGTCGTGTTCGGCCTCGGACTCGCGTGCACGGTGGCGCCGGTGACCGCGACGGTGCTCGCCGCGGCCCCCGACCGCTTCGCCGGTGTCGCGTCCGGAGTGAACAACGCGATCGCCCGAACGGGTGGTCTTCTTGCGGTCGCGGTGCTCCCCGCAGCCGCCGGACTCACCGGTTCGGCCTACCGCGACCCCGTCGCGCTGACGGCCGGCTGGCGCATGGCACTGCTCATCTGCGCCGTCCTGGCGATCGCCGGGGGCCTCATCGCGTTGGGGATTCACAACGGCGTGCTCGGTTCGCCGGACGATTCCGGAGACACCTCGGGTGGCGCGGCCGGGCCCGAGGCCAAGCGGACCGCGGACGACGGGTCGCCCCACCTCGGCGAGTGCTTCTCGTGCGGGGTGGACGGACCGCCGACCCACGTCCGCGCGGGCCCGGCGCGCGACTGAGCCGCTAAGCGAGCAGCTCGGCCAGCAGTTTCGGATCGACGTTGCCGCCGGAGATCACCGACACCGTCTTGCCGCCAGGCAGCTCGCCGGCGTGGTGCAGGAACGCGGCGGTGGCCGTCGCGCCGCTGGGCTCGGCCACGATCCGAGCCCGGCGGGCCAGCACGCGCGTGGCGTCGCGAATCTCGTCCTCGGTCACGGTGACGATGCCGTCGAGCACGCTCTGCAAGTGCGCGAATGTGAGGTCCGACGGCTGGGCGCGCAGGCCGTCGGCGATCGTGCGGG
The DNA here is from genome assembly GCF_040639695.1 of Amycolatopsis sp. NPDC023774. Lineage (NCBI taxonomy): Bacteria > Bacillati > Actinomycetota > Actinomycetes > Pseudonocardiales > Pseudonocardiaceae > Amycolatopsis > Amycolatopsis sp. NPDC023774. Next base: position 68,430 of record NZ_JBFAAJ010000001.1, read on the forward strand.
CCCGCCGGTCCATCGGCCACTCGACGCGGCGGCCGGCACGCAGGCTCTCGGCGGTGTCACCGGCCAGCTCGGGCTCGACGGCGATGACCTTCGCGCCGGGGCACAGCGCCTTGATCGCCGTGCCGACGCCGGAAGCGAGCCCGCCGCCGCTCACCGGCACGAGCACGGTGTCGACGTCCGGCAGGTCGGCGGCGATTTCGAGGCCCGCGGTGCCCTGCCCCGCGATCACGTCGGGATGGTCGAACGGCGGGATGTAGGTGAGCCCGCGCTCCTTCGCCAGCGCGGACGCGACCGGTTCCTGCTCGGCGATCGGCACCTCGATCACCTCGGCGCCCCAGCTCCGGGTGGCCTCGACCTTGAGCCGCGGCGCCACGTCCGGCACCACGATCACGGCGGGAATGCCGAAGGCGTGGGCGGAGTAGGCGACCGCCTGCGCGTGGTTACCGCTGGAATACGCAACCACGCCGCGTGCGCGCTCCGCGTCGTCGAGTGAGGCGATCGCGTTGTACGCGCCGCGGATCTTGAACGCGCCGATCTGTTGCAGGCTCTCGGGTTTGAGCCACAGCTCGCCTTCGGCCCAGTGCTGGCGCAGCAGCGGCGTGCGCACGGCGTGGTCGGCTACCCGCTTCGCCGCGGCCTCGATTTCGGAGATCGTCACCAATCGCATGTGGCGAGTATGTCAGGAAAGTGTGAGCCATAGTCTATCCATTGTGGACGGTCGACGTGTCCTCGCTCACGGATGGGCAACGCGGGGAGTTCCTCACGCGACTAACTCGTTGAACACGACGGGGGAAACAGGCGGGAACTAGCAGATCGGGATCATGAGCGAGGAGCGGAAAAAGACATCGGAGCAGGGCGAGAAGAAGAGTTTCCGCCCGGCGCAGGTGGTGGCGACGGCGCTGGCCGCCGTCACGGCCGCGTTGCTGGGTTCGACGCTGGGCGTGGCGGGGACCGTCGTGGGCGCCGGGGTGGCGAGCGTGATCACCACGGTCGGCGCCGAGCTGTATCTGCGTTCGCTGCAGCGCACGCGCGAGGCCGCGTTGAGGGCGCGCGCGGTGCTCGTGACGGCCGGGCAGCGCAAGGCGGGCAAGTCCGGGCTGCCGCCGGTGGACGACCCGGCGCAGATGCCGACCGTGCTCCTGCCGCTCGACCCGTCGGAGATGCCGACGGTGCGGATCTCGAAGCTCACGGGGCCGGAGCGGCCGGAGCCGGAGGAATCGTTCGCCGACAAGCTGCGGAAGCTGCGCTGGCCGATCATCATCGGGACGAGCGTGGTCGCCACGGCCGTGGCCGTCGGTATCTCGGTCGTGGTCGAGCTGGCCGGCGGGCCCGGACCCGGGATCGTCCGCCACGACCCGGGCACGAGCCAGCACCAGCAGCAGGACGAGAAAACCAACCCGCCCGCGACTTCGGAGAACAGCGCGCCGCCCAGCGAGACAGAGTCGAACACGCCGCCGCCGTCGTCCTCGTCTTCGAGCACGTCGACCAGCGAAAGCCCGACGTCTTCAAGTAGCTCGGACAGCGCTGCGCCGCCGTCGAGCACGGGCGGAGCGCCGTCGACCACGCCGAGCGCGCCGCAGACGAAGGCGGGTTCGGCGACTCCGGCCCCCTAACCGAGCCGGGACTTGAGCGCCTGCGCGGCCGCCTTCGGGTCTTCGGCGTCGGTGATGGCGCGGACCACGACGATCCGCGTCGCGCCGGCCGCCAGTACCTCCGGCAGCCGCTCGGTGTCGATGCCGCCGATCGCGAACCACGGCCGGTGGGTGCCGGTTTTCGCGGTCGCGCACACGAGGTCCAGGCCCGGTGCGTACCGGCCGGGCTTGGTGGGCGTCGGCCAGCACGGGCCGGTGCAGAAGTAGTCCACCCCGTCCTCGGCGGCGGCTGCGGTGGCCTGCTCGACCGAGTGCGTGGAGCGGCCGATCACCACGTCGTCGCCCAGAATGCGGCGCGCGAGTGGCACGGGGATGTCGTCCTGGCCCAGGTGCAGCACGTCGGCGCCCACGGCGAGGGCGACGTCGGCGCGGTCGTTCACCGACAGCAGCGCACCGTGACGCGCGCACGCTTCGGCGAGCACCTCGAGAGCCGCGATCTCCTGCGCGGCCTCGAGCGGGGCGCCGTTCGTCTTGTCCCGCAGCTGCACGATGTCGACGCCGCCGACCAGCGCCGCGTCGATGAACTCGGCGAGGTCGCCGCGCGACGAGCGGGCGTCGGTGCACAGGTACAGCCGCGAATCGGCCAGGCGGGTGCGGATCTGTGATCCGGTCAGGGCGGGCATAGCGGGGACGTTACCCGCGCGCTACGGTGGGGTGGTCCGCACGGGAGCCCGAGGCACGGGCTGAGAGGGAGCTGCCGCTCCGACCGTGGAACCTGATCCGGGTCATGCCGGCGCAGGGAGCGTGATTTCCATGAGCGAGAACCTCACCGTAGTCGGCGGCGGTGTCATCGGCCTGTCCGCGGCCTGGCGCGCGGCGGCCCGCGGCCACCGCGTCACGGTGGTCGATCCGGCACCCGCGCGCGGCGCGTCCTGGCTGGCCGGCGGCATGCTGGCGCCGGTCACGGAGGCGTGGCCGGGTGAGGAGCACGTGCTCAGGCTCGGTGAGGAGTCGCTGCGGCGCTGGCCCGCGTTCGCGCGTGACCTCGCGGCCGAGGGCACGGACCCGGGGCTGGCTTCACACGGCACGATCGTGGTCGCGTTCGACAGCGCCGACGCCGGGCACCTCGACATCCTCGCGGAGTACCTGACCTCGCTGGGCCGCGACGTCGAGCGGCTCACCGGACGGGCGGCGCGCCGCCTCGCGCCGGGTCTGGGTGCGGTGCGCAGCGGGCTGCACGTGCCGGGTGATCTGGCTGTCGACAACCGGAAGCTGCTCACGGCGCTGGTCGACGCGTGCTCGAAGCGGGGGGTCGAGTTCTCCGCTTCGCGGGTTACTTCGCTCGACCACGTGACCGGTCCCGTCGTGCTGGCCGCCGGCGCGTGGACGGGTGCGTTGCACCCGCTGCTGGCCGACGCCGTGCGGCCGCTCAAGGGCGAAATCCTGCGGCTGCGGCCGCGCCGGGGCTGCCTGCCGCCCCCGCCCTACACGGTGCGCGCGGTGGTGGAGGGCCGGCCGATCTACCTCGTGCCGCGTGCTGACGGCGAGCTCGTGCTCGGCGCGACGCAGTACGAAGCGGGCTTCGACGAGACCGTGACCGCGCGTGGCGTGCGAGAGCTGCTGGAAGGTGCCGAACGGATCCTGCCGGGTATCACGGAGTACGAGCTCGTCGAGACCGCGGCCGGGCTGCGCGCGGGAAGCCGCGACGCGCTGCCGTACATCGGCGAGCTCGGCGAAGGCGTGTACGCGGCGACGGGGCACCACCGCAACGGCTTGCTGATGGCCCCCGTCACCGCCGACGCCGTGGTCGCGTGGCTGGCCGGCGAGGCCCCACCGGGCGAGATCGGGGCGGCCGCGCCCGCCCGTTTGCTGCAGAAGGAGCGAGTCTGATGGAGATCAAGGTCAACGGGAGCTGGCGCGAGTTCCCCGACGGCGCCACCGTTTCGGAGGTGCTCGACGCGCTCGACGTGACCCGCCAGGGCGTGGCCGTCGCGGTGAACGGCGAGGTCGTGCGCCGGGGCGAGTGGGAGGCGTCGGTGGTGCCGAAGGGCGCGAACATCGACGTGCTGACCGCGGTGCAGGGAGGCTGACTGTGGACGACGCTCTGGTCATCGGCGAGCACAAGCTGTCGTCGAGGCTGATCATCGGGACCGGTGGTGCCGCGAACCTGTCGGTGCTGGAACGCGCGCTGGTCGCGTCGGGCACCGAACTCACGACGGTCGCCATGCGCAAAGCCGACTCCGACGGCGGCACCGGCGTGCTCGGCCTCGTCCGGCGCCTCGGGATCAAGCTGCTGCCCAACACCGCCGGCTGCCGCACCGCCGCGGAGGCCGTGCTGACCGCTGAGCTGGCCCGCGAGGCGCTCGACACGGACCTCATCAAGCTCGAGGTCCACGCCGACGACCGCACCCTGCTGCCCGACCCGTTCGAAACCCTGGACGCCGCGGAGCAACTGGCGGCCGACGGCTTCACTGTGCTCGCGTACACCAACGACGACCCGGTGCTCGCCCTGCGGCTCGAGGAAGCCGGCTGCGCGGCCGTGATGCCTCTGGGCGCTCCCATCGGCACGGGCCTCGGCATCCGCAACCCGCACAACATCGAGCTGATCGTCGCGCGCGCCATGGTTCCCGTCATCCTCGACGCGGGCATCGGCACCGCTTCCGACGCCTGCCTCGCCATGGAACTGGGCTGCGACGCGGTGCTGCTGTCCACCGCCGTCACGCGCGCCAAGGACCCGGAACGCATGGCCGCGGCGATGCGCGCGGGCGTCGAAGCGGGCCGCCTGGCGCGGGACGCCGGCCGGGTTCCGCAGCGCTTCTGGGCCCACGCGTCGAGCCCGCCCCGCTGACGGCTGTCGTGCGTGTGCCGGCGTAGGTGGGCCTCCGGGGGGCGCCTCGGCAACGCCCGCGTGCCGATGGGTGCGGTGGGCTGTGCCGACGGCACGAGCGCGGCGGCAGGCGAGCCGATCGGCCCCGGCTTCGGGTGTGGCGGAAGGCCCGGCCGCCGTGCGTGTGCGGCCGGTTTCGCCCTGCCGGGGGTAGCCGCGGGTAAGCCGCGGGGTGCAAGTGGGCCGCGTTGGGCGTCCTGGTCGGTGATTTCGTCCGCGCTTAACGCCGAACGTGCACCGGCAGGCCTTATGGTGGACGAAACCTTTCCGGCGCAAAGGCGGCGGGCAACAGCGGTAGGAGGAGCCAGCCGTGACTCTATCCTCGGTCCAGGACGTCTCGGGCAGGTTGTACCTGGCCGTGGGGCGGCTGTCGCGCTCGTTGCGGCAGGCGGGGGTCCCCGGGCCCGGCCACGGCGCGATCTCGGCCCTCGCCACGCTCGTCCACTTCGGTCAGCTGCGCCTCGGTGACCTCGCGGCGAAGGAGGGCGTCGCGGCGGCCACGATGTCGCGCATCATCGCCACCCTCGTCGAGGCGGGTTACGTCACGCGCGAATCCGACCCCGTCGACCGCCGCGCCTGGCTCGCCCGCGCGACGGAAGAGGGCGAGCGGCTCGTGTCCGGCGTGCGGTCCACGCGGGTGCAGGAACTTAACCGCCGCCTCGACAAACTGAGCCCGGAATACCGTGAAGCCCTCACGATCGCGCTGCCGGCCCTGGAGGCCCTGATCTCCGACGACAGCTAGCTGCCGGCGGGACACCCCGCGCGGTGCGCCTTCCGGACGGACGTGACGCGGGCGTCAGCGCACGGGCACCGCCAGACGCCCCACCGCGGGCGATTGCCGTGCGCCCGGCTGACCGCGGCCGGGACCGCTCCGCCGTACACCTGCCACCGCTCGTCGCGACCACCGACCACCAGTGCGCTGAATCGCTGCTGCGCCGCGCCCGGAGAAAAACGGGCCGCCGCCCGGAGGAAAACGGGTTGTCGCCCGGAGGAAAACGCGCCCCTGCCCGGAAGGAATCGGGCCGTCGCCTGGAGCGAATCGGGTCCCTGCCCGAGAAAAACGCGCCCCCGCCCGGACGGAATCGGGCCGCCGTCGGGAGGAAACGGCCCCCGCCCTCCCAAGGGGGGCGTCCCTGTTCCAGCCTACCGAGGTCAGCGGCCCGGAAACGGGGTTCGGCAAATCTGTGGACAACGTCGGGAAAAGCGTTTCGGCTGTGGACAAATCAGCGGCTTGGCAGCGAGCCCGCGCGCTGATGTGGTAGACGGCAAAGCCCTGTCGCGCCGGGCCCGCGAAGTCTTCGACGTCGGTGCGCGCGCTACTCGGCCCGCGAAGTCTTCGACGCGGGCGGGCGCTCCGCTCAGCCTGTGAAGCCGAACCCGGCTTCACAGGCTACGGCGCCAAACAGTACCGGCGCCGCCGCGGCCGGCTACCGGTCCTCCGGTGCCAGCCGCCAGAACGCAGACACCGGCCCCACCTTCGCCCCCATCGGGTACGAGTGCTCGACCGCGTGCGACACGAACCACTTGCCGTAGCGCGCGGCCTCGACGACCGACATCCCTTTCGCCAGCCCGGCCGTCAGCGCCGACGCCATGGTGTCGCCCGCGCCGTGGGTGTGCGGGGTGTTGAAGCGCGGGCCGGGCAGCTTCACGAACGTCGAGCCGTCGAAGAGGAGGTCGACGCACTCCGGGTCGGAGACGAGGTGGCCGCTCTTCACGAGCACGTACTCGGGGCCCAGCCGGTGCAGCGCCACGGCCGCGGTGTGCATGCCCTCGCGGTCGGTCACGGTCAGGCCGGTCAACAGGCGCACCTCGTCGAGGTTGGGCGTCAGCACGGTCGCGCGCGGCAGCAGCTCCTCGCGCAGCGCGGACAGCCCGTCGGCGTCGAAGAGCGGGTGGCCGGTCATCGACGCCGCCACCGGGTCGACCACGAACGGCACCTCGTGGTCGCGCCCGATTCCCGCGTTGTCGCACGCCGTCGCCACGGCGTGGATGATCTGCGCCGACGCCAGCATGCCCGTTTTCGCCGCGCCCACACCCATATCCGACGCGACGGCCTCGATCTGGCCGGCGACGACGTGCGGCGGGATGTCCGCGCGATCGTGGACTCCCAACGTGTTCTGTACCGTCACGGCCGTCACGGCGACGAGCCCGTGCACGCCACAAGTGAGGAATGTCCGCAAATCGGCCTGCAGTCCGGCTGCGCCACCGGAGTCGGAACCGGCGATGGTCAACGCCGACGGCGGGCTCGGGTTTTCAGTCATGGGCACTTTCCGACTTCTGGTCTAGTCCATTTGGTCAGCTGTCCTTCATCCACAGTCCATCACGGTGGCACAGTGTGAGTGCCATCGCACTATCGGTGGGTGAAGGGGTCAGGATGAAACTCGCTTCAGTGGTCGTGGCGGTCGGCGCCCTCGTCGCCACGTCGTTGTCCGGGGCAGCCGTGGCGAACGCGGACAGCCCGAAGCTCTCGCACGTGACCACGGTCGGCGTGCACAACACCTACGACCCGGCCGCGTACCCGTTCCTCGCTCAGGCGCTGGACAACGGCTCGTCGCTGATCGAGCTCGACGTGTGGCCGGACTTCGTCACCCACGAGTGGAAGGTGAGCCACTCGAACCCGTTGGGCAACAGCAACAACTGCGTCGCCGCGTCGACGACCGCCGATCTCTACCAGGGCGGGACGAACAAGAACCTCGAGTACTGCCTCGACGACATCCGCATCTGGCTCGCGGCCCACCCGGACCACACGCCGCTCACACTGAAGCTCGAGATGAAGACCGGCTTCTCGGACAACACCGGAATGGGCCCCGATGAGCTGGACGCCGCGTTCCGCGCCCACCTCGGCAGCGCCGTCTTCAAGCCGGCCGACCTGCTCGGCAGCTACGCGACGCTGGACGACGCGGCCAAGGCGGACAACTGGCCGAGCGTGGACGCCTTGCACGGCAAGGTGCTGAGCGAGATCATCCCGGGCACGGTCGAGGAGCAGAACCCCACCGACACGCTGCACACCGACGTCGAGTACGCGAACTACCTGCTGGCGCAGAAGAACGCGGGCAAGCTCGGCGACGTCCAGATCTTCCCGACCGTGCACGGCGCCGTCGGCGGCGACCCGCGCGACAAGTACGCGGCGAACCTCAAGCCGTGGTTCGTGGTCTTCGACGGCGACGCCAACGCGTGGGTCACGCAGACCGGCCCGTGGTGGTACGACGCCAACCACTACTACGTGGTGATGACCGACGGCCAGAACGTCGCCCCGGCCATCGATGACCACAACCCGACCGTCGACCAGGCCAACCAGCGTGTGGCCGAGCTGGCGGCGCAGCACGCGTCCGTGGTCACGTCCGACTGGACGGGCCTGACCACGGTGCTGCCACAGGTCGTGGCGCGCGGCTGAGTTCCACCTGGACAGTCCACAGTGGCCCCGACTGCGAAGCCGGGGCCACTGTCAGTCCACATCAGACGGTGAGGACCAATTTCCCCGTGACGCGCCCGCCTTCGCCCACCTCGTGGGCCTTCGCCGCGTCTTCGAGGGGGAACGTCTGGTCCACATGCACCTTCAGCCGGCCCGCCTCGACGAGCTCCACCAGCCCGAGAAGCCCCACGCGATCCGGCTCCACGAGGATCGGCGCCGTCCGCACGCCCCGCTTTGCCGCGTCCTCCTGAGCCCGCGTGCCGACCCCACTGGGCACGCTGATGAGCAGGCCGCCCGGCTTGAGCGACGGCAGCCAGCGCAGGTCGCCGTCCTCGCCGACGAGTCCGAGCACGACGTCGAGATCCGCCGGTGTCGCCTTCTCGTCGCGGTAGTCGATCGGCTCGTCCACGCCCAGTGACCGCAGGAAATCGTGTTTCGCCGCGCTGGCCGTGCCGAGCACGTACGCACCGCGCGCCTTCGCGATCTGCACGGCGAGGTGACCGACGCCACCGGCGGCCGCGTCCACGAGCACCCGCTGCCCACTCCGGACATCCGCGACGTCCACCAACGCCTGCCACGCCGTGAGCCCGGCCAGCGGTAGCCCGGCCGCCTCCGCGTGCGACAGCCCGGCCGGCTTGCGGACGAACTGCCGGGAGGGCGCCGTCACGTACTCCGCGTAGGCCGCGGCCTCGCGCGGGAACCACGGCATGCCGAGCACCTCGTCGCCCTGCTTCACGCCGGTGGCCCCGAAACCCACCTCTTCGACGACGCCGGACACGTCCCAGCCCAGCGTGTAGGGCGGCTGGCCCAGGAACACCTGCTGCGCCCGAGTCTTCCAGTCGACGGGGTTGATGCCGGCGGCGTGCACGCGCACCAGTACCTCGGTCGGGCCCGGCGCCGGGCGGTCGGTCTCGGTCACCCGCAGCACCTCCGGGCCGCCGAACTCCCGCTGGGTCACCACGCGCATCTCGGATCTCTCCTTCTGGTCGGTTCGCTGGGCCTTCCCCTATGCTCGGGCCAATGGTCACTTTTCGCCAGATGGCACTTCCCGGTAATGTAGGTACCTGATGGAAACCACTCGTGACCAGGACGGATCGTGGGACGTCTACCTGAAGAGCTGTCCCTGCCGCGATGTGCTCGACCTGCTCGCGAACAAGTGGACTGCGCTCGTGCTCGGCGTGCTGGAGCAGCGGCCGCACCGCTTCGGCGAGCTGCGCCGCGCCGTCGGCGGCATCAGCCAGAAGATGCTCACGCAAAACCTGCGAAACCTCGAACGCGACGGTTTCGTCAGCCGCAAGGTCTTCCCGACCACGCCGCCGACCGTCGAGTACGCGTTCACTCCGATGGGTGCTGAGGTCAGTGCCCACCTGGTGGCGCTGAGCACGTGGTCGCAGTCGAACTTCGACCGTATCCGCGACGCGCGCAACACCTACGACACGCGCTCGCTCGAACCCGTAACCTAGCCGCACCCGCACCCCAATGCGGCGTTGGTTGCGTTGAGCGCACCGAACGCCGCATTGGGGTGCTTCGGGCCGGCGGCTCAGGTGAAGCGCGGCGGCGGCTTCAGCACGCTCTTGCGGTAGTCGGTCACGGCCCGGCTCTCGGCGATGCCCGGTTTGGGCTCCAGGCCCCATTTCCGGATCATCTTGAGGGCCGCGGCCGGTTTGTTGGCCGAGACCAGCTGGTCGACCTCGAACTGCAGGTCCAAAGGCATCTGCGCCCACAGTGCGCGGGCGGCGGCGTTGTCGGTCACGGGTCCAGTGTGGCCGGTCAGTCGGCCAGTCGCCAGAACGGGGACACCGGCCCCACGCCGGCGCCCAGCGGATAAGCCTCGGCGACGCAGCGTTCGATGAACTTCTTCGCCTCGGTCACCGCCGTCGGCACATCGGCGCCCTTGGCGAGCGACGACGTGATGGCCGAGGCCATCGTGTCGCCGCCGCCGTGGGTGTTCTCCGTGTCGATGCGCACACCGCTGAGCGTCAGCACGTCGGTGCCGTCAGTCAGCAGGTCCACGCAGTCCTCGGCCTCGTAGAGGTGCCCGCCCTTCACGAGCACCCACCGAGACCCGAACTCCAGCAGCGCCTCGGCCGCCGCGCGCTGGGTTTGCGCGCCGGTGACCGTGATGCCCGTGAGCAGCCGCACCTCGTCGAGGTTCGGCGTGATCAGCGTGGCGCGCGGGAAGAGCTCCGTGCGGATGGCTTCCAGCGCCTCCTCGCGCAGCAGTGCGTGGCCGGTCATCGACGCCGCCACCGGGTCGACGACGAACGGGGTGTCCGTGTTGCGTCCGATGTGGACCTCGTCGATCGTATTCGCCACGGCCTGGATGATGTCGGCCGTGGCGAGCATGCCGGTCTTGGCCGCGTTCACGCCCATGTCGCCGGCCACGGCCTTGATCTGCGCCGTGACGACGTCGGCCGGGACCTCGGTGAAGCCCTGCACGCCGAGCGAGTTCTGCACCGTGACGGCGGTGAGCGCGACGAGCCCGTGGACACCGTGGGCGAAGAACGTGCGCAGGTCGGCCTGCACGCCCGCACCACCGCCGGAGTCGGATCCGGCGATGGTGAGGGCGGTGCGGGGGGTTTCAGTCATGACTACTGCCTCTAATAGCTGGTGGAGCTACTGCCCGACGACCGGGAGGTAGACCTTGTTGCCCTGCTCGCCGAACTCGGCCGACTTCTCCGCCATGCCGGCCTCGATGGCCTCCACAGTGGACAGCCCGTGTTCCTCGGCGTACTTGCGCACGTCGTGGGTGATCCGCATCGAGCAGAACTTCGGGCCGCACATCGAGCAGAAGTGGGCGGTCTTCGCCGGCTCCGCGGGCAGCGTCTCGTCGTGGTACGACCGCGCGGTGTCGGGGTCGAGCGCGAGGTTGAACTGGTCGTTCCAGCGGAACTCGAAGCGGGCCTTGGACAGTTCGTCGTCCCACTCGTGTGCGTGGGGGTGGCCCTTCGCGAGGTCGGCGGAGTGCGCGGCGATCTTGTAGGTGATCACGCCGGTCTTCACGTCGTCGCGGTTGGGCAGGCCGAGGTGCTCCTTCGGAGTGACGTAACACAGCATCGCCGTGCCGTACCAGCCGATCTGTGCGGCGCCGATGGCCGAGGTGATGTGGTCATACGCCGGCGCGATGTCCGTGGCGAGTGGGCCGAGGGTGTAGAACGGCGCCTCGCCGGTGAGCTGTTCCTCCAGCTCCACGTTCTCCTTGATCTTGTGCATCGGCACGTGGCCGGGGCCTTCGATCATCACCTGCACGTCGTGCTCGCGCGCGATGTGCGTGAGCTCACCGAGGGTCTCGAGCTCGGCGAACTGCGCGCGGTCGTTGGCGTCGGCGATCGAGCCGGGGCGCAGGCCGTCGCCGAGGGAGAACGTGACGTCGTACTTGCGCAGGATCTCGCAGAGTTCCTCGAAGTTCGTGTACAGGAAGGATTCCTTGTGGTGCGCGAGGCACCACGCGGCCATGATCGAGCCGCCGCGGCTCACGATGCCGGTCACGCGCCGGGCGGTGAGCGGGATGTAGCGCAGCAGCACACCCGCGTGGACGGTGACGTAGTCGACACCCTGCTCGCACTGCTCGATGATCGTGTCGCGGTAGACCTCCCACGACAGCTTCTCCGGCTCCCCGTTGACCTTCTCCAGTGCCTGGTAGATCGGCACGGTGCCCACGGGAACGGGGGAGTTGCGGACGATCCACTCACGCGTCTCGTGGATGCGCTTGCCCGTGGACAGGTCCATGATCGTGTCGGCACCCCAGCGGGTGGCCCACACCATCTTGTCGACCTCTTCCTCCACTGAGGACCAGACGGCCGAGTTGCCCATGTTGGCGTTGATCTTCACCAGGAACTTCTTGCCGATGATCATCGGCTCGCTCTCCGGGTGCTTGCGGTTGGCGGGGATCACCGCCCGCCCGCGCGCGACCTCGTCGCGCACGAACTCGGGTGAGCATCGCTCGCGCGCGGCGATGAACTCCATCTCGCGCGTGATCACGCCCGCCTTGGCCCAGCCGAGCTGGGTGTTGTGCGCGCGGCCGTCGGCCCAGCCGGCGCGCAGCGGGTGAAGTCCATTGTGGACGTCGATCTTCGCGTCCGGGTCGGTGTACGGCCCGGACGTGTCGTACACGTCGAAGTGCTCACCGTTCGACAGGTCGATGCGCCGCGCCGGAACCCGCAGGCCCGACTCGGTGCGGTGGTAGACCTTGTGCGAACCGGTGATCGGCCCCGTGGTCACGGAAGGCGTGATGGCAGGCTCGTTCTCCAGTGTCGTCAACGACGTTCACTCCCTACGCCGGCATTACCCGGTCAGGTTCATGCGGTCGGCGGCACCGGGTGTCCACAGACAGACACCAGCCGCCCTCTCAGCCCGCCAAGGCGCGAGCTCCCGCGTTGGTTATGAGGTTGTCCCTCGACCATGCCACGGCGGATCACGCGAGCACAAGGTGACTGCTCGTCCTGTGTGTTCTTCACCGGATCGGAGCAGGCGCCCGACAGGGGTTCACGTGACAGTCACCTGCCGCTTGGCGACCAGCACCGGTGGTGGCTGCAGCGGCCGTACGTGTGAATTCCCGGGTTTCGCCCGCCGTTGTTTCGGCGCGATTCAGGCCGCTGCTCACCCGGCCGGCACAATTACCTGAACGACGTTCATTCGGCACTTTATTCGATCGGCAGCTCGGCGTCCCGAGATTTGTCCCGCCCCTTCGTGGCGGACTTTTCCGGCGAGCGAGGACAAACACCAACCCGGTGACTTCATCGCGTCGCCGGGCATCCCGTGGAAACGACGAGTCTCCCGGCCGAAATCCGGACCGGGAGACTAGTCGACAAAGAAACTCAGGCCTCTACGGGCTCGTCCTTCGGCGGCAGCCAGCTCAACCCCGGCACGCCCCACTTGTTCTTCTTCAGCATCTTCTTCGCCGCCCGTGCGTGGCGGCCCACCAGGCGGTCCAGGTACAGGTGCCCGTCCAGGTGGTCCGTCTCGTGCTGCAGGCAGCGGGCGAAGTAGCCGGTGCCCTCGACCGTGATCGGCTCACCAGTCACGTCGAAACCGGTCACGCGCGCCCACGACGCGCGGCCGGTGGGGTAGGACTCGCCAGGGACCGAGAGGCAGCCCTCCCAGTCGTCGTCCGGGTCCGGCATGGTCTCGGGGATCTCGGACGTCTCCAGCTTCGGGTTCACCACCAGGCCGCGGTGCTCGACACCCTCGTCGTCGGGGCAGTCGTAGACGAACAGGCGCAGGTCGAGGCCGATCTGGTTGGCCGCGAGGCCCACGCCTTCGGCGGCGTACATCGTCTCGAACATGTCCTCGGTCAGCGTGCGCAGCTGCTCGTCGAACTCCGTGACCTCACGGGTCGGCTGGTGCAGCACGGGATCGCCGGCGATGCGGATGGGGTGGACGGTCACGAGCAGCGAGTTTAGTCGGACCCGTCCGGTACACCTGGATCGGACCGTGACGCGCCGCGCCGGATGCCCATGTCGAGCGTGGGTTCCGTGGTTGAATGGCGCCCGCGGAAGGACAGCCGACACCGATTGCGAGGACCGCATGGACGCCGCGGAGTCGATGGCTGGGGACCAGCCGTCGCCGCCGGAGAATGTGGGTGGCCTGACCGAGCGTGAGGTGGAGATCCTCACGTTCGAACGTCAGTGGTGGCGGCACGCCGGTGCCAAGGAGAACGCCATCCGGGAACGGTTCTCGCTGTCCTCGACCCGTTACTACCAGCTGCTGAACGCACTGCTGGAAAAGCCTGAGGCCATGGCGGCCGACCCGATGCTGGTGAAGCGGCTGCGCAAGACGCGCGCCGCCCGGCAGCGCAAGCGCGGCGCCAGGCGGCTGGGGATCGAACTGTCATGAGCTTCTTTTCGGGACTGTCCCGGCCCATGCGGGCCGCGGGCGTCGCGCTCGTCGGCGTCGCCGTGATCGCCGCGATCATCGGCGGCGTGACGGTGCTGTCGGGCAATGGCTCGGGCGACAACAACGCCGGGCCCACCAGCTCGAGCGGGTCGCCGTCGTCGTCGCAGTCGGCGCCGGGCTCGTCGTCCTCGGCGACGCCACCTTCGTCCTCGGCCCCGTCTTCGCCTGCTTCGTCGGCACCTGCGTCGCCACCGGCCAGCCCACCGGGGCAGCCGGGCCAGCCCGGTCAGCCTGGCCAGGCGAGCGGACAGCCGGGGCAGCCCGGCCAGCCAGGTGGTCAGCCGGGGCAGCCGGGCAACGACCAGCAGGCGTCCAACAAGTGGGTGACCGTGCGGGTCTACAACAACTCCACGATCCCGCACCTCGCCGAGCAGGCTGCCGAAGACTTCCGCGCGTCGGGCTGGAACGTGCCCGAGGTCGGCAACTACCCGCAGGGCGTGATCCCGCACACCACGGCCTTCTTCCGGCCGGGTACCGACGAGGAGGCCGCCGCGAAGCAGTTGGCCGCCGAGTTCGGCTTCCAGGCCCAGCCGCGGTTCGACGGCATCCAGAATTCGAGCCCGGGCGTGATCGTGATCATCACGAAGGACTACCAGAGCGGCCACACGGGCAGCTGACCAGCGAAAACAACGGGGGCCCCACCGCGAAGGCGGGGCCCCCGTTGCCGTCAGCGTTCCTGCTGCGCCTGCGCGTACGCCTGCAGCGTCGCCAGCTGTGCCGGGTCCAGCGACGGCCGCACGACCTCACGCGCTTTCGCCAGATGGGCGGCCGTGACCACGTGCGCCTCGAGTGACTCGCGCATCGCCGTGAGCGCGGCCTCGCGGATGAGCGCGGCGCAGTCGGCGGCGGAGTAACCGTCCAGGGTGGCCGCGATGGCCGCCAGATCCACATCGGACGCCAGCGGCGTGTTCTTCGACGTCGCCTTGAGGATCGCGGTGCGCGACTCGGCGTCGGGCGGCGGCACGTAGATGCGCCGCTCCAGGCGACCTGGCCGCAGCAGCGCCGGGTCCACGAGCTCGGGCCGGTTCGTGGCGCCCAGCACCACGACCTCGCGCATCGGCTCCACGCCGTCGAGCTCCGTGAGCAGCGCGGCGACCACGCGGTCGGCCACGCCGGAGTCGGACGACTGCCCGCGCCGCGGCGCCAGCGCGTCGATCTCGTCGAGGAAGATCAGCGACGGCGCGGCGTCGGCGGCCCGCCGGAACAGGTCGCGCACGGCTCGCTCCGACTCGCCGACCCACTTGTCCAGCAGCTCGGCGCCCTTGATCGCGAACACGTTGAGCGCGCCCGTGCCGGCAAGTGCGCGCACGAGGAACGTCTTGCCGCCGCCGGGCGGGCCGTAGAGCAGGACGCCGCGCGGCGGGTCGATGCCCAGGCGGGCGAAGGAATCCGGGTAGCGCAGCGGCCACAGCACCGTCTCGGTGAGGGCCTGCTTGACGTCGACCATGTTGCCCACGTCCTCGAGCGTCAGCCCGCCCGTGGCCAGGTTGTCCGAAGTGGACAGCGAGATCGGCCGGACGGTGGCGAGCGCGTCGAGCAGGTCGTGCTCCGAGATCCGCGGCTCGGCGACGTCACGCTGGCGCAGGGCGGCGCGCAGAGCCGCGTCGCGACGCAGGGCGATGAGGTCGGCGGCGACGAACCCGGGCGTCTTCTCGGCGAGCACGCCCAGGTCGGCACCCGGTTCCACGGGCACGTCACGCAGCAGGATCCGCAGCAGCTCCACGCGGGTCTTCGCGTCGGGCAGCGGCAGGCCGAGCTCGCGGTCGAGCAGGTCGGCGGTGCGCAACCGCGGGTCCACGGACTCGGCGCGCTGCGTCGTCGCCACCACGGCGAGATCCTCGCGGCGCATGGCCGCGCGCAGTTCCTCCAGGACGACGGTGGCCACCGGCGGCGGCTGCGTGGCCGGCAGGAGCGCGTCGACGTCGTTGATCAGCAGCACGGCGGGCCCGTCGCCCTCGGCTGCGCGGGTCACGGCCTCGCGCAGGCGGGCGTGGGCCGTGTTCGGCTCCAGGACGGCGATGTTGGGCGCGACCAACGACACCACGCGCACCTTCTCGGCCTGCGCGACGGACCGCACCAGCGTCGCCTTGCCGACCCCCTCCGGCCCCGACAGCAGCACGCCCAGGTGCGCCGACGTGCCCAGCCGCATCAGCAGCTCCGGCCGCCGGAACGCCAGGTCGAACCACTCGGCGAGCTTGCGCGCGGCCCCTTCCGCGCCGACCAGGTCGGCGACCGGCGGGACCGGTTCCGCGAGTTCCTCCGGCTTGGTCTCCTCGATGACCTCCGCGTCGAGGTAGTCCTCGGCCGCCGTCACGGCGGTGCTGCGCACGAGGGCCGTCGCGCTGCGCGTGGGCACGGTGTCGGTCGGCGTCTCGCCCGTGCGGGCGCCGTCGCGCCAGCTGACCACAGTGGACGGCCCGACCACGACCACGCCCTCCGGCTCCGTGGCGGTGACGGTGAGCAACTCGTTGGTCCACGTCGCGCCGATCGCGCGCGAGAGCTGCCCGCGCACGGCCGCGACGTCCGAACCCGGCGCCGGCGCCAAGTCCTGGGGCAGCAGCGAAACGGCGTCGCCACGAGTGAGTACCTTGCCGGTGAGCGCGAGCCGCAGCGTCTGCGGCGGCACGGACACGCTGGCCAGCCGCGAGCCGGAGACGGTGACCGTCTTGGCCGCCGCGACGTCGGCCGGCGTCACCACGATCTCGGACCCCTCGGAGACGCCGAGGTTCGACATCGTGACGTCGTCGGTCAACACCACGCCCGGCGTGCCCTCCCCGGCCGGCGCGGCCAGCGCGGCGCTGCGACGGGCGCCGGTGAGGTGCACGGCGTCCCAGGCGCGCAGGCCCAGCGCGTCGAGCACCTCGGGGTGCATCCGCACGACTCCACGCCGGGAATCCAGCGCGGACGGCGTGTGCCTGACGGTCAGCGTGATCTGCGGGTCGCTCACACCGTTCACCCTAGCGACGCGGACCCCGCCCAGGCGTCAAACGACAGGATCTCGCCCACCGGTGGCCGCGCGGCGGGGGAGAACTCACGCTGCGTCGAGTGTGCCACGGCGATGAGGCCGACCTGCGTGACGTCGGCCGGGATCCCCCGCAGGCGCGCGACGTCCGGCTCGTGGCCCGCGAGGTGGTGGCTGCACAGCGAGCTTGCCAGGCCGCGCGTGCGCAGCGCGAGCTGGAAGCTCCAGGTCGCCGGGTAGATCGAGCCGTAGTACGACGACTGCTCCGCGGCCGACGCCGGTGGCCGGCCCGGCATGCACGGCAGCACGAGCGCCGGTACCCGGTCGAGGTGGTCCACGAGGTGGCGGGCGGAGGCGAACATGCCGGTGTCGGCCAGGTGCGCGTAGTGCTGCCACACCTCGTGCGCGGCCTTCCTGGTGATCACCGCGACCTCGGCGCGCAGCTCAGGGCCCAGCACGACGATCCAGCGCTGCGCCTTCAGCAGCCGCCGGCGGCGGGCGCCTGCTGGGCGATGCGCAGGCAGTCTTCGATCACCGCTGGCTCGACCGGCCGGTCGAGGTCCAGTTTGCGGCGGACGGAACGGGTGGTGGTGAGCAGCGTTTCGTGCACTGCTCGACGCCGGGCTCGACGAGGAAGCCGCAGCCCGCGGCTACCGGTCGCTGATGGGACTCACGTTCGGCGCGGCGCTGGCCCTGGTGGACGCCGACGGCATGGGCGCGCTGTCGATGCGCAAGCTCACGGCCCGCCTCGGCGTCGAGGCGGGCCGCTCTACGACCACGTGAAGAACAAAGGTGACCTGCTCGACCGGCTCACCGCGCGCGTCTTCGAGTCCGTGCCGCTGCCGGTGCCGTCGTGGAGCTGGGAAACCCGCGTCCGCCGGCTCGCCGAAGGCCTCTGCACGGCGTTCACGTGGCACCCGGCCGTGGTGCGCGCTGGTGGCCGAGGAGGCGAACCCGCGCTCGCCCGGCGCGTTGCGCGTGATCGACGTTCTCCTGGGCGCACTGCTTGACGCCGGGCTCGACGAGGAAGCCGCAGCCCGCGGCTACCGGTCGCTGATGGGACTCAGGTTCGGCGCGGCGCTGGCCGACTCCGTCGCCGGGGACGTCGCACAGCGGGACGAACCCGTCGGCGACTGGTTCAGCCGCATGGTCACGCCGGAGGAACTGCCCAATTTGTACCGCGTGCTGCCGTCACTGGCGGACGTCGACTGCGTGCAGGACTTCCACGACCAGCTCGACCTGCTGCTCACCGGCCTGCGCGCGGCAGCGGCTCGCTGACGCGCGGGTCAGCGGCGGCGGATCCCGATCCGGCGCCAGCTCCGGCGTCGCTGGTTGGGGCCGGAACCGGCACCGCCGGAGCTGCCGGCCGCAGACCCGGAGTGGTCGCGATCCCGGATGGCCCGCGTCGCCCGCACGAAGTCGGAGCCGTTGCGCGGCAGCCGCACCGCGCGCATCGCCGCGCCCGCGACCCGGCGAGACGCCGGACGCAACCGCAGGCGCCGCTGCGAACGTGCACGGCGAATGGCGCGGCGTTCGCGCGGCGGGACCGTCCACGCCTCGGGGTGCGCGGCGAGCCAACGGTTGCGGTACACCGCGTACGGGATGTGCAGCAGGTACAGCACCAGCGCGATGGCCAGCGCCACCAACGGGAACTGGATGATCGCGGCCGCCAGGAGACCGACGCCCACCAGCAGCGGCGCGATGGCCCTGGCGGGCACCTTGACGGTCTTCAGCGACAACGTCGGGATGCGGCTGATCAGCAGCGCGGCGACGGCGATCGTCCAGGCGATCACCACGTACTGCTCGGACCACCAGCCCTCGCCCCACTGCAGCGTCGCGATGAGCGGCAGCATGGCGGCGAGACCGCCGGCCGGCGCGGGGACGCCGACGAAGAACTCCGCGGCGTAGGGCGGCTTGTCGGTGACGTCGAGCAGGGTGTTGAAGCGCGCGAGGCGCAGGATCATGCAGACGGCGAAGATCAGCGAAGCCACCCAGCCGATGCGGTCGCCGTGCGACTGCCACACGTACAGCACCAGCGCCGGCGCCACGCCGAACGAGATGCCGTCGGACAGCGAGTCGAGCTCGGCGCCCATCTTCGACGTCGCGTCGAGCAGGCGCGCGATGCGCCCGTCGAGGCTGTCGAGCACCGCCGCGATGCCGATGGCCGCGATGGCCATGGCGTAGTTGCCCGCGAGCGCGAACTGCACGGCCGACAGCCCGGCGCACAGCGCCAGCACCGTGATGGCGTTCGGCAGCAGCCGAATGCTCGGGGTGGTCACGCGGGCCATGAGATCAGCCTTCCCCCAGCGCCGGGAGTTCGGCGATCACCGTCTCGCCGCCGACCGTGCGCTGGCCCTTCGCGACGAGCACGCGGCTGCCGGGCGGCAGGTAGAGGTCGACACGGGAGCCGAACCGGATGATGCCGTAGGTGGCACCGGCGGCCACCTTGTCGCCCTCGTGGATCTCGCACAGGATGCGGCGCGCGACGAGGCCGGCGATCTGCACGACGACGAGCTCGTGGCCGTCGGCGGTGCGCATGAGCACGGAGTTGCGCTCGTTGTCCTCGCTCGCCTTGTCCAGGTCCGCGGAGAGGAACTTGCCCGGCCGGTAGGCCACCTTCTCGATGACGCCCGGGGCCGGGATCCGCTGGACGTGCACGTCGAACACCGACAGGAACACGCTCACGCGCATCCGCGGCTCGGCGGGTAGCCCCAGCTCGGGCGGCGGCACGGCCTCTTCGATGAGGGACACCAAGCCGTCGGCCGAGGCGACGGCGATGTTGTCCCGCTCCGGCGCGACGCGCTGGGGCTCGCGGAAGAACGCGGCGGTGGCCGCGGTCGCGAGCGCGCCGATCACGCCGAGGCGCTTGGAGAACCGGCGCAGCACCAGCGTCGCCGCCAGCCCGCCGAAGACGAACGGACGCCCGGCGGGGTGCATCGGCGGGATCGTCTCCCGCGCGAGCTGCACTGCGTGTGTGAGGGGATTGCCGGTGGGCTTGCCGCTCATGGATCGGTTCCCCGCTGTTCGTTGCGTTCGGAGGGAGAGGACGGGTTTCACGTCCGATTTGGGAATCACCACGCTACCGCCCGTCGGCGGGCGGACACGTCCAGGGCCGGTGGCGGCTCCACCGTCAGGGTTTCCCCGGCGCGGGTGGGCGTGCCCACAAACCGGTAACGGCTGATCGAATTCATCGACAACTCTCGGTAGTACCCGCCGTTCGGGAGCCATGCCCGGACCTGAGTCCGCCGAGGAAGCGATGTCCGTACCCGATCCGCTCACCGAGCTGCTGTGCGCCTGGCGACGGGAGATCTCCGCCGCGCCCATGCCCGTGCTCGTGGACACGGCGCGCGCCGTGCGCGTGGTCCGGGAGGCGATCCGGGCGGGCCGGGTGCATGCGTCCCCCGACGACGCATGCACCCGGACGCGGAACTGATCAGTTTAGGCGGTTTCCGGGGGTTACTGACGGTTCGTGCGGAAACCGTTACAAACTGTCACCGGTAGTTTTCCCGCCGGTAGTTGTCGCGTGGGTAGTCGTCGCGCCTGGACCGTCGGCCGATCGAGCCGACCAGCCGCAGCACCGCCAGCAGGACGATCGCGCCCAGGATCGCGACGCCGAAGCTCGGGAAGTCGAACTCGAAACGCTGCTGCTCACCCGTCGCCAGCCGGTAGATGAAGCCGCCGAGGGCCGCCCCGAGCACCCCGACGAGCACGCTGACCAGGCATCCCTGCCGGCGCCGGTCCGGTCCGCCGACGACCAGGTTCGCGAGCCAGCCGACCAGCGCGCCGAAGATGATCCAGGTGAAGAAACCCATGGCGTGAGGATACTGGCGGTTGGTTCCACAAGACATGTTGTGCAATACCTGTTGTACAACTACTCTTGTCGATTGTGTCCGACGACGTGCGGCAGATCCGCGACTCCCGTGTCCTGGCGGCGATGTCCCACCCGCTCCGCTTGCGCCTGCTCGACCTGCTGAAGCTCGACGGCCCCGCCACCGCTTCGGTCCTCGCCGACCGCACGGCGTCGGCCGTCGGCAACATCAGCCACCACCTCAAGGTCCTCGCGGCCGCAGGCCTGGTCGAAGAGGCCCCGGAACTCGCCCGCGACCGCCGCGAACGCTGGTGGCGCCGCCCTTCCCGGGCCCTGTCCTGGTCCACTTCGGACTTCGTCGGCGACCCGGTGGGCGACGCGGCCGAGGTCGTCTCCCTCGACCGGCAGGCTTCACTGTCCCGCTCTTGGCTCTCGGACCTGGAAACGGCCCCCACCGAATGGCGCGACGCCTGGTTCACCAACGAAACCTGGGCGCGCTTGTCTCCTGTCGAGGTGATGGAGCTGAGCTCCCGCGTCCTGGCCTTGTTCGCCGAGTACACCGACCGCCCCGCCCCCGACGACTCCGTCGAGCGCCGCCCGGTCTTCCTTTTCGCCCGAGGCTTCCCCGCGCAACCCTGATCCGTGGTGCGCCGCGCGTTTTCGTTGCGGAGGCGGGCTTTCTGTCGTTGTCCACAACTCGGCTTCGCTGTGGACAGCTCGGCTTTGGAGATCATTTTGTCGGTGGGGGGCGGTAAGCTCGGCAAGGGCCGCTCCCCCGAGGATGGGTGGGGGCTTTCCCAAGGTGAGTTACTGGGGGCACAGACGGCTCGGCCGCGGTCGTGAGATCGCTCGGAAGTCGTGGTCAGTTGGGCAATGTCCTTCGTTGATGGCGCAGAGCCCGTCGGGGTGTGAAAGCGACTCAGGCCGGCGGAACCCTTCGGGTACGCGACGCTGGTCAGGCGGGCGATGCCCTTTCGGGGAGCGAAGCCACGTGGGCGGGCAAGGTTGTTCGGGTGGCCGAGGGCGGGTGTGTCGGAGATGTCCTTCGAATATGCCGGGCCGGGTGTGTCGGAGATGTCCTTCGAGCATGCCGAGCGGGGTGTGTCGGCGAAGTCCTTCGAGTACGACGGGCGGTGCGTCGGCAAGGTTCTTCGAGTACGCCGAGCGGGGTGTGTCGGCGATGTCCTTCGAGTACGCCGAGCCGTTCTGGCCAACGAAGCCCTTTGCGCGCGCGAACCCGCACGGGCGGGCGACATTCGCCGGGTGCGCAAAGCCGGTCGGGCAAGCAAGGCCCTTTGTGCCCGCAAAGGCGCCGAGGCGGACAAAACCCTCGACTACCAACCGAATCCACCGCGAGCAGCAGAAGGCCCACGACCGCCCGAACCAGCCCGATAACCCATGACTGACCCGCAAATGACCACGGCCCTACGGCGAGACCGCAACTTCCGCCTCATCTGGACCGGTGAGACGATCAGCACCCTCGGCAGCGCAGTCGCCGGCACGTCGTTGCCGCTCGTCGCGTTGCTGGTCCTGCAGGCCTCGACGTTCGACGTGGCGCTGCTGGCCGCGGTCGCGTGGGTGCCGTGGTTGGTGGTGGGGTTGCCGGCCGGGGCGTGGGTGGACCGGTGGCGCAAGCGGCGCGTGATGGTGACGTGCAACCTGGTGTCGATGGTGGCGTTCGCGGCTGTCCCGGTCGGATACGTGGCCGGGTGGCTCACGGTGCCGTACCTGCTTTGCGTGGCGCTGGTCGGCGGGTTCGCGAAGGTGTTCTTCTCGCTGGCCTACCGCAGTTACGTGCCGGTGCTCGTGACCAAAGCCCAGTTGCTCGAAGCCAACGTGAAGCTCCAGGGCAGCGAGTCCGCCGCGCAGGTGGGTGGGCCTGGGCTGGCGGGGCTGCTCGCTGCCGTCGCGGGACCTGTCACCGGGGCGCTCGCCGATGCCGTGAGTTTCGGGTTTTCCGTGCTGTGCCTGCGCTACGTCCGGGCGAAGGAAAGCCCGAAGCCCCGCGCCGGCAGACGTCTGCGCACCGAGATCGCCGAGGGAATCGGCTTCATCGCGCACGACCGCTATCTGCGGTCCCTCATCGGAGCCGCCGCTGTGGCGAACCTCGCGCTCGACGGGTACGCAGCCATCCAGGTCGTGTTCCTCGTCCGCGACCTCGGCACCGGGCCGGGAGCCGTGGGGGTGGTCCTGGCCATCGCGGAGGTCGGTGGCGTCGCCGGCGCACCGTTGGCCGCGCGGCTGGGGAAGCGCGTCGGTGCGGCGCGTGCGTTCCTGCTTTGCGAAGCGCTCGCCGCACCGGCGATGCTGCTCGGTCCGTTGGCCACCCCGGGCGCCGGGCTCACGGTGTTCGTGCTGTCGGGGATGGGTGTCGCCGCGGGGATCGTCGGGTCCAACGTGCTCGTCGGAACCTTCCGCCAGACCTACTGCCCACCCGATCTCTTCGGCCGCATCACCGCGAGTTCCGCCGTCGTCAACTACGGCACGATCCCGCTGGGCGCGTTCCTCGGCGGTGTCCTCGGCGAAGCGCTGGGCGTGCGCGAGACGATGCTGGTCATGGGCGGTGTCCAGCTCGCCTCACTGGCCGTCCTGCTCACCGGCCCGCTCCGCAGCCGGAGGGACTTCCCTACAGCAGCAGCACGTCGACCTCAGCACCCTCAGCCACCTCACCAACCCCCTCCGGCAGCACGATCAGGCAGTTGGCCTGCGTGAACGCCGCCAGCAGGTGCGAGCCCGGCCCGCCCCGCGGCCCGACCACGCCGGTCACCTCGCCCTCGGTGGGCGTGTAGAAGCCCCGGCGGAACTGGCGCCGCGAGCTGGGCGAGGTCATGGCCTCCGAAAGACGCGCGCGCACGCGGCGGCGGTCGACGTCCGTATGGCCCATGGCCGATAGCAAAGCCGGCCGCAGGAAGGCTTCGAACGACACCAGCACGCTCACCGGGTTGCCCGGCAGCGTCACCACAGGCACGCCGTTCCAGTGGCCGCAGCCCTGCGGCCCGCCGGGCTGGATGGCGATCTTCTGGAACCGCACACCCTGGCCCGTCAGCGCGTCCTTGACCACCTCGTACGCGCCGGCGCTCACGCCGCCCGAAGTGATCAGCAGGTCGGCGTCCGCGAGCTTCGGTTCGATGATCTTGCGGAACTCCTCGACGTCGTCCACCACGCTCCGCACCACAGAGACGCGGCAGCCCAGCTCGCGCAGCGCGGCGGCGAGCATCACACTGTTGGACTCGTAGATCTGCCCGTGCCGCAACGGCTTCGGGGCCTCGACGAGCTCCGTGCCGGTCGACACCACGAGCACGGACAACGGCCGGTGCACCGACAGCTCGGCCAGCCCGACGGCCGCCGCGAGGCCCAGCTGCGAGTGGCCGAGCACGGTGCCGGCGCGCAGGGCCACCACGCCGTGCTCCACGTCCTCACCGGTGCGCCGCACGTGGTCGCCCGAGGACGCGGCTTTGGAGATCCGCACGTCGACAGTGCCGCCGTCAGTGTCCTCAACCATCACGATCGCATCGGCACCCGGCGGCAGCGGCGCGCCCGTCATGATGCGGTGCGCGGTGCCCGGCTCCAGCGTCGCGACGTCCACGCGCCCGGCCGGGATGTCGTCGGCCACGGGCAGCGTCACGGGCGAGCCTGGCCCGGCGCCGGCGACGTCGGCCGCGCGCACGGCGTAACCATCCATCGCGGAGTTGTCGAACGGTGGCAGCGGCACCCCCGCGTGCACGTCCTCGGCCAGGACGAACCCGGCGGCTTCGGCGAGGGGCAGGGTGGTCGCGGGCGTGCGGCCGAGCAGCTCGGTCACGGTCTCGCGATAGGCGTCGACGGAGATCACGCGGACCATCCTCCCCCTCGCGCGCGGGCGTGCAACACTCTCCCGCGGCAAGAGTCGGGGATCAGGGGAGTGCTGATGCAGGTACGAGTCCGTCACCAGCCGTCGTTCGCGGTCGCGCGGCTGGAGCCGGCGCCGGGGGAGCCCGTGCAGGTCAAGTCGGGCGCGATGATGGCGACGAGCAACGGCGTGACGGTCCAGTCGCAGGCACAGGGCGGAATCATGAAGGGCCTCGGCCGCGCGTTCCTGGGCGGTGAGTCCTTTTTCATCTCCACCTACACCGCACCCCAGAACGGCGGCTGGGTGGACGTCGCGGCCAACCTGCCCGGCGACATCCAGATCGTGACCCTCGACGGCCAGACCGGCTGGTGCGTCACGCGCGGCTCGTGGCTCGCGTCGTCGCACGGCATGCAGACGCAGACGCGCAACCCGTCGTCGCCGATCAGCTGGATCCTTTCCCCCGTCCCCTCCCGCTGACATGCGCGTCCACACGAGGCACACCCCCAACTTCGGCGTGGCGCGAGTGCTGCTCGCGCCCGGCGAGGCCGTGCAGTCGGCTTCGGACACGATGCTGGCGACCAGCTTCGGCGTCCGCGAAGGCGCTCCGCCGTCGGCGCGCGGTGGCGCTCGCAAGCCCGGCGTCTCCGTGTTCACCGCGCCCGCCGAGGGCGGCTGGGTCGACCTCGCCCCCCTCGGGCCCGGCGACGTCTACCCGCTGGAGCTGACGGGCAACACCGGCTGGTCGGTGCACCGCGACGCCGTGCTCGCGCGGCCGCCTTCGGTGCGCCTCGACCAGACGTGGGCGCCGTTGCAGCAGCTCTTCGGCGCCGACGCCGGGTTCCTGGACCACTACAGCGGCACCGGTCCGCTCGTGCTCACCGCGCCGGGACCTGTCGATTCGTTCGAGCTGTCGGCCGGTGAACTGGTCACCGTGCGGCCGGACTACGTGCTGGCCTACCCGGACACGCTGCAGTGCCGGCTGCGCGCCGTGGACCCGAGCGGCCCGCAGTCGCTGCGCACCGGCGAAGGTCTGGTCCTCGATTTCGCCGGCCCGGGCACCGTTCTCGTGCAAGCGCGGAACAGGCGGGTTTCCCGGGGCTGACGAATTTGCGAATCAACCATTGCCGAGGGGCGTAATTCCGGTAGCGTGAACTGCACTTCCAGCCGCTACCGGACAGCGGATCTTGTCCTGAGGGAGGGCGCCGTGGCTGTCGGCACCGTCAAATGGTTCAACTCGGAAAAGGGCTACGGGTTCATCGAATCCGCCGAAGGGCCTGATGTGTTCGTCCACTATTCGGCGATCCAGGCCGAAGGATTCCGGACGCTCGACGAAGGGGACCGGGTCGAGTTCGAGGTCCAGTCCGGCCGCGACGGCCGCAGTCAGGCCGCGGACGTCCGCAAGGTCTCCTGATTCCGGGGCAGCCGACCGGTTGGGCGAACCGCCCATCGCTGCGGAATGCAGGGCGTTAAGCTGCGCAGCGTGACAGGCGATGTGTCGGGGGACCTCACCGGTCGCCGGCTGGGCAACTACCGCATCGACTCGGTGCTCGGCAAGGGCGGCATGAGCGTGACCTACCAGGCCACCGACGTGCGGCTCGGCCGGAAGGTGGCGCTGAAGGTCATCGGCGACCACCTGGGCACCGACGCCGAGTTCCGCGAGCGGTTCGTGGACGAAGCCCGCAACACGTCCGCGATCGACCACGCCAACATCGTGCCCCTGTACGACTTCGGCGAGCTCGAAGGCATGCTCTACATCGCCATGCGCATGGTCGACGGCGGCGACCTCGCCGGCCTGATCTCCTCGGGCCCGATCGCGCCCGCGCGCGCCTTGGCGCTGCTCGACCAGGTCGCCGACGCGCTGGACACCCTCCACAACCGCGGCCTCGTCCACCTCGACGTGAAGCCCGCGAACGTGCTGGTCACCAGCAAGGAAACCTCTCGCGAGCACGTCTACGTCGCCGACTTCGGCCTCACCCGCCGCGGCGCCACCGGCCACCGCACGCGGGGCGGCGACTTCCTGGGCTCCCCGACGTACGCCGCGCCCGAGCACCTGCGTGGCGAGCCGCTCGACGGGCGTACCGACCAGTACGCGCTCACGTGCGTGCTTTACGCGTGCCTCACCGGCACCCCGCCGTTCAAGGGCGACGTGCCGACCGTGATCAAGGGCCATCTCAACGGCGAGCCGCCCTCGGTGTCGCGCGTGGTCGCGCTGCCGGCCGCCGTCGACGACGTGATCCGCAAGGGCATGGCGAAGAACCCCGCCGATCGGTATCCGAGCTGCGTGGCGATGATCGCCGCCGCCCGCGTGGCGCTGGGACCGCTCGCCACGTCGGACACGCCGCCCGGGCCGCCGGGATCGGGTGCGGTGCAGAACGGACTGGCCGGGCCGGGTGGTCCGGGCGCGGCCGGCGGCCAGGGCAATCAGGGCAGTCAGGCCGGGCAGGGTGCTCACGGTCCCCAGGGGCAGGGCGCTGGCATGCCGCCCTTCGGACAGCAGCCGGGATACGGCCAAGGCGCGCCGCAGGGTCCGGGTGGGTCCGGTGGCCAGGGTGGTCAGGGTGCTCAGGGGAACGACCCGGCGCACGCCGCCCAGTGGTCGGGACCCGGCGGCCAGGGCGGTCCCGGCGGACCTGGTGTCCCAGGTGGACCCGGCGCGCACGGTGTCGCCGGACAAGGCGCACCCGGCCAGGCCGGACCCGGTGACGGAAACCCGTGGGCCGGCCCCGGCGGCCGGCCCGGTGCCCCGCAGAACCCCGGTCAGCCCCCCGGCGCCCCGTCGCAGGGGCCGCCCCCCGGCTACGGCTACCCCGGCATGCCGCCGCAGGGACCGCAAGCACCGCAGGGATATCCGGGCCACCCGGGACAGCCCGGCCCGCCGCCCGGCTACGGCAGCTACCCCAACCAGCAACAGGGTTACCCCGGCATGCACCCGGGTTACGGCCCGCCCGGCGACCCGAAGCGGCTGCGTCCGCCGTCGCCCGCCGGAGGCGCCGGGGCGTTCCAGCAGTCGCGCGGCGGCGGTGGCCGGAAGTGGCTGTGGATCGGCCTCGGGATCGTGGTGCTCGCCGGCTTGATCGTCGGCGCGATCTTCCTCTTCGGTGGCGACGACAGCGGCGGCGGCACAACCACCCCCACGACCGCGCCGAACATCCCCGTCGGCCCGGGCGGCCCCAGCGGTTCGCAGTCCGGCTCGCCGTCGCTCAAGCCGCCGCCCGCGTCGATCCCCATCCAGCCGAGCCGCTGACCCGCGATCTCACCTCCGGTAGGTGGCCACCTCGAATCCCGGCTGTGTTCGACTCCCCGGACACGCCGGAGGTCGAGGGGACCCGCCATGGATTTCGCTGACCGGCAGGACTTCGAGGACGCCGCCCGCGGGTTCGTCGCGACACTCGACCCCCGTCACCATCACCGGTGCCGAAGGCCGCGCGGTTGTTCGACCTGCGCCCGTACGCCTACCTCGAGGGCGACTGCCCCGACACGGTGAATCCCAGCCTGTGGCGGCAGGCGCAGCTGTGCCGCACCAACGGGCTGTACGAGGACCACCGGCATCTACCAGGTCCGCGGCTTCGACATCTCCAACATGACGCTCGTCGAAGGCGGGCGCGGCGTGATCGTGACCGACCCGCTGATCTCCGAGGAATGCGCGGCGGCCGCGATCGCCCTCTACCGCACCCATCGCGGTGACCGGCCGGTCACCGCCGTGATCTACACCCACTCGCACGCCGACCACTTCGGCGGCGTGCTGGGCGTGCTGCCCGCCGGCGCGGGCGACGTCCCGATCCTCGCCCCGGTGGGCTTCCTGGAGAACGCCGTGGCGGAGAACGTGTACGCGGGCACGGCGATGAGCCGCCGGGCCACCTACATGTACGGCATCACCCTCGACGTCAGCACCACCGGCCAGGTCAGCGTTGGGCTCGGTATCGCCACGTCGACGGGCCGGCTCGGGTTGCTCGCGCCCACCGTCGACATCACCGCGACCGGGCAGGAAGAGGTACTCGACGGCGTCCGCGTCGTCTTCCAGCTCACGCCGGGCACCGAGGCGCCGGCCGAGATGAACTTCCACTTCCCGAACCGCCGCGCCCTGTGCCTGGCCGAGAACGCCACGCACAACCTGCACAACCTCCTCACGCTGCGCGGCGCACTGGTCCGTGACCCGCGGGTCTGGGCCCAGTACCTCGACGAGCCGATCGAGCTCTTCGGAGCCGGCACCGACGTGGCGTTCGCCTCGCACCATTGGCCCACCTGAGACACCGCGCGTGTGGTGAAGTTCCTTTCGCAGCAACGAGATCGCTACGCGTACCTGCACGACCAGACCCTGCGCCGGCTCAACCGGGGCGCCACCGGCATCGAGATCACCGAGGACTTCACGCTGCCGCTGGAGCTGGAGAACGCGTGGCCCGCGCGGGGCTACTACGGCTCGGTCAGCCACAACGTCAAAGCGATCTACCAGCGTTACCTCGGCTGGTTCGACGGCCATCCCACGTCGCTGTGGCAGCACCCGCCGCAGGCGCTGGCCGCCCGCTACGTGGACGTCCTCGGCGGGGGCCCGCCGTCCTCGGCAAGGCGCAGGAGTACGCGGACGCCGGCGACCTCGGCTTCGCCGCCGAGCTGCTCAAGCACGCCGTGTTCGCCGACCCGGACAGCTCCGTCGCCAAGAACGCGCTGGCCGAGGTCTACCCAGCGCCTCGGCTACGGAGCCGAGAACCCGACCTGGCGCAACTTCTACCTCCTCGGCGCGCTCGAGCTCCGCAACGGCATCACGCCGCCGCCCCTCGACGTCGGCGGCGGCATGGCGGCGGCGCTCACGGTCGAGCAGCTCTTCGACTCCCTCGCCATCCGCGTCGACGCCTCCCCGCGCCGCCGCCGACCCGCTCACCATCGAGTGGCGCTTCACCGACCTCGCCACCACGATCCGCACCACCCTGTCCAACGGCGCGCTGATCCGGACCGCGAACCCGAAGTCCGCCGCGGACGTCGACCTGACCCTCACGTTGACCAAGGACCAGCTGCTCGGCCTGCTCTCCGGCGGCGGCGCGGATGACCTCGACCGCACCGGCGACCTCACCGTTCTCCGGCGCCTGCTCGCTCTCCTGGACGCGGACGGCCCTGCTTTCGCCATGGTCACCCCGTGACAAGCGTGGATCACTGACCTGCGGTTCTTGCACTCTCACCGTGGGAGTGCTAAACACGGCATTGGCACTCGACGCCGTTGAGTGCCAAGCGCGCGGTCACCGACTGCGTGCTTGAAGGTCGGGACGGTGAGGCTGACCAAGGTCAGTCGTCCGTCGCGGGCACCGAGCCTGGCCGAGGACGTGTCCTGCTGCCGCCGCTGACAGTCGTACGACGACACAGCGCGGCGGTGGCGCCCAATACCGGAGGACCACACCGCAATGGCCAAACTGATCGCGTTCGACGAGGACGCCCGCCGCGGTCTTGAGCGCGGCCTGAACACCCTCGCCGAAGCCGTCAAGGTGACGCTCGGCCCGCGTGGCCGCAACGTCGTGCTCGAAAAGAAGTGGGGCGCGCCGACGATCACCAACGACGGTGTCTCCATCGCCAAGGAGATCGAGCTCGAGGACCCGTGGGAGAAGATCGGGGCCGAGCTCGTCAAGGAAGTTGCCAAGAAGACCGACGACGTCGCGGGTGACGGCACCACCACCGCCACCGTGCTCGCTCAGGCGCTCGTGCGCGAGGGCCTGCGCAACGTCGCCGCGGGTGCCGACCCGATCAGCCTGAAGCGCGGCATCGAGGCGGCCGTCGAGGCCATCACCGAGCAGCTGCACAAGATGGCCGTCCAGATCGAGACCAAGGAGCAGATCGCTGCTACCGCCTCGATCTCGGCCGCTGACCGCACCATCGGCGAGCTGATCGCCGAGGCGCTGGACAAGGTCGGCAAGGAAGGCGTCGTCACCGTCGAGGAGAGCAACACCTTCGGCCTCGAGCTCGAGCTCACCGAGGGTATGCGCTTCGACAAGGGCTACGTGTCGGGCTACTTCGTGACCGACCCGGAGCGCCAGGAAGCCGAGCTGGAGGACCCCTACATCCTCCTCTTCGGTTCCAAGATCTCGAACGTCAAGGACGTTCTGCCGCTGCTGGAGAAGGTCATCCAGTCCGGTAAGCCGCTGCTGATCATCGCCGAGGACGTCGAGGGCGAAGCCCTGGCCACCCTGGTCGTCAACAAGATCCGCGGCACCTTCAAGTCCGTCGCCGTCAAGGCCCCGGGCTTCGGTGACCGCCGCAAGGCCATCCTGCAGGACATCGCGATCCTGTCCGGTGGCCAGGTGATCTCGGAGGACGTCGGCCTCAAGCTGGAGAACGCGGACCTGTCGCTGCTGGGCCGCGCCCGCAAGGCCGTGATCACGCGCGACGAGACCACGATCGTCGAGGGTGCGGGCGACGCTGACCAGATCCAGGGTCGCGTCAACCAGATCCGCGCGGAGATCGAGAACTCGGACTCCGACTACGACCGTGAGAAGCTGCAGGAGCGCCTCGCGAAGCTGGCCGGCGGCGTCGCCGTCATCAAGGCCGGTGCCGCGACGGAGGTCGAGCTCAAGGAGCGCAAGCACCGCATCGAGGACGCGGTGCGCAACGCCAAGGCCGCCGTGGAAGAGGGCATCGTCGCCGGTGGTGGCGTGGCTCTGATCCAGGCCGCCGAGGCTGCCTTCGCGGGCCTGAAGCTCGAGGGCGACGAGGCCACTGGTGCCAACATCGTCAAGGTCGCCGTCGAGGCGCCGCTCAAGCAGATCGCCATCAACGCCGGCCTCGAGGGCGGCGTCGTGGCGGAGAAGGTCAAGTCCCTCCCGCAGGGCCACGGCCTCAACGCCGCCACCGGTGTCTACGAGGACCTGCTCGCCGCCGGCGTGCCGGACCCCACGAAGGTCACCCGCTCCGCGCTCCAGAACGCCGCCTCCATCGCGGCGCTGTTCCTGACCACCGAGGCTGTCGTCGCGGACAAGCCGGAGAAGGCTGCCGCCGCTCCGGCCGACCCGTCCGGCGGCATGGGTGGCATGGACTTCTGAGTTCGGCTGCTGTTCGACGCTAGATCCGGAAATGCCCGGTCCACTTCGGTGGGCCGGGCTTTTCCCTTTTGCGGCAACGGTTTGTGCCGGCGGTCGAGTCTCGGATACGGCTTCGATCGGTGCCCCGGTACGGCGGCGCACGGTGTGGCAAGTCGGCTGGCGTGTGGCGCGGGTGTGGGCGTCGGTTCGGCTGGGGTCGATGCGCTGGCCGGCTGTCGGGCACGTGCGGTGTGTCGTGGGCGGGCGCGGGTTCGGCCGCGGCAGCATCGATGCGCCGAGCACGAACGAGCCGAAGGTCGAGATCGTGTTGAGGACGGTGAAGCCGTCGGTGCGTCGGTCGGTTGTCCGCGGTGCCGATGTGCGCGCCGGCTGGCGTGCTCGTGGTGCGCGGGTCCGGGATCGGCCGACCGTCGGCGGCAGGGTGCGCAGGCCGGCGACGGCGGCCGGATCGTGTCGCCTGCTGTCTGGCAGACATCGGTGTTCGGCCGTCGGTGCCGGACGTTCTTGGTGCCGTCCGCTGTGGACACAGCGAACGGCCCAGGCGCTCGCCACGCCCGGGCCGTTCGCTCTCCCTTGGTTGTGCCACCCCGTTCCCCCGATACCGCGGCCCACCTCGGCCGCGGCGGGTCAGGCGGTTTGGGTCGCTTCGGGCGTCAGCACGGCGGCGGCGACGTAAACCGGCAACATGATCCCGGCGGACAGCACCGTCACGGCCACGACCGCGATGCGGACCATCGTCGGGTCGACACCGAGGTAGTCGGCCCAGCCCCCGCACACCCCGGTCAACATCCGGTCGGTGCGGCTGCGGAAGAGCTTCTTGGTTTCCGGGGTGTCCACGCTGTTCGTCATGCCATGAATACTCCGCGGCGCGGCCCCGCGGCACATCCGGGAACGGCCCGGAGACCGACCCTGGACTCCGACCCTGAGTCGAGGTCAGGGAAGTCCGGGTACGCGCCAATACCCAGCCGGACCAGGCGTGGGTTGATGGGCTGGTCCGCGCCCACCGCTCGTGGTGGCGCTGAGGCTCAGCGCAGCGCGCGCACCCGGTCCAGCCGCGCCAGCCAGGCCTCGGTGACGTCGGGCGCGGCGGCGAATTCCGCGAACCGATCCGGCACCGGCGCCTGGGGCAAGACGGGCAGGTAACCGTCCACAGGGGACAGCGAGGTCGTGCTGACGTCGCCGTTCAGCAGGGACATCGTGCCCAGGCCGCAGGCGAAGTCGAGCCGCGGGAGGGCGCCCGCGAGGGCCAGGCCGGCGGCGAGGCCCACGCTGGTCTCCACGGCGGACGACACGACGCACGGCAGCCCGCACGCCTCGGCCACCTCCAGCGCGCGCCGCACGCCGCCGAGCGGGGCGACCTTCAGCACGGCGATGTCGGCGGCGCCGGCAACGGCGACTTTCAGCGGGTCCTCGGCGCGGCGGATCGACTCGTCGGCGGCGATGCGCACGGACACGCGGCGCCGCACGGCGGCCAGCTCGTCGATGGTGCGGCACGGCTGTTCGGCGTACTCCAGGCCGCCGGCCGCCTTGTCGAGGGCGGCGAGCGCGGTGACGGCGGTGTCGACGTCCCAGGCCGTGTTGGCGTCCACGCGGATGGCGCCGGCCGGGCCGAGGGCGTCGCGGACGGCTTCGAGGCGGGCGCAGTCGTCGGCGAGCGTGGCGCGCTTGTCGGCGACCTTCACCTTCGCCGTGCGGCAGCCGGAGGCGCGGACCAGCGCGTGGGCGCGGTCCGGCGACACGACGGGGACGGTCGTGTTGACCTCGACACGTTCGCGTACCGGGATGGGCCAGCCCTGCTCGCTCGCCTCGAGCGCGCTCGCCAGCCACGGCACGCTCTCGGCGTCCGAATAGTCCGCGAACGGGCAGAATTCACCCCACCCGGCGGGTCCTTCGAGCAGGACGCCTTCACGGACGGTGATGTCCCGGAACCGGTTGTGCAGGGGCAGCGCGTAGACCTTCATCACCGCAGATCATGCCACTGGCGAAGTCGCGTGCCGATCGGGCGGCGACCGGCCAGAATGAGACGTGTGGACGGCCTCGACTTCCGGGTGCTCGGCCCGGCCGAGGTCGTGGCCGGGGGCCGCGCCGTGCCGCTCGGCGGGAGCCGCCCGCTGATCGTGCTCGCCGGGCTGCTGCTGCGCGCCAACCGCGTGGTGTCCGTCGACGAGCTCGGCCGCTGGCTCTGGGACGACGACCAGCGCCGCTCGAAGGGCGCGCTCCAGACTTATGTGCTGAGGCTGCGGCGCGCGCTGGGCCCGGCTGTTGCCATTCGCACAGAACGTGGTGGGTACCTGCTGGAGCTTGATCCGTTGGCAACGGATCTCGGTCGGTTTCGCACACTCGCGGCTCGGGGGAGGACAGCTTTCGAACAAGGTGAACACCGTCGTGCGGCAGGGTTGTTCGCCGACGCTCTCGGCCAGTGGCGCGGGCCGGCGCTGCAGAACGTGGAGTCCGACGCCCTGCACCGCGACGAGGCCGGCCAGCTCGCCGAGGAACGCACCCGCGTGCGCGAGCTGTGGGCCGACGCGCTGATCGCCGTCGGTGAGTTCGCCACGGTGGTGCCGGAGCTGACGCGGCTGACCCGGGAACACCCGTTGCGGGAACGGCTGCACGAGCAGCTCGTGCTCGCGTTGTTCCACTCCGGGCGGCAGGCCGAGGCGCTGGAGGTGTACCGGCGGATCAGTGCGGTGCTCGCCGAGGAGCTGGGCCTCGATCCCGGCGCCGGGCTGCAGCGCGTGCACCGGCTCGTGCTGGGTGGGGCGCCCTATCAGCCGGCCGTCGATCCTCAGGTGCCGCACCAGTTGCCGGCCGACCTCGATACCTTCGCCGGTCGTGAGGCGGACCTGAAGTCGCTGCGTGCTTTGCTTCCGGCGGAGGACAGCACGTCGACCCCCATCGCCTCCGTGGAAGGTATGGGTGGCATGGGGAAAACCACGCTGTCCGTCCACTTCGCACACGAGGTCGCGGACCGGTTCCCGGGTGGACAGGTGTTCTTGAACCTGCGCGGGTACGGTCCTGGCGAGCCGGTTGAACCGTTGGCGGCGCTGGAGGCCCTGCTGTCGGCGCTGGGCGTACCTTGTGATCAGATTCCGGCCGATGTGGACGGTCGCGCCGCGACGTGGCGCACGCACACGGCGGGGCGGCGGCTGCTCGTGGTGCTGGACAACGCCAACAGCACCGAGCAGGTACGGCCGCTGCTGCCCGGGCCGGGGTGTCTGGTCGTGGTGACGAGCCGCTGGCAGCTGCGCGGCCTCGTCGCGACGCACGGCGCCCGCCGGATCGCGCTGGAGCAGCTGGACGAGGCGGGCGCCGTCGAGTTGCTGGCCTCGACGATCGGCGTCGACCGCGTCAACGGAGATCCTGGTGCCACGTCACGCTTTGTAGAGTACTGCGGGGGACTTCCGCTGGCTATCCGGATCCTGGCCGTGCGGGCCGCGCAGTTCCCGGACTACCCGCTGGGATCGTTTGTGGACGCACTGGACGCCGAACCTGATCGGCTCGGTTTGTTCGACCTCGGTGATGGCGAGGAGACGAACATCCGGTCGGTGCTCTCGTACTCGTACCGGGCGTTGCCGCCGGATGCCGCGCGGTTGTTGCGGTTACTGGGTCTGCCTTCAGGTCCGGATGTGACGCCCGCCGTCGCCGAGGTGTTGCTGGGTTCGCCGCCGGGGTCCGCTTTGGACGCTCTCGTGTCCGCGCACCTGCTCACTCAGCCGCAGCCGGGGCGATACCAGTTCCACGATCTGATCCGGGCGTACGCGGCGGAGCTGGCGTACCACGTGGACAGTGCAGAGGAGGCGTCGGCGGCACGTTTGCGAATGTTGGATTTCTACCTTTCTACGGCGTTGAACGCTTCGCGAGCAATGCGGCCCGAGCGGATCTACGGGTCGCTGGAGTTGCGTGCGGACGGTGGCCTCGAGTTCGCCGACTACCACGCGGGGCTGGCGTGGTTCGCCGCGGAGTACGGGAACCTCGTCGCGGCTGTGCACCTGGCGTTCCGGCTGCGGGAGTACGCGCATTGCTGGAAGCTCACGTGGCTGATGTTCACGTACTTCGCCGGCCGCGCCCGCGTCGACGACTGGCGGGCGCTCAACGAGCTGGCCTTGCGGGGCACGCGGCTGTCGGGTGATCGGGGTGGCGAGGCCGGAATCCTCAATTGCCTCGGAGTGATCGACGGGGTCGTGCGCGATTACGCGGCGGCGCGGCGGTACCTCGAGCAGGCGCTGACGCTGCAACGCGAGCTCGGCTCGCGCGAGGGCGAGGCGCGGGCGCTCTACAACCTGGCCATGGCGGCCGATTCGCCGTCCGGCTTCCCCGCGGCGCTCGCCCACGGCACGCGGGCGCTGGAGATCGTGCGGGACCTGCGGATGACCGGCTTCGAGGCCAACGTGCTGCGCGCACTGGGGGACCTGTGCTGTCGCTTCGGCGATTTCCCGCGTGCCTTGGCGCTGGCCGACGAGGCGCTCGCCTTGGCACCCACGCCCCGCGACGGCAGGTTCTCGCTGACCACGCGCGCCAAAGCCCTCCTTGGCGTGGGCCGGCCGGCTGAGGGCATCGAGTGCATGTCAGACGCCGTGGACATGTTCTTCGCGATGGACGAGAACTACGAAGCAGCCGACGTCCTCGCCCAACTCGGCACGGCCCACCAGCGCCTCGGCCACCCCGCCGCCGCCCGCGACTGCTGGCTCCGCTCGGTCCGCCTCCTCACCGACCTCGCCCACCCCGACGCGGCCGACGTCCGGGCCAAACTGGCGGCGATGGTCTCGGGGTGAGTCGCCGGCGTTGGCTGGTTCGTTCTTCGGTGCTGCGTGATGCCACTCGTTGCCACGCTGCCGCCCGACGTTCATGCGAAGTTGGCCGCGACGTTTCGCCGTGTGGGGCGGCTCGCCCTTTGGCGTGGCGAGACGTCGGTCCTGGTGGCGATGTGCCGGCCAGCGGGGAACAGTGTTGTGGGGCGTGGCAAGTTGCCACGGGCACGTGGTGCGGTGGTCTGCGTGCCGACCCCCAGAGGCAGCAGGCAGACCACCTGCACCCGTACGCCTCAGCTAACCCGATCGCGCTCACTGTGCGCTCACTGTGCCGGTGGCGGCTTGAGGGACAGGAGGTTCGAGAGGGTGATGGCGTTGCGGGGAGCTTCGACTTTGACGTCGTTGTCGAAGTAGACGTGGACGTCGCGGTGGCCGTCGGCGTGCCAGGCGGTGATCTTGGCGGCCCAGGTGCGCAGGGCGGGTTCGGTGTAGCCGCTGGTGTAGAGCTCGACGTCGCCGTGGAGGCGGACGTAGGTGAAGTCCGTGGTCTGGTCCTCGCGGAACGGCCAGCGGCCGGCGGTGTCGGCGACGACGAGGGCGACGTCGTGCTTGCGCAGCAGGTCGAGGGCTTCCGGGGTGACGAAGCTGGGGTGGCGGACTTCGAGCGCGTGCCGGATGGGCCGGTTCCTGCCGGGTTCGAGGTGGGGCGCGGTCTTCAGTTTGCCGTCGTGTTTCGCGCCGAGCGTGGCGGCTTCGGCGGTGGTGCGGGGCAGCAGGCCGAGAAAGGTTTCGACGCGGTCAGGGTCGAACTCGAGCCGCGCGGGCAGCTGCCACAGGACCGGGCCCAGTTTTTCGCCGAGCGCGAGCACACCGGACGCGAAGAAGTTCGCGACGGCAGGCTCGACGTCACGCAGCTGCTTGAGGTGCGTGATGAAGCGCCCGCCCTTCACCGCGAACACGAAGTCGGCCGGGGTCTGGTCAGCCCAGGCGCGGTAGCGGTCCGGGGTCTGGAGTGAGTAGAACGACCCGTTGAGCTCCACGGAGTTCAGCCTGTGCGACAGGTACTCGAGCTCGCGGCGCTGCGGTAGGCCCTCGGGGTAGAACTCACGGCGCCACGGCGGGTACCGCCACCCCGACGTCCCGATCCGAATCCTGGCGATCTCCCTCACCGCCTTCCTCCGTGGCGTGATTCCCCTCGGCAGATTCCGGTAAACCCGCCCACGCATCCGCCGCCCGGACACCCGCACCGGACTTCGGGACAGCCGACCCAACCGTGAGGACATCTGTCTCACGTCCTGTCTTGCTCAGACCTTGCTGGACAGTGGTGGAGATTCGGCGGCCACTGCAGCCGGTGTTGCTGTGCCGGCAGCTCGCGGCGAGGCGGGCCGCCGCTGCGGGGAATCACGGTGTGGCGCCGTGGCCGGAATTGCCCGGCCCGGCGCCGAATCCGGCCGCGAGGACCTTCGGACGCCGGTCGGCCGGGGCGGCGGCTTTGGCCGGGCCCGGGCGCACCCGGGGGGACGGCCTCGTCCGGCTCGACTGGCGGGTGGGGCAGTGGGCGGTCCTGGGCGGATCGTCTGTTGGAGGTGGGTGCGCGGCTGGACTGGAGGTTCGGGAGGTCGGCCGGCGCGGGCTGCTGATGGGCGGAGGGCTGCCCCGGGTGGATTGTCTGCTGAACGTGGGTGCGCCGGCTGGTCTCTGGGACCGGGGCCGACCGGCGCGGCTGGCGATGGGCAGCGGACGGTTCGTCGCGGTTGGGGGTGGGTGTGCTGGCTGGACTGGGGGTTCGGGGGGTTGGCCGGCGTGGGGTGGTGATGGGCTGCGGGTTGCCCAGGGTGGCTCGTCGGCCGAGGGGTGGGTGTGCCGGCTGGAGTCGCGGTTCGGGGGTTGCCGGTGTGGGGTGGTGATGGGCTGCGGGTTGCCCAGGGTGGCTCGTCGGCCGAGGGGTGGGTGTGCCGGCTGGAGTCGCGGTTCGGGGGTTGGCCGGCGCGGGCTGGTGATGGGCAGCGGGCTGCCCCGCGCGGTTCGTGCGGTTGCGGCTGGGTGCGCCGGCTGGACTCGGGGGCCTGACCCCCGCCCGGCGTTGCTGGGCTGGGGTCAGGCCCACGAGAACGTCCACAGGCGGGTCTGCACGAGGCCGCTCGCGTACTCGCGGAGGGTGCCGGGCTGGGAGAGGTATGTGGGGAGGCTGAAGGCGCGGTGCTCGGCCGCCACGGTGAGGGCGCGGGCCTGCGTGCGTGGCGGGGCGGAGACGGACAGCGTGAGGGAGTCGAAGCCCAGGGAGAGCAGGGTGGCGCCGAAGCGGTCTTCCCAGCTGCGCAGGACGGCGGAGAGCTCCGCGACCTGGTCGGTGGATTTGATCATGCCCGTCCAGCCGAGGAGGGCGGGGATGTCGGCCGGGCGGTCGGTCTGGACCAAGCCGAGGCGGTGGGCGCTGCGGTTGGCCAGGATGGAGCCGGTGTTGCCCGCCTCGGCGAGGGGGTCGGCGCGGCGGTGCGAGCGGCGTGCGAGGCCGGGGAAGCGGGCGCCGAAGGGCCGCAGGCACGCGCCGTCGCAGCACGAGGTGTCCCACCAGCGCGCGAGGGCGTCGGCGGGGTCCACGGAGTCCACACGGTGGCCCGCCGGGGCGAGGCGGCCGCGGTCGTCCAGCCAGTCTTCCCCGCGCGCGGCGAACCGCTCGTCGTGCGGGATGAGCACGGGCCAGAGCCCGGAGCGCTCGAACTCCGCGACGCACTCCGGGTACCGGTGCGGCCGCGCGAGCGGCTCCTCGGACACCCAGATGCGCCCGTGCCACAGCCCGGGCGGCAACGTCTGGACCGGCGGTGCCCCGAGGCCGGGGCGGAACGGTGCGATCGTCATGAGCTTCCCCTCGAACTGGTGTTCGGTCCTGCATGTCGAACAGTAGTTCGAGGGGCCGACAATTTCCAGGGAGAATTTCGCTCATCCGTTCGAGCGAACCGGCAAAATACCTGGTCAGAGCAAGCGGGGTGAGGTTGCTGTGACAGATGGGGCCACTGTGACAGATGGGTGATGCGAAAGGTGCCGCGCGGCTCCCGGACCTCAACCGGCGGCCACCGCGACCGGGAAACCGGTAATTCCCGTCCAGCCGACGTCGAGAACCCCCGACCGGCTCCGTCTCCCCGGCACGAGCGGCCGACGTGGCCGCGAGAGGAAAGGACCACCACCGTGGCCGTCGCCGAGGATATCGACCGCGCTACCGACTCGAAGTGGGACTGGGTGGCCGAGCAGACGCGCAAGTACGTGAGCTCCGGTGGCCTGGAGGGGCACGAGCAGAACGGTGTCTACACCCTCATCCTCGCCACCACCGGCCGCAAGACCGGCGAGCCCCGCCGCACCTGCCTGATCTACGGCACGCACGGCGACGACTTCGTCGTGGTCGCCTCCAAGGGCGGGGACGACGACGATCCGGCCTGGTTCAAGAACCTCACGGCCGAGCCGAGCGTCGGCGTGCAGGTCGGGGCACGCCGGTTCACTGCGCGCACCCGGATCGCCGACGAACAAGAACACGCGACGCTCTGGCCGATGATGGCCGGGATCTTCCCGCTGTACAACGAATACGCGCAGAAGACCGAACGCGTCATCCCGATCGTCCTGCTCACCCCGAACCCGTGACTACAGCGGCCGGCGCAGGTCCTCCGCATCCACGATGTGGTACGCGTAGCCCTGCTCCGCCAGGAACCGCTGCCGGTGCGCCGCGTACTCGGTGTCCACCGTGTCCCGCGACACGATCGAATAGAAGTGCGCCTGCCGCCCGTCGCCCTTGGGGCGCAGCAGCCGGCCGAGCCGCTGCGCCTCTTCCTGGCGGGAGCCGAACGTGCCCGAGATCTGGATCGCCACCGACGCTTCCGGCAGGTCGATGGAAAAGTTC
The DNA here is from genome assembly GCF_040639695.1 of Amycolatopsis sp. NPDC023774. NCBI lineage: Bacteria > Bacillati > Actinomycetota > Actinomycetes > Pseudonocardiales > Pseudonocardiaceae > Amycolatopsis > Amycolatopsis sp. NPDC023774. The sequence goes on from NZ_JBFAAJ010000001.1 coordinate 108,471, forward strand.
GCCACCTTCGACACCACGAGGGTCCGCAGCTCACCGCGGCGGAAGCGGTCGAACAGTTCCTCCCGCTCCTTGTTGCGCGTCGACCCCTGGATCACGGGCGCGTCCAGCTCCGCACCCAGCATCTCCAGCTGGTCGAGGTACGCCCCGATCACCAGGGTGGGCTCGCCGTCGTGACGCTCCACAATGGACTTGATCACCGGCATCTTCGTCATCGCCGTCGCCGCGAGCTTGTACCGTTCGTCCGGCTCCGAAGTCGCGTACGCGAGCCGCTCGGCGTCCGTCAGGGTCACGCGGACCTCGGTGCACTCCGCGGGCGCGATCCACCCCTGCGCCTCGATGTCGCGCCAGGGAACGTCGTACCGCTTGGGCCCGATCAACGAGAAGACGTCACCCTCGCGGCCGTCCTCACGCACCAGCGTCGCCGTCAAACCCAGGCGGCGCCGGGACTGCAGATCCGCCGTCATCCGGAACACCGGCGCCGGCAGCAGGTGGACCTCGTCGTACACGACGAGGCCCCAGTCCCGCGAGTCGAACAGCTCCAGGTGCCGGTACTCGCCCTTGGTCTTGCGCGTCACGACCTGGTACGTCGCGATCGTGACCGGGCGGATCTCCTTCTTCTCACCCGAGTACTCGCCGATCTCGTCCTCGGTCAGCGATGTGCGCGCCACCAGTTCGCGCTTCCACTGCCGCCCCGCGACGGTGTTGGTCACCAGGATCAGTGTGGTCGCCTTGGCGTGCGCCATGGCCGCCGCGCCCACCAGCGTTTTGCCTGCGCCACAAGGCAGGACCACCACGCCCGAGCCGCCGGCCCAGAACGCCTCCGCCGCCTGGCGCTGGTAGTCGCGCAGGTGCCAGTCCTGCTCATCGAGGTCAATGGGATGCGCTTCGCCGTCGACGTAGCCCGCAAGGTCCTCCGCGGGCCAGCCGACCTTCAGCAGCGCCTGCTTGAGCCGCCCGCGTTCGGACGGGTGCACGATCACCGTGTCCTCGTCGATGCGCGCGCCGAGCATCGGGCTGATCTTCTTGTGCCGCGACACCTCTTCCAGTACCGCGCGGTCCGTGGTCGACATCACCAGGCCGTGGGCCGGGTGGTTGGTGATCTGCAGCCGCCCGAAGCGGCCCATCACGTCGACCACGTCGATCAGCAGCGGCTGCGGCACGGGGAAGCGCGAGTACGTGGTGAGCGCGTCCACCACCTGCTCGGCGTCGTGCCCGGCGGCGCGCGCGTTCCACAACGCCAGGGGCGTGATGCGGTACGTGTGCACGTGCTCGGGCGCGCGTTCCAGCTCGGCGAACGGCGCGATCGCGATCCGCGCGTCGTTGGCCTGGGGGTTGTCGACCTCGAGCAGCACGGTCTTGTCGGACTGGACGATCAGGGGGCCATCAGTCACTCGTCCTTTATACGTTCCCCCGAGCCGTCCCCTCCCGTCGCGGCCGTCCGGGTGCCAAGATGATCGGCAGGAAAAGCTGGAGGGGACCTTTGACCACACCACCGTTCGGCGTGCCGTCGGCCGCCAACCCGTTCCAGCCGCCAGGCGCGATGCCGCCCCGTCCGGGCGAGCCCCGGTCGCTCTCGAGCACCGCGAAGGTGCTGGTCGCAGCAGGAATCGTGGTGGCGCTCGGCGTGGGCGTGCTCGCCGCGTTCGGCGTGGCCGCGATCGCCCGCTCGTCGGGCACGCCGGTGGCGGGAAGCTGCCTGTACCTCTCCGACGAGAGCGTCGGCACACAGAGCTACCACGGCGTGAGCTGCTCGGAGCAGCGCGCCACCTACCGCGTCGACGACGTCGAGGACGGCACCTCGAGCTGCCACGGCGGTGACTACGTGCGCTTCCAGCTCTTCCGCGGTACCAGCGGCTCCAGCCGCACCAGCGCGCCGCGCGAGACGCTGTGCCTGGCGCTCAACGTCTCGTCCGGCGAGTGCTTGCGCGACGTCGACGACGAGGCCGAAATCAGCAAAGTCACGTGCAGCGACCCCGACGCCGAGGCCCGCGCAGTCGTGCACCAGGGCAGCAGCGACGAGGACTCCTGTGGCGCCGCCGACACCGCCCTCTTCTACGCCGGCCCGCCCCAGCGCACGGTCTGCCTGCAGCCCGCGGGCGAGAACATCTAGGGCTGGTTCTCCTCCGGCAGCATCGCCTGCACGTCGAGCCGGCTCGGGATCAGGCCCGACGTGTGCATGAGGTCGGCCACGCGCTGCAGCCGGATGCCCGACAGCGTGGTCGGGTAGGTGCCCAGCGAGATCAGCGCCGCCGTGGTCGGGTCGATGTCGGAGAAGGTCGGCAGCGCGTCGCGGACGATCGCCGGGTCGGCAGCCGTCTGCTGCGCCTGCATGAGCACGCGCCGGAAGACGGCCAGCGTGCGCGGGTTGTCGCGCGCGAACCCACCGGTCGTCGCGTAGCCCGAAGCCGGGAAGTCGAGGGTGGCGCCAGTGGACCCGTCGGCGAGGATCTGCGCACCGAGCTCCTTCTCCGCCCGGGTGATGTACGGCTCCACCATCAGTGCCGCGTCGGCGTCGCCGGCCTGCAACGCGCCGGGCATCCGGTCGAACGGCTCGGCCACGAAGTGGATCTTCGCCGCGTCGACGCCGGCGGTCGAGAGCACGGAACGGGCGGTCAGCGCGCCGATGTCGTCGAGGTCGTCGACCGCGATCTTCGGCGACTTCTTCACCGTCGGCTCGGTGTAGCCGGAGTTCGGCAGCGTCACGAGCGCGATCGTGTTGCTGCCCGACGTGTACGCCTCGCCCTGCAGCTGCAACGCGGTGCCGGCGTTGGCGGCGCGGAAGAGAGACACGTCGCTGGCGAACGTCACGTCGAGCTGTCCCGAATCGAGTTTCGCCAGACCGTCCGCGGTCCCGAGGTCCACGAGCGTCACGTTCAGCCCGGCCTCGCGGAACTTCCCGGCGGCCGCCGCGATGCGCAGCGGCGCGGTGTCGATCGGCCCGCCGACGCCCACGCGCAAAGTGGTCCGCTCCACTGGCGCCGGCGCCGCTGCGTCACCGGAATCGAACAGCGAGCAGCCGGTGATGGCCAGCAAGACCGCCACCAGCGGCAACACCAGGGCACGCACGTTCATCCGCTCTCACCTACCGGGAGAATCTCCGCATCACGCTGGATCGTATGGGCCGCTGCCCATACGATCCCCGACAGGGCCGTGACCCCGCCAGTGCGGCTTCCCGATCCGGTCGAGCGAAGCTACTGCCGAGTAGGCTCGAACCGGACACCCCCGATGTCGTCCGCGGATGAGGTGCCGCGGTGGAAAAGGAAGCTTAGGTGAGCCGTCGCGACCAGCGTCCCCGAACGGGCGACGCGACGGATCCCGCTGCCGCCAGACAGGTCGGGGGCCGCTGGCGCCTCCGCAACTGGCACCTGCGGACCAAGCTTTTCGTCGTCCTGCTGATCCCCGCGCTCGCCGTGATCGGGCTCGTGGGCCTGCGCGTGAGCACGGACCTGCGCGACGCCCAGCAACTCGCCGAGTTCGCTGCCCGTGGCCGCGTGGACAGCACCGTGGCCTCGGTCCTGCACCAGCTGCAGCGCGAGCGCGACGTCACGGTGCGCTTCGTCGCCGGCAACCGCCAGGGCGCCACCACCGACCTCACGGGCCAGCGCACACGCGTGGACCAGGCGATCGGCACGTTCGAGAAGACGCTCGCCGACAGCAAGCCGCGCCTGGACGCCGTCGCCGCCAGCAGCCTGCAGCAGAGTGACGACCGGCTGCGCGTGCTCAGCGGCCTGCGCTTCTCCGCCGAGCACTCCGCGTTCCCCGCCGACGCCGTGCTCCGCTCCTACAGCGAGCTGATCTCGGGCCTCCTCGACATCAGCGACATGGCCGCCGCCGACGTATCGGACCCCGATCTCGCCCGGCTTCGCCTCGCCGGCAACGCCCTCGCGCGGATCAAGGACCAGATGTCGGTCAAGCGCGCGATCATGTCCGAAGCGCTCGCCCAGGGCAGCCTCAACCGCGACCGCACGCGCGCACTGCTCGGCGCGGAAGCCGAGCTCAACGCCGCGCGCAACGACTACCGCACCTTCGCGACGCCCGACCAGCAGCGGATGTACGACGACACGGTGATCGGCCTCGTCGTCGACATCGGCAACGACCTGGTCGAGTCGGCGTTGACGCGGGCGGAGAACGGCCAGTCGCTGCAAGGCCTGGACCCGAACCAGTGGGACACCGCGGCGACCTACACCGTGAACCTCGCCCACCAGGTGCAGGAAGCGCTGCTCGTGCAGCTCCAGGAGCAGACCGATTCGCTCGCCGCGCGCGCCCGCACATCGACGATCTGGGACGGCGGCATCGTGCTCGCCGTGCTGCTCGTGGCCGGCATCCTGTCCGTGGTCATCGCGCGCTCGCTGCTACGGCCGCTGCGCGTGCTGCGGCGCACGGCGCTGGACGTGGCCGACCACCGGCTGCCCGAGGCTGTGCAACGCCTGCTCACCGATCCCGATCCCGCGCCGGAGAACCTGCGCCACCGCGCGGCCGTCGCGCCAGTGCCGGTGTTCACGCGCGAAGAGGTCGGCCAGGTGGCGCGCGCGTTCGACGCGGTCCACGGCGAGGCCGTGCGGCTGGCGGCGGAACAGGCGATGCTGCGCGAGAACGTCAACTCGATGTTCGTCAACCTCTCGCAGCGAAGCCAAGATCTCGTCGAACGTCAGCTGTCCGTGCTCGACCGCATGGAGGCCGGTGAGCAGGACCCGGACACGCTCGCGGGCCTGTTCGAGCTCGACCACCTCGCCACGCGCATGCGCCGCAACAGCGAGAACCTGCTGGTGCTCTCGGGCACCGACCTCGTGCGCGAGGACAGCGGACCGGTGGTGGCCGACGAGATCGTGGGCGCGGCACTGTCCGAAGTGGAGGATTACCAGCGCATCGAGCTCGGCCCCGCACCGACTCTCGCGGTGCGCGGCGAGGCCGTGAACGACCTCGTGCACGTGGTGTCCGAGCTGCTCGAAAACGCCACGCGCTACTCGTCGGAGCGGGCAGGCGTCACCGTCGAGAGCGCCGAAACCCCCGACGGCGGCTGGCGCATCGAGATCACCGACCGCGGCGCCGGCATGCCGCAGGCCGAGATCGACCGCACCAACGCGCGCCTGGCCAACCCGCCGGACGTCGACGTCGAGGTCTCGCGCCGGATGGGTCTCTACGTGGTCGCGACGCTCGCCCAGCGCCACCACATCGACGTCTCGCTGCGCCTGGCCGAAGGCACCGGCATCACCGCGACGGTGCTCGTGCCCGCCGAACTGATCGTCGACGCGCCGCCGCTGCCCGAGCCGCCCGCTCCCGGTGCCGCCGAACCCGAGCCGGCGCCGGAGCTGTTGCCGCCGTTGGCTCCGCTGGCCGCGGAGCCCGTGGTTGGCGAAAACGACCCCGAGCCGCCGGCGGAGGCGCCGATCGTTCCGGTGCTCGAGCCCGGCCCGCCGCGGCGCGCGCCGGTGGTGGAGAGCACGCCGCCGTGGCCGGCGCAGGAGGACCGCTCGCACCTCGACCTGGACGCCCCGACGGAACGGATGCCCGCTTACCGGGACGTGCTGTCGCGCTGGTTCGACGCGGCCGCGCCGCCGCCCCAGGGTCGCGCGCCGGCGCCGCCGGAACCGGTACCGGCGGCGGAACCCGTGGCACAACCGCAACCGTGGTCGGAACGCACGCCGGAACCAGTATCGGAACCTCCCGTGCCCGAACCGCCCGCGCGGCACGCCCGCACCGTGCCGGAACCGGGCGACCTCGAACCGGTGTTCCCGGTCGAGCAATTCCCCACCACCGACCCGGACGAGAGCCCGGCCCAGCCGGAGTGGCCGACCTCCGACGAGCTGGAGCAGGAGGACGGCGCCGAGGACACTTGGCCGTTCCTGCGCGTAGCCGAGGTCAAGAACGCAGTCGAAAAAGCAGGCGAAGACGGCATCGAGGCCGGCCCCGGGCAGGTGCCCGAGCAGCGGCCGATACTCTCGCTTTCCCCCGAAGCGGTGCGCGAGCGGATGACGAGCCTTCAAGGCGGGTTCAGGCGTGGCCGCCACACCCGGGGGGACGAGAACCCCGCGACCTGATCGAACGGATGCCCCATGAGCTCGAAGACCGCCCTGCTGGAAGTGATCGCGCTGGGTCCGGAAGACGCGCAGCGCGCTCAGGAAGGCGGGGCGGACCGGCTCGAGCTGGTCGCGGAAATGGCGCGGGACGGGCTCACTCCTGCGGAGCAGACCGTGCGCGACGTCCTCGCCGCCACCGACCTTCCGGTGCGCGTGATGCTGCGCGGCAGCGACGGTTTCGCCGCCGGTGACCTCGACGCCCTGCGCGCCGACGCCGCGAAGCTCCTGGCCGTCGGCGCGCGCGAGTTCGTGTTCGGCTTTCTCACCGACGACAACGAAATCGACGTCGACGCGTGCCGCTCGCTGCTGAAGGAGCTCGACGGAGCGCCGTGGACTTTCCACCGCGCCATCGACCGCGCGCGCGACCCGCTCGCCGCGTTCGACGTGCTCACCGAGCTCGGCTGCGACACGGTGCTCGCGGCCGGCAGCCCGCACGGCGTCGGCAGCGGGCTTTCCGTGCTGCAGCGGCTCGCGCGGCGCGCCGAAGGCCCTTCACTCCTCGTCGGGGGCGGTCTGCGCGCGCAGCAGGTGCACCTCCTGCGCGCCGGGGGAGTGCGGGGTTTTCACGTGGGCAGCGCGGTGCGTCCCGGTGGCTGGGAGTCCCCTGTGGACGCCGGCGCGGTTCGGGAGTGGGCTGACCTCGTCAAGAGCTGAGCTAGGGTGTGCAGAGGCCTCCCGCCCGGGTGGTGCTCAGCCAGGCAGGACAAGCCGAAGGCACGGGTCGTGGAGGCGAGTCAGAACGGAGAGCGTGACGACACCCCGCTGTCCCGTGCCTGGCGGCGGGTCAAGGACGAAGCACGCCTGCTCCACGTCGACGTCACGGTGGCGGCACTGTGCGACTCGGCCGTGGCCTGGCTCGGGGTCGCCGGGGCGTCCGTGCTGGTGAGCACCGGCCCGGGCCGGCAAGAGGTACGGGTGGCCACCGACGACCTCGCGGCTGTGCTCGCCGAGATCGAGGTGACCGTGGGCGAGGGGCCGGTCCGCAGTGCCCGAGAGCTGCAGTCTCCGGTGCTGGTGGGCGACTTCGACGCGGCCGAGCAGACGCGCCGCTGGCCGCTGTACGCGCCACTCGCCGTGCAGGCCGGGGTGCACGCGCAGTTCGTGCTGCCGCTGCGGGTGGGGCTCGTCGACGTGGGTACGGTCGTGTTCCACCGGAAGGCGCCCGTGCCGCTGGAGCCCGTGTTGCTGGCCGACGCACTGGCCTACGGTGAACTGATGCTCCTGCTCCTGCTTGACGAGCAGGGGGGAGTGGCGGGCGACGAACCCATGAACCTCTCGCTGCGAGCGGCACAGGTCCACCAGGCCACGGGCATGGTGGCGGCGCAGCTCGATATCGGTCTCGACGACGCCTTCGCCGCGCTGCGGGCGCGGGCGTTCGCGGAGCAGCGCCCCCTGTCGGAACTCGCCGCGGACGTGGTGAGCAGGCGGTTTCGGTTCGAGCTGGAAGGGGGAACCTGATGTATGTCGCGTTCTGTGTAGTGGGAGATGGTTCAGGTGGCTGAAGGGCAGCTGGTGGACACGTTCGTGGAACTGGCGGACACGCTCACCGACGACTTCGACGTGATCGACTTCCTCCACCTGCTCGCGGCTCGAAGCGTGTCGCTGCTCCCGGTCGACGCCGCGGGCATCCTGCTGGCGGGCCCAAGCGGTGGGTTGCAGCTGGTGGCGAGCTCCGACGAGCACGTGCGGCTCCTGGAGCTCTTCCAGCTGCAGCGCGACGAGGGTCCCTGCCTCGACGCGTTCCGGTCGCGCACCCCCGTGAGCGCGGCGGACCTCGGCCGTGACGACGCCGGCTGGCCGGCATTCGCCGCGGCCGCGCTCGGGCACGGCTTCCACGCGGTGCACGCGTTGCCGATGCGGCTGCGGTCCGACGTGATCGGCGCGCTCAATCTCTTCTCGGCGGCGCCGGGCGTGCTGTCGGAGGAAAACCTGCAGGTCGCGCGCGCGATGGTCGATGTCGCGACGATCGGCCTGCTGCAGGCCCGCACGATCCAGCAGCACGAGGTGCTCGTCGAGCAGCTGCAGACCGCGTTGAGCAGCAGGGTCGTGATCGAGCAGGCGAAGGGTTTCATCGCCGAGCGGCTGAACCTGGAGATGGACCAGGCGTTCGCGGTGCTGCGGGGGTACGCGCGGGGCAACAGCCGGAAGCTCAGCGTGGTGGCGGCTGAGGTGGTGAACCGGTCGGAGACCGTGCGGGACCTGTTCCGGATCCCTCCGACGCGCTGAAAACCGCCTCGTCAGTCATCCTTCTTCTTCGGCTCCGGTCGACCCCGCATCAGCCGGCGCAGCTTCGTCAACGCCCGGTGCTGGCTCACGCGCACGGCCACGGCGCTCGGCAACCCCAGCGCCGCGGCCGTTTCCTCGGCCGAGTAGCCGAGAACGACCCGCAACGTCAGCAGTTCACGCTGCTCGGGCGCAAGATGCTCCAGTAGCTCCTCGATCTGCAGCCGCGAGTCGGTCTGTGCGAACTCGTCGGGTCCGGGGCGGTCCTCGTCGCCGGCGTCGGCGTAGGGGTCGGCGCGGTTGCGGGAGCGGCGGCGGAACTCGTCGGCGACCTTGTGGCCCGCGATGCCGAAGACGAACGGCAGGAAGCTGTTCGGCTCGTACCGGTAGCGCGGCAGCTCCACGAGCACGGCGAGCAGCACCTCCTGCGCACAGTCCTCGGCGCCGCCGCCCAGGCCGAGCCGGCCGCGGCAGTAGCGGAGCACGACGGGCCGCAAGAATGCCACGAGCTCGGCCACCGCGGCGCCATCGCCCGCCACGGCAGCCGCGACGAGCCGGCTGTCCGGGCGCGGCGCCGGCGCGCGGTCGTCGGTGGCCATCCACATCGTTCCCAGGTCGAGCGGGCCGCCGCACCGAAGTGGTGCGGGGCGGGGGAGAGCACGCTCGACAACCGGGGGCTGGGGACGCTTCGCGAGTCTCCGACAGCCTGCTCCGAGGGGCCGGGATTGTCCATCGAACAAGCCCGGCGCATCGACGACGCGCGAAAACCGTGTCAGTGCAGCAGTGCAGCAGTGCCGCGGCCGGGGGTGACCGGATCAGGAACTTATCAGGAACCACCTCAAATCCGTCGAAAAGTGTATTACGGGAAATAGCACCATTTCAGGACAGCTCCGGCTAAAACCTGTCGAAATTACTCTCGTGAAACATAAACGGACTGTGAAAAGCTCAGCCAAAAGTAGGTTCCTCGGCGGCTTATGCTCCTTCCCGGGTCGAGGCACGGAGTGTTTCGGCCAGGTCCCCCACCGTTTGAGAGGAATTGCCATGCGCTTGCGCAAGCTCGTCGCCGCAGCGGTCCCGCTGCCGGCGTTGCTGTGCCTTTCCCTGGCCGGCGTGGCCCACGCCGATCCCTTGGTCACCATGGGCGCCAACACGGCGCCGCTCGCCTCGAGTGCCCGCAGTGGCGACGTCGACGCTGGTCAGCAGATCAACGCCGCCCTGTCGCTGAAGTTGCACAACCAGCAGGCCCTCCAGCAGTTTCTCTCCGACGTCCAGAACCCGGCCTCGCCGCAGTACCACCACTTCCTCACGCCGGAGCAATTCAACGCGGCATTCGGCCCAACGCCGGCCGACGTCGCGAAGGCCGTTTCATTCCTGAAACAAAACGGCGCGAAGGGAATCGAGGTTTCCGGTAACCGGCAGGCGATCACGTTCACCGGTTCGGCCGCGCAGCTCGAATCCACGTTCCACACCCGTCTCGGCAATTACACCGACACCACTACCGGCCGCAAGTTCTTCGCCAACGACTCCGCCCCCGCGCTGCCCGCCTCCGTTTCGTCGGTGGTGCAGGCCGTGGTCGGCCTCGACAACCACGCCGTGAAGGAGCACTCGGCGACCACCGCCGCTCCGAGGGTCGTGAAGGCCGTGACACCGAGCATCCTCAAGACCGCGTACTCCACCAGCGGTCTCTCGGCCACGGGCTCGGGCGTGAACGTCGGCTTCGTCGAGTTCGACGGCTACCGTAAGTCCGATATCACCAGCTACGACTCGAAGTACGGCCTGTCCGGCGGCAGTGTCACGACCGTGCCGGTCAGCGGCGCCAACTACGACTCCAACCCGGGCGATGGCGAGGTCGAGGTCGACCTGGATATCGAGGTCGTGCACGCGCTCGCGTCCCAGGTGAGCTCGTTCGTCTACGAGGCCCCGAACTCCAACGCCGGCGAGCTGGCGATGTACCAGAAGATCGCGTCGGACGCGCGGGTCAACGTCGTCTCCATCTCGTGGGGCTCGTGCGAGGCGGCCGAGGGTTCGTCGGCCGCCGGGAGCGTGAACAACGCCATCGCCTCCGGCACCGCCGAGGGCATCACCTACTTCGCCGCCGCGGGCGACGACGGCACCACCGACTGCGCCCGCCAGACCGGCAGCCTTTCGAAGGCCGTCGACTTCCCGGCCTCGAGCCCCAACGTCACCGGTGTCGGCGGCACCCAGCTCACCGTGACCTCGTCCAACACCTACAGCAGCGAGAAGGCCTGGAACGACGGCGCCTCGGCCGGCGCCGGCGGCGGCGGCATCTCGACGCTGTTCACCGCGCCGTCCTGGCAGTCGCACCAGAGCACCACGAAGCGCAAGGTCCCCGACGTCGCCGGTGACGCCGCTTCGGGCTCCGCATACACCATCGTCAGCGAGGGCAGCAGCGGCAACGTCTGGGGCACCTCCGGCGCCGCCCCGCTGTGGGCCGCCTTCGCCGCCCTGCAGAACCAGGTCCACGGCGGCTCGCTCGGCAATCTGAACCCGACCTTCTACAGCATCGGCAACGGTTCCTCGTACTCCACGGGTTTCCACGACGTGACCACGGGCAACAACACCTTCAACGGCACCACCGGTTTCAGCGCCGGCACGGGCTACGACCAGGTCACCGGTTGGGGCTCGTTCAAGGGCACCGGGCTTTCGGGTCTGATCGGCTGAGTTCTTCCTTCTTTTTCGTTGCGGCGGGGCCCTTTCCGGTTCGGGAAGGGCCCCGCTTCGGTGTTTGCGGCGGGCGACACCGTTCCCGAACCTGGCGGACGAAACTGTCGGTTCCCGGTGACACAGTGCACTCATGTCGACACTGATCGCGACGCCCCGGGCGAGAGCCCTGGGGTTCTCCTTGCGCACCGCTCGCGAGGAACGCCGCATGGGCCTGCGCGAGCGGGCCAGATTGGTCCACCTCTCGCCGGGTCACCTGCGCAATGGGGAAGTGGGGATCCGGGTCCCCAAGGAGTCCGAAGTCGGGGCGCTGGCGGGTTGCCTGCGTTTGACGGTGGAGGAACGCGAGCGGTTGGTGCTGCTGGCGCGTCATGCTCGGGAGCCGAATTGGCTGGAGAGCGTGGTTCCTGGTGCGCCGGCACCGGCCGCGACGTACGCCGAGTGCGAACGCACGGCGACCCGTCTGTTCGACGGGAGCCGCTACTGATTCCCGGTCTGTTCCAGACCGGCGACTACGTGCGCGCCTGCTTGGGTCGCCAAAAGGGAATCTCGAAGGATGATGTCGAGGTCGCGGTGCTGATCCGCATGGCTCGGCGCGATGTTCTCTCCCGAGTCGAGCAGTTCACCGCGATAATCGGCGAGGCTGCACTTCGCCAGAACATCGGCGACTCTGCGATCATGGTCGACCAGCTGCACCACCTACTGGCGGTAGGCCGGCGCCGCAACATCGCGGTTCGGATTGTTCCGCGTGGGCTAGGTTTCCACGCCGGGTTGCACGGATGCTTCGTCCTTCTCGACTACGAGAGCTTGCCCTCGATCGTGCACGTGGAAGAGTTTCGAGGCGGCGCCTACTTGTACGGTGAGGCTGATGTGGCCGCGTACCGCGTCGCCACGAAACAGCTGGCGGAGCTGGCCCTGGGCGAGCAGGAGAGCGTCGAGTTCATCCAGGGGGTGCTCGCCGAACTGGAGGCCTGAAGATGCTCGGCAGTGCGTGGCGCAAGTCCAGCTACACCAACACGGGCCAATGCGTCGAGGTTGCGCTGCAGTGGCAGAAGTCCAGTTACTCGCAAGAGCGTCAATGCGTCGAGGTTTTGCTGAGTAGGGTTGTGCGTGTGCGGGACACCAAGGACCGCCGCGGTGGCGAGCTCGCTGTTCCGCCTGCTGCTTGGGCTGAACTCGTCCGAAAGATCGGCTGAGCCCCGACCGCGGCCGGTTGTCCACAGCGGCCCGGAGTTGTGGACAACTCGCAGCCACAACGGCTTGCGGCCCGGTTCTGTCGGTGGTGGCCGATAGGATGGACATGGGCGCGCCCCCCTGGGAAGGGCGGGGGTTTGTGTCGGCGGGCGGGCTGCCCCCGGTGCAAGAAAATGCCTGTGAAGTCCTAAAAACAAAGGCGGCGCATGACTTCCACCCGGCGAGACGGAGACACCTGGGACCTCGCGTCCAGCGTTGGTGCGACGGCGACGATGGCCGCGGCGGCGAGGGCGATCGCGACGCGCGAGCGCAGCGCGCTGTTCGCCGATCCGTTCGCCGAGCCGCTCGTGCGGGCGGTGGGCATCGACCTGCTGACGCGGCTGGCGAGTGGGGAAGAGCCGCCGGGAGACTTGGTGGGGCGGGTGGCGATCGAGGTTGCCAAGGTGCGCGGGAAGTTCTACGACGATTTCTTCCGAGAAGCGGCCAAAGCAGGCATCCGGCAGGCCGTGATCCTGGCCGCGGGACTGGATTCCCGTGCCTACCGGCTGCCGTGGCCGGAAGGGACCGTCGTGTACGAGCTCGACCAGCCCGACGTCATCGAGTTCAAGACCCGCGCCCTGCGTGGACTCAACGCGGAGCCGACCGCGCAGCGCCGGGTCGTCGGGATTGATCTGCGTGGGGATTGGCCGGCTGCACTGAAGGCCAACGGGTTCGAGCCGACCGAAAAGACCGCGTGGAGTGCCGAAGGGCTGCTGGGGTACCTGCCGCCGGAGGCGCAGGATCGGCTGCTGGACACCATCACCGAGCTCAGCGCGCCGGGCAGCCGCGTGGCCACCGAGAGCCGGTCCAATCCGAAGCCGGGTGAAGAGGAGAAAACCAAGGCGGGCCTGAACCGGATCGCGGAACGCTGGCGGGAGCAGGGTTTCGACACGGACATGGCGAAGGTCCGCTACTACGGCGAGCGCAACGAAGCGGCGCCCTACCTCACCGGCCTCGGCTGGGAGCTGAGTGGCGCCACCATCGCGGAGCTGCTGTCCGCCAACGGCCTGCCGCTGGAAGACGACTCGCTGCGCCTGAGCGACGTGCGCTACGTGAGCGGCACCAATGTTCACTCGGGTGGGTGAGACAACCAGCCGGGAGCCGGGATAGCCTCCGGATCATGCGCACGATTCGCGACGCCACGCGGGAACTGCTCCGGAACCTCGGCCTGACCACGGTGTTCGGCAACCCCGGCACCACGGAGATCGCGTTCCTGACCGAGTGGCCCGACGACTTCACCTACGTCCTCGGGCTGCAGGAGTCGGCCGTCGTGGCGATGGCGGACGGCTACGCGCAGGCGACGCGCAAGCCGGTGCTCGTGAACCTGCACTCGGCCGGTGGCGTGGGCCATTCGCTGGGCCACGTGTTCACCGCCTTCCGCGACCGGGCGCCGCTGATCGTGCTGGCGGGGCAGCAGACGCGCTCGCTGCTGCCGGACGAGCCGTTCCTGGGGGCCGTCGAAGCGGCGAACTTCCCGAAGCCCTACGTGAAGTGGAGCATCGAGCCGGCGCGGGCGCAGGATGTGCCGGCCGCGATCGCGCACGCGTACTACATCGCGACGCAGGCGCCGCAGGGGCCGGTGTTCGTCTCCGTGCCCGTGGACGACTGGGACGCCGAGGCGACCATGCCGCTGCCCGCCGGAAGGCGGACACAGAGCTTCGCACCCGACCCCGAAGCTCTCCGAGAACTGGCGAACGCCCTGGACCACGCGGAAAACCCGGCGCTGGTCGTCGGCGCCAGCGTGGACGGGGACGGCGCGGTGCCGGATGTGGTCGCGCTTGCCGAGAAGCTGATGGCCGGGGTTTGGGCCGCGCCGATGTCGTCGCGCTGCTCGTTCCCCGAGGACCACGACCTGTTCCTCGGCTTCCTGCAGCCCGAGCGCAAGGCGGTGGCCGAGGCGCTGCGCGAGCACGACGTGGTGGTGGTCTTGGGCGCGCCCGCGTTCACCTACCACGTGTACCGCGGCGAGCCGGAGGAGCCGTTGCCGCCGCTGTACCTCGTGAGCGACGACGAGCAGATCCTCGCCCGCGCGGGCAACGGCACCGGCATCCGCTCCACGCCGAAGCTCGCCATCCAGGCCCTCACCGGCAGCGTCACCGCGAAGAGCCGCGAAACCCCCGCCCCCCGAGCAAAGCCCGCCAAGCCCGCCGAAACCACGCCGATCTCGCCGGACTTCGCCTACGCCACCGTCGCGGATCTCCTGCCGGACAACGCGATCGTCGTCGAGGAGACGCCGAGCCACCGCAACTGCCTCCACGACCACCTGCCGATCACCGCCACCGACACGGGGTTCCTCACCGTCGCGAGTGGCACGCTCGGTTACGGCCTCCCGGCGGCCGTCGGCGCGGCGCTGGGGCGGCCCGACCGCAAGGTCGTCGCGATCCTCGGCGACGGCTCCAGCATGTACTGCGTGCAGGCACTGTGGACGGCCGCGCGCGAAAACGTGCCGGTCACCTTCGTAGTGCTGGACAACGCGCAGTACGCGGCCGTGCGGATCCTCGGCGAATCGGCCGGTGGCAAGAAGGTGCCGGGCACCGAGCTCGGCGGCATCGACTTCGCGCAACTCGCGCAAAGCATGGGCGTGCCGGCGCGGACTGTCGAAAAGGGCGCCGACTTGCGTGACGCGCTCGCAGAAGCCCTCGCCGAAAACGGTCCCGCGCTCGTGCACGTCAAGGTGGACCCGAACCCGCAGAAACTGTATTGATCTTCGCGATTGACCCGACCGGGTGACGCTGTTTGGATGACCGGGTGCAGCCTCTACTGACTCCCGGACAGCAGGAACTTGTCGCACAGGCCGGCAAGCTCGCCGACGTCTTCGCCGAGCGCGCCGGCCTGCACGACCGCGAGAACTCCTTCCCCCACGAGAACTACGACGACCTGCGGGAAGCGGGCTTCCTGCGCCTGTCCGTGCCGGAGGAGCTGGGTGGCTTCGGCGCGGGCCTGCCGGAGATCCTGCCCGTGCTGGAACGCCTGGCGATGGGCGACGGCGCCACCGCGCTGGCGTTCACGATGCACCTCTCGCCGCTGGGGCAATGGGCGAGCGTGTGGCGGCGCACGCAGTCGCCGCGCCTGGCCGAGCTGCTCACGAAAGCCGCCGAGGGCACGCTGATCTGGGCGTCGGTGACCAGCGAAACGGGCCTGCGCAACGACATGACGGACTCGAACACCGAGGCCGTCCGCGTCGAGGGCGGTTTCGAGCTCTCGGGCCGCAAGAGCTTCGCCACCAACACGGCCGTGGCCACGCACTGCTCCACCACCGCGCGTTACGAGGACGCCGACGGCGGCCCGCGGCTGCTGCTGTGCCAGATCGCGCTTGACCAGCCCGGGGTCCGGGTTCACCAGACCTGGGACACCATGGGAATGCGCGGCACGCAGAGCAACGATGTCGAGCTCACCAAGGTGTTCGTCGAGGACAGCGCCGTCGTCCACTCGCTGCCGGTGAAGCACCTCGACGCCCGGGTGCTGGAAACCGTGTGGTCCTGGGCGATGCCGGCCTTCTCGGCCGTCTACACGGGAGTCGCGGCCGGTGCGCTCGACTGGACCGTGCAGTCGCTGCGCAAGCGGGGCAAGACGGGCGATCCGGTGCTGCAGGACGTGATCGGCGAGTGCCAGATCCTGCTGGAGAGCTCGCGGGCGCTCATCCGCAGCCACGCCGAGGACGTGATGTCCCGTCGCCTCTTCACGGGCGACGTGCAGGACGGAGTGGCCCGCTGCGCCGTCGTGAAGTACGTGGCGGCCAACAACGCCGTGCAGGTGATGCAGCGCCTCGTCGACGTGCTGGGCGGCATGTCGTACACGAAGAAGCTGCCGTTCGAGCGGATGTGGCGCGACGTGCAGGCGAGCACGTTCATGCCGATGGGCAACCTCGCCACGCGCAAGCTGGTGGGCGCCAACGTGCTCGGCGTGCGGACGCTGCCGGAGATCGGCCCCGACGAGACCGGCCCGGACTCCCGAGCCAAGGCCTGAGACACGAAAACGGGCCACCCGGCGTGGGTGCCCCGTTTTCGTAGTGCCTTGAACGACCTCAGCTCTTGGCTTCGGCCTTCACCGCGGCCTCTTCCGCGACCTCGGACTCCACCAGCTCACGCTCCGCTTCATCCGCCACCGCCGCCGAAGCCGGCCCGTGCAGCAACCGAGCCACCTCACCACGCAGCGTCACGAACTCGGAAGACTCCCGCGTCGTGATCTGGTCCCGCTCCGCCGGCAGGTCCACGGGCAGGTCCGCGACGATCGAGGCGGGCGACTTCGACAGCACGAGCACCCGGTCACCCAGGTACACGCTCTCGTCGATGTCGTGCGTCACCAGCAGCACCGTGGTGCCCTGCTCACGCTGGACACGCCGCAGCAGGTCCTCCAGCTCGAAGCGCGTCTGCGCGTCGACGGAGGCGAACGGCTCGTCCATGATCAGCAGCGCCGGACGCGAAGCCAGCGCCCGCGCGATCGACACGCGCTGCTGCATGCCGCCCGAAAGCTGCCACGGGAACTTCGCCCCGACCCCGTCCAGACCGACGGCCTCGAGCGCCGCATCAGCCCGCTTGCGCCGCTCGGCCTTGTCGAGTTTGGTCCAGCGCAGGGGGAACTCGACGTTCTTCGCCACCGTCAGCCAAGGGAACAGCGAGCGGCTGTAGTCCTGGAACACCACGGCGAGGTCGTCGGGCACACCGGTCACCAGGTCGCCGTGCAGGCTCACCGTGCCCGACGTCGGCGGCACCAGGCCCGCGATCGCGCGCAGCAGCGTCGACTTGCCGCACCCCGAAGGGCCGACGATGCACGCCAGCTGGCCGGCCTCGACGGTGAACGACAGGGCGTTCACGGCGACGTGCGCCTTGTCGCCCGTGCCGTAGCGGTGGCTGAGGTCGGAGACCTCGAGCATGGTCGACATTCTGACTACCTTCCGGAAAGTTCTAGTGACGGCCGGGCTGCCACTTGAGCACCCGGCGCTCGACGGCGAGCAGGGCCGCGTTGAACCCGTAACCCAGGATGCCCAGCAGCACGATCCACGCCCACATCTGGTCGAAGTCGTACGCGCGCTGGGCCGCGATCAGCGCGTAGCCGATGCCGTTGAGCGAGCCGACGAGCTCCGAGATCGCCATCAGGATCAGCGAGATCGACAGCGACAGCCGCAGACCCGCGAAGATCTTCGGCATCGCGGCCGGCAGCACGACCGTGGTGATCCAGTAGAACCGCGGCGTGCGGAACGCCCGCGCGGTCTCGGCCTTCACCTTGTCGACCGAGCGCACGCCGTCCACCGTGTTGAGCACGATCGGCCACACGGAGCCGAAGATGATCGTGGCGATCTGCATGCCCGGTCCGATGTGGAACAGCACGATGAACACCGGCACCAGCGCGGGCGGCGGGATTGCGCGGAAGAACGCGAACAGCGGCCCCACGTAGTCCATGCCAGTCTTCGAACGCCCGAGCGCCGTTCCCAGTGCGACCCCCAGCACCACCGAGAGCAGCCAGCCGCCGAGCACGCGCGCGAGGCTGGGCAGGACGTGGTCGAACACCGCCTGGCCGAGGAAAACGTGCGAAGCCGGGCCGGAGAACCACAGCTGCACCGCCGCCGCGACGATCTTGGTCGGCGGCGGGAAGAACACGCTTTCCGTGAACTGCGTGATGACCTGCCAGAGCACCACGAGCACAACGAACAGCAGCCACTTGCGCGCGAAACCGCTCAGGCCGCGGCTCACGCGGCCGCGCGCGGCGGTTACCGGCTTGCCGACGACGGTCACGCGATGTCCCCTTCGTCGTTGCTGCTCCAGCGGAACAGTCGCTTGCCGAGGCGTTCGAGCCCTTCGTTGGCGAGGTATCCCAGCACCCCGGCCACGACGGTGCCCGCGAGCACCAGGTCCATCCGCCCGGAGCCCGACGACGCCTCGAGCACGAACTGCCCGATGCCCAGCTTCGCGCCGGCGAGGAACTCCGTGCTGATCACCAGGATCAGCGAGATCGCCGCCGACATCCGGATTCCGGTGAACACGAACGGCGCCGCGTGTGGCAGCGCCACCGACGTCAACAGCCGCGACTTCGGCGTGCCGTAGGAACGCGCGGTCTCGATGAGCACCGGGTCGATCTCGGCCATCGCGTAAATGGTGTTGAACAGGATGGGCCACACGGCCGCGTAGACGGCGAGCGTGATCTTCGCTTCGGGCCCGCCGCCGACCACGATGAGGATCAGCGGGATCCAGGCCACCGAAGGGATCGGCCGGAGGAACTCGACGATGGCCTTGGTCGCGTCGCGCAGCCAGCGCACGCTGCCGAGCACCAGTCCGGCGGGCACCGCGATCACGATGGAGATGGCCATCGCGATCAGCCACGCGAGCACGGACGCGATCACGTCACGCACGAACTCGGTGTCGCCGAACAGCTCGCCGATGCGCGCGAACACGACCGTGGGCGGCGGCACGTCGTTCTGGTCGATCAGACCGGCCCGCACGACGACCTCCCAGATCAGGAGGAAGCCGAGCAGACCGGCCAGGTTCCGAACGATCCGCACGTCAGGAGGCGCTCGGCTGCGCCACGATCATCTGCGCGACGTCGATCTTGGCCGGGATCGACCCGAACTGCTGCAGCAGGTCCGGCACGCGCTGCAGACGGCGGGCGTCCAAAGTGGACTGGAAGGTGAGCAGCGCGGTGAGCGAGGCGGTGGCCTGGTCGACCTTCGAGAACTGCACCATCAGCGGCTCGATCTTCGAGCGGTCCGCCGACTCCTTGGTGGCGCGCAGCATCGCCCGCTGGAACGCCGCCACGGTCTTCGGGTTCTCCGAAGTGAACTTGCCCAGCGAGCCGTAGCCCGCGGTCGGGAAGTCCTGCGTGGCACCGGTCGCCGTGTCGATGATCGGCACCGTGCCGTTGGTCTTCGCCGAGCCCGTGATGAACGGCTCGGTGAGGAAGCCCGCGTCCACGTCGCCGCGCTTCACGGCCGCGCCGATGCTCGGGAACGGCAGGGAAACCCACTGCACGTGCGAGAAGTCCACGCCGTTGTCGCGCATCACGGACTTGGTCAGGGTGTCGCAAATGGTGTTCTGCGCGGTGATGGCGATCTTCTTGCCCGCCAGGTCGCGCACGCTCTTCACCGAACCGTTGGGCATGGCCACGATCTCGGTGCTCTTCGGGCCGGCCGAGGAGGCGTCGGACACGAACTTGATGTCCGCGTTGCCCTTGCTCTTCGCGATGAAGAACGGCGTGTAGCTCGCGTAGGCGACGTCGACCTCTCCGGACAGGAGCTTCGTCACGGACGAGTCGCCGCTGGCGGCGTCGACGGAATCGACCTCGAGGCCTTCGTCCTTGAAGTAGCCGTTCTGCACGGCGAGGTGGAACGGTGCGACGTCGATCGTCGGCATGATCGAAACCTTGATCTTCGTCTTCTCGAGCCCCGACGCGCCGTTCGTGCTGCCCGAGTCGTCCGAACCCCCGAGCAGGCCGCAGCCGCTCGCGGTCAGTGCGACACCGCTCGCCAGGGCGAGGGAGAGGAAGCCACGGCGCCCGAGTCTTGCCTGGCTGCTCCCGGCTGTTTCAAACAAGGCCACTCCTTGGAGAATGAGGTCACATGGGTGTTTGACCGTGCTGGGTTTGGTGGGTGTGGCTCATTGTCCGGAGTCACGCGGCTACTGTAGAGAAGCGACGCATCCATCACAATGGGTGTTCATCAACGGTCCGGCAGTGGCGTGAATCACTCGATCAGGGGATCGAGGTGGTCGGGTTGAAGATCATCCAGCACGTCGGAGCCAACTACGAATCGGCTTGATCCGCTACTCGGGTGTTCCGGATCGGCTGTCAAGAGGGTTACAAATCACCGAGTCGTTCGCTACCCTCTGCTCCGGCAGTGTGAGGTGTGGACCACCGATGTAGTGAGAGTCAGCCTCGCTGAGAGGCACTCTGCGCAGGCCGGCACTCGTCGGCGGACTGGTGGCTTAGGCCTAATGGACCAGTGATCGACCAGTGCGGGGATCGAACGCCATGCAAGTACTGAACCGATTCCGCGTCCAGGGCGGCGCGAAACCGCACCTGGAAGTGGATCTTTTCCCCCGAAAGGGTGTAATGGCCCAGGTCGACCGGGCCGCTGAGGTGCCGGGCGGCCTGCCGGGAGCGTGCGGGTAGTGGTCGCGGGCACGGCAGGCTTCAACTCACAGGGTCCCTCGGGCCCGGACGAAGATGGTGGTGCGGCGGTGCCGAACGAAGACACCGCGGGGGTGGGAGGGGCCCCTGCGCGCGAGAGTGGGGCGAATCCCGCACGACGGGGTTCGGTCTTGGCGCTGAACAACTGGCGGCTTCGCTCGAAGCTGGCGCTGATCCTGATCATCCCGACGCTCACCGCGCTCGTGCTCGGCGCGTTGCGGGTAGCGGACGACGCGCAGCAGGCCGTTCAGCTCGGCCACACCGCCGACCAGGTCGCGTTCGCGGGCAAGGTGACCACGGTCATCCACGACCTGCAGGGCGAGCGCAGCCTCGCCGTCGCGCGGATCTCCTCCGGCGACGCGCTCCGCCAGACCGGGCTCGACGCGCAGATCGCGAAGGTCGACCACGACGTCGAGGACCTGCGCAACTCGCTGGTCAACCTGAACCCCGATGACCAGGCCACCGCTGATCGGTACGCCCGCGGAATCCAGCGCCTCGACGCGCTGCGCCCGCTGCGCGCGGCAGTGAGCTCCTCGTCCTACTCGGACATCGCGGTGCTGGACACCTATTCCTCCATCCTCAACTCGCTGATCCAGCTGGGCCGCGAGGTGACCACCGCGGTCACGGACCGCGACCTGCTGCGCCTGGGCAACAGCACGCAGGCCATCAGCGAGGCCAAGGAGTTCACGCTCCGCGGCGACACGGCCCTGGAGATCGCGGCCTTCCGCAACGGCTTCCCCGGAGACCTCCTCGACGAGACGCGCGCCGCCGAGGCCAGCGGCGACGCGTCCATCGCGGCGTTCCTCGCGAACGCCACCGACGACCAGGTGCAGCTGTACTCCGACACCGTTTCGGGCCCCGAGGTCGACGACCGGCGCCGCATCCAGACCCAGGCGTTCTCCTTCGCCCAGCAAGGCGAAGCGCTCAACATCGACCCGACGCAGCTCGGGCAGGACAGCACCGTCGCCTCCGACAAGATGCGCGCGGTCGAGACGAACCTGCTCACCCAGCTGCGGACCCAAGCCGACGACCTGGCCAGCTCGGCCGTGCGCTCGGCGTGGGTCGGCGGTGTGATCGTGCTCGCGGCGCTCATCGCGGCGCTGGTCCTCATGCTCGTGATCGCCCGCCTGATGCTGCGGCCGCTGCGCGTGCTGCGGACCACGGCGCTCGACGTGGCCTACACGAGGCTGCCGGAGACGGTTCAGTCCATTCTGGACGATCCGGATCCGGTCAACGCCTCGAAGAAGGCCGTCGACCCGGTGCCGGTCACCTCACGCGACGAGATCGGTGAAGTGGCGCGCTCGTTCGACGTGGTCCACGGCCAGGCCGTGAAGATGGCCGCCGAACAGGCCCTGCTGCGCGAGAACGTCAACGGCATCTTCGTGAACCTCTCGCGGCGGTCGCAGCGGCTGGTGGAACGTCAGCTCGGCGTGATCGACCGGCTCGAGGCCGACGAGCAGGACCCGGACCACTTGGCGAGTCTGTTCGAGCTCGACCACCTCGCCACCCGGTTGCGGCGCAACGGTGAGTCGCTGCTGGTGCTCTCGGGCGCCGGCCTCGCGAAGTCCGTGCCCAAGCCGGTGCCGGCGGCCGACGTGATCGGCGCCGCGGTGTCGGAGATCGAGCAGTACGCGCGCATCGAGGTCGGCATCGTCCCCGAGGTCGCCGTGCAGGGCCTCGCGATCCACGACCTCGTGCACGTGCTCGCCGAGCTGCTGGACAACGCAACCTACTTCTCCGAGCCGGAGACGAAGGTCACAGTTCGTGCGGTCGTCACGCGCAAGAAGGCCCTGGCCATCCAGATCACCGACCACGGCGTCGGCATGACGGAGGACCGTCTCGCCGAGGTCAACCAGCGCCTGGCCGACCCGCCGGACCTGGATGTGTCGGTGACTCGGCGAATGGGTCTGTACGTGGTCGCGCGCCTGGCCCAGCGCCACGGCATCGAGGTGCGGCTGCGCGAGAACGAGGACATCGAGGGCGGCGTGATCGCCCGCGTGGTGGTGCCGGCGGAGCTGCTCACGCAGCTGCGGGTCAACAACCCCGCGCCGCGGCAAACGCCGCCGCCGCTGACCCGCAACGAGGTCTCCCACCCGAGCCTGCCGCCGGCCAACCGGCAGCAGTTCGACCAGTTCGACTCGACGCCGCCGAGTTCCACGCCGCCTTCGTCGCCGCCCGCGGCGCCGCCCGCACCGGCCGTGCCGGCGCAGGCCAACGGTGGCCTCGTGCCGCTCGACCAGCCGATCAGCCTCGACGACCTGGTGGCGGGAAACCGTGCCGCCGGGCCGTTCCTGAGCCCCGAGGCGGCGCTGCCGGAAGCGCCGGCGTGGCCGACGGCCGAGGACCTCGCCCCGCTCACCAAGCAGTCCAACGGGGATGGTGCGAGCCTGGCGGAGACCCAGTTCCCGCCGCTGGTGCTCCCGAAGCGCGAACCGAAGTACGTCGCGCCGGAGGACCCACAGCGGCAGGAACCGGCCGTGGACGACGGCGCGTCGGCCCTCGAGGACGACGTGCCCACGCGGCGCCTGCCGATCTACCAGTCGGTGCTCTCACGGTGGTTCAGCGAGGGCGGCGAGGACGGCGAACCCGGTTCGGCCGACGAGCTCGGCGCTCCGGCTGCCGGCGCGGCTCCGACCGAGGCGGCCCCGGCGGAACCGGAGGCGCCCGGGGCCCCGGCGGCGAACGGGTCCTCGGCCGCCGCCGAGGAGCCTTCCGGGATCGACGGCGCCTTCGGCAGCCGTGAGGAGGAGCCGATCGAAGCGACGCCTCTCTACCCCGGTTCTGACGACGGCTGGAGCAGCGCGTCGGACGAGGGCTGGCAGGCCGCGCAGTCGTTGCTGGAGAAGAAGGCCGAGGAGATCACGCCGGCGGGCCTGCCCAAGCGGGTGCCCAACGCATACCTCGTGCCCGGTTCGATCGGCGGCGACTCGGCACCGGATGACCAGCACAATTCGTTCACCGACGCGACTGCCGGTCTGCCCGGAACGGGTGCTATCACCCGCTCGGCCGCCGCGGCCCGCAACAGGATGGCAAGCTTCCAGCGTGGGTACACCTCCGGACGGCACGCATTGAAGGATCGGCCGGCCGACGAAGCCCGGCTCGACGACGAAGGCGTACGGGTCACCGGGTCCGGGTATGTGAGCGACAGCAGTGAGGAGCGACAGTGACACGGGCGGGTGCAGTGCAGCCGGGGGGCGGCTCGGCGCAGCCGAACGGCAGGGCCGGCGGTGTGGCGGGCAGCTTCGCGTGGCTGATCACGGACTTCGTCCACCGGGTTCCGGGCGCGGCCCACGCGGTGGTCGTTTCGGCCGACGGGCTCCTGCTCGCGGCTTCGCGAGGGCTGCCGAAGGACCGGGCCGACCAGCTGGCGGCGGTCGCCTCCGGGCTGACCAGCCTGGCGCGCGGCGCGGCGAAGGTGTTCGAAGGCGGCCCGGTCGCGCAGACCGTGGTCGAGATGGCCAACGGCTTCCTCTTCCTGATGTCGGTCTCCGACGGCTCGTGCCTCGCGGTGCTGGGCGCGCCGGACAGCGACATCGGTCTCGTCGTGTACGAGATGACGTTGCTGGTCGAACGAGTCGGCCAGCAGCTGACGCCGGAAATGCGCGCGCAACTGCAGGGCGCTGCGATCCGCCGCTAGGCGGATCGGGAACTTCAGGAGCAGACCGTGGACGACGGGCGCTTGAGGGGCGATGGCCGGCTCGGTGACGATTTCACCGGCGGTTGGGCCGAGCGGGACGAAGGCCGGGAGGACTGGAAGTCCTTCCGGGACCGAGTGGACCGCGAGTGGCGCGCCCGGCGCGCCACGGGATCCGACGCGGAACCGGTGCGGGAGCCGCCGAACTGGCTGACGGACTCCAACGCCGGGCAGCAGCCGATCACCGGCGAGTACCGCGACCGCCTCCTGGGCGGCCCGGGCGCCGAGCTGTTCGGCGGCGCGAGCGGGCCGCTGTACGACTCCGCGGAGTTCGCGGCGTTCAGTGCCCAGCGCGACGGTTCGCCGGGACCGTCGTCCAACGAGCTCGCCGAAGCTCTGCCGCTGCAGGCCGCGGGCGAGTACGTGGACGAACCGCCGGTGGCCGAGGTGGAGACATCCGGGCTCGTGCGCCCGTATTTCCGCACCCGCGGCCGGACGAGGCCGACCTACGACCTCGCGATCGAGGCGCTGGTCTCGACCAGCGAGCAGGGGCGCGTGCTGGACCGCGTGCGCGTGCCCGAGCACCGGTCCATCTGCGATCTGTGCATCGACACCCGCTCCGTCGCGGAGGTGGCGGCGCTGCTGCGCCTGCCGCTCGGCGTCGTGCGGGTGCTCATTGGTGACGTGGCGGGTCTCGGACTGGTGCTGGTGCACACCACCAGCAGCACTTCCTCGGGCGACCGCCCCAGTATCGAGTTCATGGAAAGGGTGCTCAGTGGGCTTCGGAGAATTTGACTCCGACGCGAACACACCGCAGGTGACGGGTCCGACCTCGTCGGCCAAGATCGTGGTCGCGGGTGGGTTCGGTTCGGGCAAGACGACGCTGGTCGGGGCGATCTCGGAGATCGACCCGCTGACCACCGAGGCCATGATGACCGAGGCGAGTGTCGGCCACGACGACACTTCGGCCACGCCGAACAAGACGACCACCACGGTCGCCATGGACTTCGGCCGGATCTCGCTCGACTCGGACCTCGTGCTGTACGTGTTCGGCACGCCGGGCCAGCACCGGTTCTGGTTCATGTGGGACGACCTCGCCGTCGGTGCGATCGGCGCCGTGGTGCTGGTGGACACGCGCCGCCTCGCCGACGCGTTCCCGTCCATCGACTTCTTCGAGAACCGGAAACTGCCGTACGTGGTCGCGATCAACTGCTTCGACCGGTTGCTGCACCACCAGATCGAGGACGTGCGGCACGCCCTGACAATCTCCCCGTCGGTGCCGATCATGGCCTGCGACGCGCGCGAACGTGACTCCGCCAAGCAGGTGCTGATCTCGGTCGTGCAGCACGCCATCGCTCACGACACGGCACTGAGGGCAGGCTAGTGCGGCCGTTGGAGTGAACTCCACGTGCTTCACCCGCTTCGGGGAGTGCTGCCTCCGACCGGAGTAGGGCTCGCCGCCCGCTCTTCGGTACGGTCGGGGCCGGCAAGGCCCGAAGGGGCAGCCGGACGGCCGGTGACCTGCGCAGACACCCCGCTGCGCTCAGTTGCCGGTGCCACTACCGAGTGACCCACGTATGCGTGGTCACGTATGGGTTCGCGCGATGTGCGTCCGGATCGGTACGCACAGTGCACGGGTGCTCGCCCGACGCGGGCTCGACAGTGTCGGGCGGGTGAATACGCTGGAACGGCGTCTTCACGCCCGCCCGGCGATCATGGCGGTGTTCGGCGGTGTTCGACCAGTTTGGAGGGACAGTGACCGTTTCCGGCCAGGAAGGCCAGGGCACGTTCACCTGGCTGATCACGGATTTCGTGCGCCGGGTGCCCGGCGCCGCTCACGCCGTGCTGGTGTCGGCCGACGGTCTCCTGCTCGCGCCGTCGGAAGGTCTGCCGCAGGAGCGCGCCGAGCAGCTCTCGGCCGTCGCGTCGGGCCTCGTGAGCCTCACGCAGGGCGCCGCGCGGTGTTTCGAAGCCGGTGGTGTGAACCAGACGGTGGTCGAGATGGAGCTCGGGTACCTGTTCCTGATGTCGGTGTCCGACGGGTCGTCGCTGGCCGTGCTGGCCGCCCCCACGTGCGACATCGGCACGGTGGCGTACGAGATGACGCTGCTCGTGGAGCGCGTCGGCCAGCAGATCACGCCCGAACTGCGGGCCCAGCTCCAGGGCGGGGTGCGGGGTTAGCACATGAGGATCTCCGGTTTCGGCGAGCAGGACACGGGCGCTTGGGACGCGCTGCACAGGGGAACCGACCGTGAAGGCGTGGACTCGCCGAGCCATTTCGAGCTGAGCACGCTGAAAACGATGCTGCCGCACCGGCGGCCGGCTGCTTCCGCTGTGCCGCCACCGGCTCCCGTTCGTCCGGTTGCTCACGCTCCTGTCGCACCTTCGTCTTCTTCGCCTTCCACTTCCGACTACTACGACGATGACGGGTACGAGTGGGTCGAGGACGGGGAGTCGGGGTACTGGGAAGAGACCGGGACTTCCTCGGGGTACTACGACGCGGAGTCGTACCTGACGCACGAGGACCGTCAGGTTCCGGAGGACTCGGCTTATTACCAGGCTCCGGAGCGGCGGCATCTGGCTGCGGTGGAGGAGCCGGCCGGCGGGGCGGCGGATGAGCCCGGCTACGGGCAGGATGCTGCTCGTGCGACGGGGTACCAGCGGGCTCCGGAGTCCTACGGCTACGAACAGGCGCCTGCTGCGGATGCCGCGTACGCCTCGGGTTATCACCAGGCGCCCGCCGCCGACGACTACGCGTCGGGGTATCACCAGGCGCCGGCTTCGGATGCCTACGCCTCCGGGTACCAGCACGCTGAGCCGTCTCCCTCCGGCTACCACCAGCCGCCTGCTTCCGATGCGCGCTACCCGACGGACCACAACCGTTCCGCCGCACCGGAGTCGCATCCCGCCGAGCACCACCAGGCACCTGCCACCCAGTACCCCTCGGGCTACTTCGAAGCGCCCGCCTACGACTCCTCCGAGCCGACCGGCCGCCACGCGGTCGTCGCACCTTCGCACGCGGACCAGCACGGACGCCGCACCGCCGTCGACACCGCCGACCACGACCAGCCCTACCGCCCCACGCCGGCCGACGTCGGCTATCTCCCGCCGGCCGACGCGCAGCACCGTCTCGCCGAACCCCCGGAACGCGCCACGGGACGTCGCCGCGCTCCCGAACCCGTTGCGCCGCAGCAGGATTCGTACCCGGCTGAGCCGTACGCGCCCGAGTCTGCCGCGCACCGGCAGTACGCGCCTGAACCCGTTGCGGCACAACAGGACCAGTATCCGGCCGAGTCGTACTCGCCCGAGCCCGAGCACGCCTGGTCGCGCGAAGATCCGAGCCCCGCGGCGAAACCGGCGAAATCCCGCGTCCGCCCCTACGCCCGCACCCGCGGCCGCACGCGCTCCGACCACAACCTCGCGCTCGAAGCCCTGGTCTCCACCAGCGACGACGGCCGCCGCTACCGGGGCGTGCGCTCCATCGAGCACCGCCGCATCTGCGACCTCTGCCTGGACACCCGCTCGGTCGCCGAGATCGCCGCCCACCTCCACCTGCCGCTCGGCGTGGTGAAGGTCCTGGTCGGCGACATGGCCGACCTCGGCCTGGTCCTCATCCACCAAACCGAACTCGTCCTGGGCGACCGCTCCTCGCGCGACTTCATGGAGCGCGTCCTGCAGGGCCTGCGCAACCTCTGAGACGTCAGAGTGCGCTGCCGGTTCCGGCGCCGCGCAGCAGCGTGTCGACGACGATCTTCGTCGACCGCGTCGGCGCTCTTCACGTCCGTGTCCTGCGCGGCTTCGAGGATGAGCGCGCAGTAGACGCGGCGGGTCCAGTCCAGGTCCGCGCGCAGCGCGCCGGCTTCCTGAGCGCGCCGGAACAGCCGCACGCAAGTTTCGCGCACCTCCTCGTGCAAACGCGCGATCTCGCGGTTCGCCGATGACGCCTGGCTCATCGCGAAGCCCCAGCCGATCTTCACGCCGAGGACGTTCGCCGTCGTCTGGTGAAGCGCCACCAGCAGTGGCACGACATCCGGGTGCGCGGAGTCCACTGGGAAGGCCAAGCGCTGCGTGGCCCGCAACGCCAGCGCGTCGATGAGCGCTTCCCTGGTCGCGAATCGCCGGTGCATGGGCTCATGGTCTCGCGGCTCGTCCTGGGACCGCGAACTTCGGCTCGCGAACGTCCGAAGAGGACAGTCATGCCGTCATGGACCGCGCGCACGAGCACGGCATCACGTTCTTCGACACCGCCAACGCGTACGGCAAGCAGCCCGGCGGCACCAGGGAGAACCTCGGCCGCTGGTTCGCTCGCGGCCGCGACCGGCGTGAGCGGACCGTGCTGGCCACGAAGCTCTTCACGTCGACCGGCGACGGACCGAACGACCGCGGCCTGTCCGCGCGCCACATCCGCCACGCGATCGACGCGTCCCTGCTGCGCTTCGGCTCGTCCGACTTCGCCGGCTGGCACCTCGCGCAAACTCAGGAGGCCGCGCGGTCGCGGCACTTCCGCGGCCTGTTGCGCGCGCAGTCGATCTACAACCTGCTGTTCCGCTGGGCCGAGCTCGAAGTGTTCCCCGCCGCCCGTGCGTATGGTCTCGGCGTCATCCCGTGGTCCCCGCTCCACGGCGGCATCCTCAGCGGTGTGCTCCGCAAACAACGCGACGGCAGCGCCGACCGCAGCGGCACCGCCTGTCATCATCGGGCCCGCACGTTCGCGCACCTCGACGGAGCCCTGCGTGCCCTCGAGGTGAAGCTGGACGCGGACACCCTCGCCGAACTCGGCCGGCTCTGCCCGGCCCCGGGCCCCAACGGCGCGAAACCGGCAGCAGAGGCCTTGCCTGGTGAGGCCTTACTCCTCCACCAGCGCGGCCGAAGTGATCCGGTGCAACGGGTACCGCTCGTGATCCGTCCCCTCCAGCACGCCGCCGCCGACGCGCACCGGGCGGACGACGCGTTGGCTGGCCGTGCCGCGGGAGTCGACGAAGCCGATCCACACCTCGCGGCGTTCGAGGGTCGCGCGGGAGAGCAGTTCCAGCGTCGCGGTGGTGTCGGCGCCGCCGCCGGAGGGGGCGCGGACGGCGGAGCCGCGGCGGCGCGCGGTGGCCGCGTCGCCGGCACGGAGGTTGGCGACGATGCGCGTGGCCTGCTCGTCGGTGAGGACGGCCTGCTCGCCGGGGCGCGAGCGGGCCGCGCGGGCGCGCGCGGGAAGCCGGCGGCCGGACGGGCGGATGTCGACGACGCGGCCGTCCGGGCCTTCGGCGGCGGGCGCGAAACCCGCGCTGCGCAGAGCTTCCAGGACCTCGCCCAGCGGCACGGGGCTGATCAGGACCGTCGGGGCGATCATGCGCAGGTCGTACTCCGCGGCGACGGGGTGGGCGAGCACCTCGGCCAGCAGAGCCTCGTCGTCGCACCTCAGGAACGATGCGGCGGCACCGCCGCGGAGGCGGCCGTGGCGGCGGGCGACGTCGTCGATCAAGTACGTGAGTGCCTGCGGCACGGGGGTGGCGGACTTGGCACGGAACAGCGCGTGCAGCTCGTCGGCCGTGCGGCCGGTGTCGAGGGCGCGGCGCACGGTCGTCTCGGTCACGCGGTAGACGGTCGCGTGCCCGGCCGACTCGATGTCGGCGACGGTGGCCATGGCGGTCGCCAGTTCCGGTTCGAGCGGTCCCGGTGCGACGACCGTCAGGTCCGCCTGCACGAGCACGTGGTCGACCGGCGTGGGCAACGCGTCGTGCATCGCCTCGACAGCACCGGAGCGGTCGTCCTCCAGCAGCAGCCGGGTGGCGGTGGTCAGCGCGCCCAGGCCGATCAGGCCCAGCGCCGACCCTTCGGCCATCGTCCAGCCCACGGTCTCGTCGCGCAGCCGTCCGCCCCGCCGCGGCGCGCGCCACGCGAGCACGGACACCAGCTCGTCCACGCTCTTCACGCCGGAACCGGGCGCCAAGTCCGCGAGCGCCGCCAGCACCCGACGGCGCGAAACCGGCGCGAGCGGACGACGCAGGTCCTCCGACAACGGCGCGATCGGCTTGTCCTTCGCGTCCCGCCCGCCGGCGAGCCCGGGCAGCCGCGGCAGCTCCAGCCACGCCTGCGCCAGCGTCATCCAGCGCTGCACCGTCGGCGACGCGAGCCACGAATCCGTGAGCGTGGTCGGCACCCACTCCGGCGTGGTCGCCTCGCTGTCGGCCACCAAGCCGGCGCCCACGACCAGCTCCGCGACGAACGAAGCGCGCGCCTCGTCGGCCTCCAGGTCCTTCGCCAGCTTCCGCAGCTCCCGCACACCCAGCCCGCCCGACTTGAGCACGGGCGGCGGCGTGACTGACCACGAACGCAGCAGCGTTTCCGTCTGCCGCAACAACTCCATCGCCTCGCCGGCGGCTGCGGAGTCCACAGTGTCCGTCTGATGTGGATGGACGGGCAGCTCCGGCTCGACCAGGGTGGCCGCTTCGAACGCCGCCCCGCCGCGCAGCAACAGCCCCAGCTCGCGCGGCAGCTCCACCGTCTGGTCGTCGCGCCGCAGCAACAGCGAGCGCGCCAGTAGCTTCTGCACCGGCGTGGCCGCATCGGACAGCGAGACGTCGAAGCTCGCGTCACGGGTGCGCCCGATCGGCGGGCCGGCGGCCAGCGCCGTGAGCACCTTGCGCTCGTCCTCACCGACCTCCGCCAGCCGCGCGGCCAGGTCGGAAGCGGCCAACGCCGGTGAGGGCGCCCCAAGGCCCGCCGGGAACGGCCCCAGCGCGTCACGCGCGGCCGGCGGCACCCGCAGCTCGTCGTCCGCACCCCACACCAGCGCCCGCGCCCGCAACCGCGCCAGTGGGCCCGAAATGTCCGTTCCGACCAGTGCGGCAACCGAAGCCGACGAAACCGGCGCGGTGTCCGCTCCCGCCACGAGGAAGCCGTCGAGCACGGCCAACGTGAACGTGTCGAGGTCCTCGCAAGCGCGCGCGACCGAGCCCGGTGTGCCGGCGCGCGTGGCCAGCACGGTGGTGTCGGAAGGCGGCGGGGTCGACAGATCGCGACGGGTGCGCAGCAGGTCGGCGAGTGCGTCGTCGGACTCCGCACGCAGCCAGTCCGCCAGAGAGGTCGCGGGCATAGACGTCCAGGATACCGGGCGGGTGAGCGGGCGTCGGGGGTGTTCGGGCAGACTGTGGGCGAACCGGCGGCACCAGGTCAATGGAGGGCGTTGTGGCGAAGGGCGAGAACGGCAGGAAAAAGGGCATCGACCCCACCTGGCCGGCGGACGACGGTGAACACCCCGTGTCGGAGCTCGCGTCCGACCGGCAGGGCGCGCTGTCGCCGTTCGGCGACCTGACCTTCCCGCTCGACTCGGTGCCCTACGTGCACCCGGAGACGGAAATCAACCGCTGAATCCACGCTTCCGGGGAGACGACCGTAGTTACCGGTCAGTCACCCGGTTGGGGTCGGGTGGCGGCGGTCACGGGGCTAGTGTTCGAAGTGTCCTAGCCACAGGTTTCCCAGCGGGGAGTTAGTGCCATGCCGGTTCCCGGTCCCGGGTATTCGATCACCGTCCGGGTCGAGGCCCCGGCTTCCTCCACGGCCGCCGGTGACCTCACCACCGCCGTCGGCCGCGTCGGCGGGGTGCTCACAGCGTTCGACGTCGTCGAGTCGCACGCGGACACGATCGTGGTCGACATCAGCGCCAACGCGCTGTCGGAGAACCACGCGCAGGACATCACGCAGGCGCTCGACTCGCTGCCGGGCGTGAAGGTCCGCAAGGTCTCCGACCGGACGTTCCTGATCCACCTCGGCGGCAAGATCGAGGTCACGCCCAAGGTCGCGCTCCGCAACCGTGACGACCTCTCCCGCGCGTACACGCCGGGTGTCGCCCGGGTGTGCCAGGCGATCGCCGCGAACCCCGAGGACGCGCGCCGCCTGACCATCAAGCGCAACACCGTGGCCGTAGTCACGGACGGCTCCGCCGTGCTCGGCCTCGGCAACATCGGCCCGGCCGCCGCGCTGCCCGTGATGGAGGGCAAGGCGGCGCTGTTCAAGAAGTTCGCGGGCGTCGACGCGTGGCCGGTGTGCCTGGACACGCAGGACACCGAAGAGATCATCAAGATCGTCAAGGCGATCGCGCCGGTCTACGCGGGCATCAACCTCGAGGACATCGCGGCGCCGCGATGTTTCGAGATCGAGGCGCGCCTGCGTGAGCAGCTCGACATCCCGGTGTTCCACGACGACCAGCACGGCACGGCGATCGTGGTCGTCGCGGCGCTGCGCAACGCGCTGCGCGTGGTCGGCAAGGAGATCGAGGACTGCAAGATCGTGGTCAGCGGCGTCGGCGCGGCCGGCTCGGCCATCATCCGGCTGCTGCTGCGCAAGAACCCGGGTGACATCGTGGCCGCCGACATCGACGGCATCGTCCACCCGGACCGCGGCAACCTCGACGACAACCTGACCTGGATCGCGAACCACACCAACCGCGACAAGCAGGCCGGCACGCTGCACGAGGCCCTGGTCGACGCCGACGTGTTCATCGGCGTCTCGGCGCCGAACCTCTTCGGCGCCGAGCAGGTGGCGACGATGAACAAGGACGCCGTCGTCTTCGCGCTGGCGAACCCGGACCCGGAGATCGACCCGCTGGAGGCGCAGCAGCACGCCGCCGTGGTCGCCACCGGCCGCAGCGACTTCCCGAACCAGATCAACAACGTCCTGGCGTTCCCTGGCGTCTTCCGCGGCCTGCTCGACGCCGCCGCCCACAACATCGATGACAACATGCTGCTGGCGGCCGCCGACGCGATCGCCGACGTGGTGGACCAGAGCCGGCTCAACGCGTCGTTCATCGTGCCGAGCGTGTTCGACAACGCGGTGGCCCCGGCCGTCGCGGAGGCCGTGAAGGCGGCTGTCCGCGCGGAGGCCACGGCCGGCTGAGTTTCCCCGGGCACCACGAGGCCCCGTCATCGCTCGCCGCGGTGACGGGGCCTTTTGTCGGCCGGGACACCGCTGGCATAGCCTCCAGGGGTGAGTGAACTCAGCCACGTCGACGAAACCGGCGCCGCGCGGATGGTCGACGTCTCCGGCAAGACGGCGACCGCGCGCACGGCGCTCGCCGGCGGCACGGTGCACACCACCGCCGAGGTGGTGGAATTGTTGTCCGCCAACGGGTTGCCGAAGGGCGACGCACTGGCGACGGCCCGGATCGCCGGCATCATGGGCGCCAAGCGCGTGCCCGAGCTGATCCCGCTGTGCCACCAGATCGCGTTGTCCGGCGTGAAGGTGGAGTTCGAACTGGACTCCAGCGCCGTCCACATCAGCGCGACAGCGAAGACCACCGACGTCACCGGCGTCGAGATGGAGGCCCTCACGGCCGTCGCGGTCGCGGGGCTCACGCTGCACGACATGATCAAGGCCGTGGATCCGGCCGCGACGCTCGACAACGTCCGCCTGATCCGCAAAGACGGCGGGAAGACCGGCACGTGGGAGCGGCAGTCATGAGCGAGGCACGGGTGATCGTGGCGTCCAACCGCGCCGCGAAGGGCATCTACGAGGACAAAACCGGCCCGGTGCTCGTGGAGTGGCTCGCGGGGCGCGGCTACGCGGTTCCCGAGCCGGTGGTCGTCGAGGACGGTGAACCGGTGGGGATCGCCTTGCGCGCGGCGGTTTCCGAGGGCGTCGCGGTGGTCTTGACCACGGGCGGCACAGGCATTTCGCCGACGGACCGCACTCCGGACGTCACGCGCGAGGTGCTGGACTACGAACTTCCGGGCGTCGCGGACGCGATTCGGTCCGCGGGCCTGCCGCACGTGCCGACAGCCGTGCTGTCGCGCGGCCTCGCGGGTGTCGCGGGCCACACGCTCGTCGTCAACCTGCCCGGCTCGCGCGGCGGCGTGAAGGACGGGCTGGGCGTACTGGAAGGGATCCTGGACCACGCCGTGGACCAGCTCGCCGGCGGCGACCACCCCCGGCCCACTTCGGAGGACCTGGCCAAGGCCGAACAAGCCGCCGCGTCCACGGAGAACTCCGCCTCCGTCGCCGACGCACTCGCCGCGGACTCGCTGCCGGCGGATGCGCTCGAAGCCAAGACCCCGAGCACGCCTGGAGTCCGCATCCTCCGCGCGGAGGTCAGCGACCAGCCGCTGTCCGTCGACGACCACGCCCGCCTCGTGGAGGACGCCGCGGCCGGCGCTGTCGTCACCTTCGGCGGGGTCGTGCGCGACCACGACGGCGGCAAGGGCGTGCTCGACCTCGTCTACGAAGGCCACCCCACCGCGGGCGACGTGCTCGCCCAGGTCGTCACCGAGCTCGCCGGGGGCTGGACGGGCGTCCGCGCCGTGGCCGTGAGCCACCGTGTCGGCCCGCTCGCCATCGGCGACGTGGCGCTGGCGTGTGCTGTCGCCGCCGAGCACCGCGGCCAGGCCTTCACGGCCTGCGCGGAACTCGTCGACGAGGTGAAGGCCCGGCTCCCGATCTGGAAGCACCAGCATTTCACCGACGGCTCCGACGAATGGGTCAACTCACCCTGACCCGCCGCGGCCGCGGCCGTTCGGTAGATCCCACGAAGGGCCCCACCGCCGGGGGAAATTCGCGGTGGGGCCCTTTCGTCGGATCACAGCCAACCGAACGCTGCGCACTGAAGGACTTCACGACCTCACGAGAGGTCAGGAGTCACTTGGTGGCGATCTTCTGACCGACCAGGATCAGGTCGGCGTTCGGGATGTAGCCCTTGTTCAGCTGCTGCAGCTTCTCGAAGCCACCCTGAACGTTGAGCTGCTTGGCGATCTTCGACAGGCTGTCGCCGGCCACGACGGTGTAGTCACCGTTCGGGTTCGAGCTCGGCACGCCGGTGACCGGCGTGCTGGCGACCTTCTTGGGGGCGCTCGCGCTCTTCTTCGGGGTCGCCTTCTTGGTCGTCGACTTCGAGGTCGACTTGGTCGACTTCGTCGACTTGTGCGCCGCGGTCGAGCCGCCGGCACCCCTGCTGTAGCAGTTCGGCCACGCGCCGCCGCCCTGGCCCGCGAGAACGCGCTCGGCCACGGCGATCTGCTGCTCACGGGAAGCGTTCGCCGCACTGCCGGTGCCGCCGTAGGCCTTCCAGGTGCTCTGCGTGAACTGCAGGCCGCCGTAGTAGCCGTTGCCGGTGTTGGTGTTCCAGTTGCCGCTGCTCTCGCACTGCGCGACAGCGTCCCAGTTGGTCGCCGACGCGGGGGTCGCGGCGATCGCGATGGGCGCGCCGACCGCGATACCCGCGACAGCGACGCGGGCGATGGTGCGGGTGGCGGCGGACATCTTGCGGTGCTTGCCTCGGTACGACATGAGAATGCTTCTCGGTTTCCTGCACCTACGAGCCCGAAGGCTGAGGGCCGGGTTGGGAGCCCGTCCGCCCGTTGCCGGGCGGCAGACGCGGACAGCGCACGACGCGCGGTCTTCGTCCCCTCGTCCCTGTCCGGAAATGCTTTCGCTCGGGGTATGGGTCCGGGTATCCGTCGGACAGGGCTAGGCGCTACGGATTCCCGGTCTTGCTCGGTCGGTCGGGGCCAACCGAAAAGCGACGGTACGTAACGAGAGCCGTGATCGGAAATTATTCGGCATGTGACCTACGTCACAGTAACAGCAGGCAACCTCTCACGATCGCAATGTTTTCCCAGGTCAGATGGCCGTTATCTGCCCGTTTTCTGCCTGAGATATTTCACGGATCGTGAGGCTTGGATCACGTCGATAAGGCGTCAACGGTCCGTTCGCGCGGCCATTGAGTCGGGCACCCTAAACCACTCAGTGCGAAGTCCGCCAGTGCACGCCGAGTGGTTCTGCGAGTGCCCGGGAATACGCCGTGAGCGAACCACTTCGGAGAGTAGGTATTGACAAGAATGGCCGCCCACGGCGTCTTGAGCGCCGCTCGACGTGGTCCGGACCAAATGGCCGGGCGGGAGGGTTTGGGGGCTCAGTGAGCCCCTGAGCCGGGTCTGACGGGGTCTGCGCGAGGGTCAGCCGCCGGCGAAGGGTGGGAGCACATCGAGTTGCGCTCCGTCACTGAGGGCGCGATTCTGGTTACGGACGGCAACCTCGTTCAACAGGAAGCTCGCCGCGTCGAGGATGCGCTGCAATGGCCCCGGATGCAGCTCACGCACCAAGCGGACCGCGTCCGCGACGGTCGAGCCCTCAGGCAGCTTCAGCTTTTCCTCTTCCGCCCCCGCCGCCGCGCGGGCGGAGGCGAAGTAGCGGACCAGCACGGTCATCGGTTCCAGGGACTGGGGTGACATGTCATCCGCCGATCGCACTCATGGGCCGGATCGGCTGCGCGAACCCGGCTTCGTTGATCTCGTGGCCCGCGAGCTTCCCCCACATCGTGGCCCGCCAGGCGTCCGCCACCTCTTCATCACGCGCGCCCGCGCGCAGGAGGGCGCGCAGGTCCGTCTCGTCGTTGGAGAAGAGGCAGGAGCGCACCGCGCCGTCGGCCGTGAGCCGGGTGCGCTCGCACGCGGCGCAGAACGGCCTGGTCACCGACGCGATCACGCCCACGTCGCCGGGTCCGCCGTCGACCAGCCATCGCTCGGCCGGCGCGCCGCCGCGGGCGGCCGGGAACGGCGAGAGCGAGAACTCCTCGCCCAGCATCGACAGGATCTCCTCGGCGGTGATCATCTCGCCGCGGTTCCAGCCGTGCTGCGCGTCGAGCGGCATCTGCTCGATGAACCGCAGGTGGTAGCCCTCTTCGAGGCAGAACCGCAGCAATGGCACGGCCTCGTGCTCGTTGATCCCGCGCATCAGCACCGAGTTGACCTTCACCGGCGCCAGCCCCGCGTCACGCGCGGCGGCGAGGCCTGCGAGCACGTGGGTGAGCCGGTCGCGGCGGGTGATCTGCTCGAACAGCGCGCGGTCCACGGTGTCGAGGGACACGTTGATCCGGTCCAGGCCGGCCTCGGCGAGGCCCGTGGCCCGCTTCGCGAGACCGATCCCGTTGGTGGTCATGGAAACCCGCGGCCGCGGCTCGAGCGCCGTGACGCGCGCCACGATGCCCTCCAGGCCCCGGCGCAGCAGCGGCTCTCCGCCGGTCAAACGGATGTCGGTGACGCCCAGCGTCTCGACGGCGATGCGCATGAGCCGCACCAGCTCGTCGTCGCTGAGCACCTGCTCGCCGGGCATCCAGTCGAGGCCTTCGGCGGGCATGCAGTACGTGCAGCGCAGGTTGCAGCGGTCCGTGAGCGAGACCCTCAGATCCGTAGCCACGCGGCCGAACTGGTCGAGCAAGCCCGGATGATCGGGGCGGGGTGCCGAGGGCACGCCGGACGAACCTCGTGTACCGGGGACGCGAGGAAACCCAAGATGTACTGCCGTCATTACTCACAGCTTAACTCGCGCAGGCCCGAAAAGCCGACTCCTCCTTATCCACGGACAGGCTGACGAACGATGTCTCAGCAGCCTTCGGTGACCTCTGCGTGACCGCCTGCTCACGCACCCAGCCACGCCGCTCGCGCGCCGGCGCCACCGAGACTGTCCGGAATCGACCGCACCACCCTCGACCTCGCAGGACAGAAGGCGAAAACCCCTGGCGGTGACCTGGATCGTGGTGCGGATCCGACTGTCCACACCGGCTGTGGCGCGGGCGATCGGCCGGCCCGATCGACAGTGGCGGCCTGCGGCTGGGGACCGTCCGGCCGAACCCCGAGCGTTATCAGAACGCAATACTCGAAGAGTCACACAACGAACCGCGCGACAATTCAGGTTTCGCGTAGCTTTTCCTCAACTGCGGCGATAATCTTCCGACCATGCCGCAATTTCGGTTGTCCGAGGCCGCCAGGCTCCTCGGCGTCAGTGACGACACCGTCCGGCGCTGGGTCCGCAGCGGTCAGTTGACCGCGACGGACGACGCCGCCGGCCGGAAGGTCGTCGACGGTGCCCAGCTGGCCGGGTTCGCCCGCGCGCAGGCCGCCGGTCCCGACGACCCGTCGGCAGTCGGCCGCTCCGCCCGCAACCGCTTCGTGGGGCTCGTCACCGAGGTCACCGCCGACAAGGTGATGGCCCAGGTAGAGCTGCAGTGCGGGGCGCACCGAGTGGTGTCACTGATGAGTTCGGAAGCCGTCCGCGAGCTCGGGCTGCGCCCGGGTGTGCTCGCGGTGGCCGTTGTCAAGGCGACCACCGTCGTGGTGGAGACCCCGGAAGGAAACAGATGAAGAAGCTCGCCATCGCCGTCGCGGCGGTCGGGTTGTTGGCCGGTGCGTGCAGCGCGAACGACGAGGCCAGCACCAGCCCCGGCTCGGGCGGCCCGGCAGTGCCCTCGCCCGCCGGTTCGAGCGCAACGGGCACGCTGACGGTGTTCGCCGCCGCGTCGCTCACCGAGTCGTTCAGCGAGCTCGGCAAGGAGTTCGAGGCCGCGCACCCGGGTGTCACCGTCAAGTTCGACTACGAGGGCTCGGCGGCGCTCGTGCAGAAGCTGGACAACGGGGCCAAGGCCGACGTGTTCGCCTCCGCCGACCAGGCCAACATGGACAAGGCCGTGCAGGACGGTGTGATCGACGGGCAGCCGACGGTGTTCGCCACCAACAAGCTGGCGATCGCCGTGGCCAAGGGCAACCCCAAGGGCATCAAGGCCTTCTCCGACCTCACCAAGGCCGGCCTGACCGTGGTCGTCTGCGCGCAGCAGGTGCCGTGCGGCTCGGCGACCAAGAAGGTCGAGGACAGCACCCACGTCACGCTGAAGCCGGCGAGCGAGGAGACCGACGTCAAGCAGGTGCTGGCGAAGGTGCAGTCGGGTGACGCCGACGCGGGCCTGGTCTACGTCACCGACGCGACCTCGGCCGCGGACAAGGTCGACAAGGTGGACTTCCCGGAGTCTTCCGGCGCGATCAACAGCTACCCGATCGCCGTGGTGAAGGACGCTCCGCAGACCACTCTGGCCAAGGAGTTCAACGACTTCGTGCTCGGCGCGCAGGGCAAGGCCGAGCTGACCAAGATCGGGTTTGGCCCGGCGCAGTAAGGGGCAACGCGGTGCGGCGGCCGCGGCCCGGCTGCCGCACTCGCGGATTCCCCTTGTTCTCTGGATCCCCGCCGTAGTGGCACTCGCGCTCGTGGTGCTGCCCGTCGTCGGGCTGCTCGTGCGCTCGGACGTCGCCCGGTTCCCCTCTCTCCTGATCTCCGAGTCGTCGCTGGCCGCGTTGAAGCTGTCGGTGATCACGGCTGTGCTGTCCACGGTGGCGTGCGTGATTCTCGGCGTGCCGCTGGCCGTGGTGCTGGCCCGGTCGCGCGTGCGCGGCACGCGGCTGCTGCGCTCGATCGTGCTCCTGCCGCTGGTACTCCCGCCCGTGGTCGGCGGCCTCGCGCTGCTGTACCTGCTGGGGCGCAAGGGTTTCCTCGGCATGCTGATCAACGCGTTGACCGGGCAGCTGATCCCGTTCACGACCGCGGCCGTGGTGATCGCGCAGACGTTCGTCGCCATGCCGTTCCTGGTCGTGAGCCTCGAAGGCGCGCTGCGCGGCTCCGGCGACCGCTACGAGCAGGTGGCTGCCACGCTCGGCGCGCGGCCGTGGACGGTGTTCCGCCGCGTGACGCTGCCGTTGCTGCTGCCGGCGCTCGGCTCCGGCGTGGTGCTCAGCTTCGCCCGCGCGCTGGGGGAGTTCGGTGCGACCATCACCTTCGCCGGCAGCCTGGAAGGCGTCACCCGGACGTTGCCGCTGGAGGTCTACACGCAGGCCGAGGTGGACGTCGACAGCGCGGTGGCGCTCGCACTGCTGCTGATCGTCGTGGCGATCGTGGTCATCGCGGTGGCGCGGCCGCGGTCGTTCGAAGGTGGTTTCCGGTGACGCTCTCGGCCCGGATCGCGCTCTCACGCGGCACGTTCTCCCTCGACGTCGAGTTCACCGTGCCCGAAGCAACGGTGCTCGCGCTGCTCGGGCCGAACGGCTCCGGAAAATCCACAGTGCTCGGTGGCCTGGCCGGGCTGGTGCCCGTGACGTCGGCCGACATCACGTTGTCCGGCCGCGTGCTGGCGGGTGAGAAGGTGGACTTGCCGCCGCACGCGCGTGGTGTCGGATTGCTGTCGCAGGACGCGTTGCTGTTCCCGCATCTGTCCGCTTTGGACAATGTGGCTTTCGCGCCGCGTTCGGCCGGTGCCGGCCGGGTGAAGTCCCGGGAGATCGCGGAAAAGTGGCTGGCGGAGGTGGACGCCTCGGCGTTCGCGCGCCGCCGGCCCGGCCAGCTCTCCGGCGGCCAGCAGCAGCGGGTGGCGATCGCCAGGGCGCTGGCTTCGACGCCGTCGTTGCTGCTGCTCGACGAACCGTTCGCGGCTCTCGACGTGGACGCGGCGCCCGCGATCCGGGGACTGCTGCGGCGGGTGCTGCGCGACGGCCCGACGACGGTGCTGGTCACGCACGATCCGCTCGACGCACTGGCGCTGGCCGACCACGTGGCCGTGATGTCGAGCGGGCGCATCGTCGAACGAGGGCCGACGCGAGAGGTGCTGGCCGCGCCGCGCACGGCGTTCACGGCCCGGATCGCAGGCCTCAACCTGGTTTCGGGTGTCGCGGAGGCCGGGGGGCTGCGTACGAAGTCGGGTGTTCTGGTGTCGGGGCTGCTGTCGCCGGACGCCGTGGTCGGCGAGGCGGCCGTCGCGGTGTTCGAGCCCAACGCGGTGGCCGTGTACCCGCACGACGGCGAGCACCACGGCAGCCCGCGCAACACGGCCGAGGCCACGGTCGCGGCCCTGGAACCGCACGGGCCCGTGATCCGGCTGCGCGTGACCGGCGGGGGCTGGGCCGAGGGCCTGACCGCGGACCTCACCCCCGCGGCGGTGGCCGACCTGGAGCTGGAGCCGGGTTCGTCCGTGACGCTGTCGGTGAAAGCCGCGACGGTGGCGGTGCACCCCGCGCAAGCCTGACTGCTTTGTGCCCCAACGGAAATCCTTCGTTGCGGGCGCACTTTGCCGGGGGACCGTGGTACGGTGCGGCTGTTTCGATCAAGTTCCGCAGAACAGAGGACGGCGAGGGTGACAGAAGGCCGCTGGACGTACCTGAGCGACATGGACGGCGTCCTGGTTCGCGAAGAGCACCTCGTGCCGCGCGCAGATGAGTTCCTCGCCGAGCTGCGGGACAAGGACATCGGCTTCCTGGTGCTCACGAACAACTCCATCTACACCCCGCGCGACCTGCGGGCGCGGCTGCTGCGCACCGGGCTCGACGTCCCCGAGGAGTCGATCTGGACCTCCGCGCTGGCCACCGCGCAGTTCCTCGACTCGCAGCGCCCGGGCGGCACGGCGTTCGTGATCGGCGAGGCCGGGCTGACCACGGCGTTGCACGAGGTCGGTTACGTGCTGACCGAGCGCGACCCGGACTACGTGGTGCTGGGCGAGACCCGCACCTACAGCTTCAGCTCCATCACCAACGCCATCCGCCTGATCGAGCGCGGCGCGAAGTTCATCGCCACCAACCCGGACGCGACCGGCCCGAGCATGGAGGGTTCGCTGCCGGCCACGGGGTCCGTCGCGGCGCTGATCGAGCGCGCGACCGGGCGCTCGCCGTACTACGTGGGCAAGCCGAACCCGCTGATGATGCGCTCGGCGCTGCGGCGCCTGGGCGCGCACTCGGAGTCGACGCTCATGATCGGCGACCGCATGGACACCGACGTGCACGCGGGCCTCGAAGCGGGGCTGCAGACGATCCTCGTGCTCACCGGGATATCCAGTCAGGAGTCGGCTGAACGCTATCCGTATCGGCCGACGATGGTGATCGACTCCGTCGCGGACCTGATCGGGCGAACCCTGGACCCGTTCGGCGAAGGCTGACCGGCGTGCGCGCCGGAGCAGGGCCTATCGTCGAACGATGAGCGTGTATGTGGTGGGCGACGTCCACGGGCACCGCGACGCCCTGGCCGACGCACTGCGCGCCGAGGGGCTGGTCGACAGCGACGGCAAGTGGAGCGGCGCCGAGGACCGGCTGTGGTTCCTCGGCGACTTCGTGGACCGCGGTCCCGACGGCGTCGGCGTGATCGACTTCGTGCGTTCACTGCAGGAACAGGCGCCGGAGGCGGGCGGCTCCGTGGAGATGCTGCTGGGGAACCACGAGATCCTGCTCCTGGGGATGTACCACTTCGGCGACCGCCAGGTGCCGTCGGACTTCGGGCCGCGCAGCTTCGCCCGCAGCTGGGAGATCAACGGCGGCCTGCTGTCAGATCAGGACCGCCTGACACCGGAACACATCGAGTGGCTCTCGGCGCGCCTGTTGGTGACGCTGGTCGACGACCACCTGCTGATGCACTCGGACACGCTGGAGTACCTCGACTGGGGCTCGGACATCGCGTCGATCAACGCGTCGGTGAGGGAAATCCTGACCGGCAGCGACATCGAAGCGTGGTGGGACGTCTGGCGCCGGATGACCACGCGCTACGCCTTCCGCGGCCCGGCCGGCGAGGAGAACGCGGACGCGTTGATGACAGCCCTCGGCGGTTCGCGGATCGTCCACGGCCACAGCGTGATCGCCGACCAGCTGGGCATCCACCCGGCGCAGATCGAGGGGCCGTACCTGTACGCCGGTGGCAAGGCGCTGGGCATCGACGGCGGCCTGTTCGTGGGCGGACCGTGTCTCGTGGTGCCGTTGCCTTTTACCCCCGAGTCCTAGGGGACGTCGACGATCTCCTTGCCCAGCGGCATGAGCGACACGGGGATCAGCTTGAAGTTCGCGATCCCCAACGGGA
Source organism: Amycolatopsis sp. NPDC023774 (assembly GCF_040639695.1). Classification (NCBI taxonomy): domain Bacteria; kingdom Bacillati; phylum Actinomycetota; class Actinomycetes; order Pseudonocardiales; family Pseudonocardiaceae; genus Amycolatopsis; species Amycolatopsis sp. NPDC023774. Next base: position 151,068 of record NZ_JBFAAJ010000001.1, read on the forward strand.
TCCCGATGATCGTGATGCACAGCGCGATGCCGGTGACCACGTGGCCGATTGCCAGCCACAGGCCGGCGAAGATGAACCAGATGATGTTGCCCAGCACCGACCCGACGCCCGCGTCGCGCCGGTCGACCACCGTCCGGCCGAACGGCCACAACGCGTAGTTCGCGATCCGGAACGACGCCAGTCCGAACGGGATGGTGATGATGAGGATGCAGCACACGATGCCCGCGAGGACGTAGCCCACGGCCATCCAGAATCCGCAGAGCACGAGCCAGATGATGTTCAGCAGCAGGCGCATCAGACGTGCAGCTCCCCACTCACCACGGTGACCGCCTGCCCACTGATGCGGACGCGGTCGTTGTCGAGTTCGGTTCGGACGACGCCGCCCCTTCGCGAGATCTGGTGGGCTTGCATCTTCGTCTTGCCGAGCTTCTTGCCCCAGTAGGGCGCCAGCGCGCAATGCGCCGACCCGGTGACCGGGTCTTCGTCCACCCCGACGCCGGGCCCGAAGAACCGGCTGACGAAGTCTTTCTGCTGTGTCGTGCTCTGGGCCGTGATGATCATGCGCCCGGTCCAGGTGCCCTTGAGCGCTTCAAGATCCGGCTGGGCCCGTTCGACGTCCTCGGCCGTTTCGAGCTCGATGAACAGGTTCTCCCTGCTGCGGCCGACGTAGAGGGGCTTGGTGTCTTTGATGATGTGGCCGACGTCCTCTTGGGTTTCCTGCGGCTCGTCGACGGGGAAGTCCATCTCGATCCAGCCGTCTTCGCGTTTGGTGCAGGTGAGGATTCCACTGCGCGTCTCGTACTTCTGCGTGCCACCGAGCACCTGCGTCACCGCGATGGTGGCGTGGCCACACAGGTCCACCTCGGTCGTCGGGGTGAACCAGCGCAGGGTTGTGGTGGTGTCGTTCTTCCTGACGATGGCGAACGCCTCCCCGGTGAACGCATCGACCACGTAGAACCGCATGGGGTTGACGGTACCGGGGGCGGTGGGTGGGGGTGTCAGGGATTTACCCTGGGTTTTGTGGGTGTCGTTTTGTCGACTTGCCTAGGCTCCAGTTGCCGGCCGCACCTGCTCGACACCCAGGGCGCGGCGCGCTCGAGACATCGCCGTTGCCGCCCTTCGCCCAGAAACACCACGCGGCGCCACCCGCCGGATGGCGCCGCGCTCCGTCAGCCTCTCCTCACCCACCGATGACCGGGGGCGTGATCTTTTCCCCGTCGGGCCCACGCTCGGGACGCACCTCGAACACCTCGTCGGGGTCTTCCTGGTTCGGGAGCTTGTTCTTGTGCTCCTTGTCGTCTTCCTTCTTCTTACCGGCCCCCGCGGCGCCGGCCGCTCCGCCCGCACCGGCCTTCCCGGCTTTGCCCGCATTGGCCGCCGCGGTCGCCCCGCGCTCCAGCCGCTCGCCGGCGCCCTTGCCAGAGCCTGGGCCTTCGCCTTCGCCCGGCTTCACTGTGGCTCCGCCGCCGGATACGCGGCTCCCGGCGAACCCGCCGCCGGACCTCCCGGTCCCGCCGCCGGCGCGTCCTCCGCGCAGGGTCTCCTCGCCGGCACCCCCTGCGCCGCCCGGGCCACCCCCAAACGCCAATGCGTCCGGGGACAGGCGGCCGAAGCCACCGCCACCGGCGGGCGGCCGGAAGCCGGAGCCACCCGTACCGCCGGGCCCACCGAAGGCCCCGGCACCGGTGCTGGAGCCCGCACCGGGTGGTGTGTAGGCGTTGCCGTTGAAGCCTGCCGCCCCGCCACCGGGGCCACCCCCGGGCGCGCTTCCACCGGGCGGCCCGAAGCCGCCGGCGCCGGTGTTCAACGCACCCGCGTGCCCTCCGAGGCCGGCTCCGGGCTGAGCGCTGCTTGCGTGGGTGCTGTCGTCCCCGCCTCCGATCGGCGGCGGGGGTGAGAACTGGGGCTGAGTCGTGGACGTTTCGTGGTACGTGTTGTCGAGTCCCTGCATCACCTGCACGGCCTGCTGATGCGCGGCGTCCGCCTCCTTCTGCTTGGCGGCGATGGCGTTCATCGTCTGCACGGCGGCCGCAGGATCCGCGACACTCAACTGCTGGGTGGCCTTGTCCAGCTCGGCCTGCTGGTCGAACTTGACGGGCTCCGGCATGGTCGTCTGCGCGTGCCCGGCCGCCGCGGCCTGCTGCGAATAGCGGTTGGAGCTCAGCTGGGCGGCGTTCGCGGTGTTCGCTGCGTAGGTCGCGGTGTTCTGGAAGAAGTTGTGGGCCTGTGACGCGCCCGCGCCCTGCCACTCGATCTGGCTGGAGTTGGCTGCGTCGTTGATTGAGTTGGAGATCTCGGCCAGCCAGTTGCCGAGCTGGTTGGCTACCCGCCCCCGGGCGTCGAGGTCGCCGGGGTCCATGTTCGTGTGGACCATGTCGTACAGCGTCTGGTGATCGTGCGCCGCGTAGTTCGCGTCGGGGGCGGGAGCGTCGCCGCGAGTGGCTTGGCCCTGCAGGAGCTGCTCACCCTGGGTGACCGAGTACTTCGACGCCGCCTGGCCGGTGCGCTGATCGACCGAGTCGCGAACGTTCTGCTGATCCTCGGCACCGAACCGCCCCGGTGCTGCCTTCTTAGACAGGTCGGCGTGGGTCTGGCTGTAGTAGTCGGCTTCGTATTCGCGGGGTTGGACACGTTCGCTCATCAATGCGCCTTGCCGATGCCGGAGAAGGTCTGGGCGTGCTCGCTGTCGGCCGCGTGGTAGTTGGCCTTCGCGATCTTCAGCGCCTCCTGAACCTGCAGGATGCTCTGCTTGAGCAGCTCGAGGTTGGGGATCAGTGAGTTCTCGTCACCGTCGGCGACCTTGACGTTGTAAGTCGCGACCTGGGTTGAGTAGTCGCTCGATCCCATCTTGGCGCGTTGCACGAGCAACCTGACCTCGTTCTGCATCCCGGCGTAGCCGTCAAGGAATTCGTTGCACACCTTGTTGTAGGCCTCGAACCCGACTTCATTGACCGCGAACCCGCCGCTCTCGGCGAGCGCCTTGAACGTCTTGGCGGCGTCGTTCAGGCGGTGCGCCCCCTCTGTGTCGAGAGGGCTGACCAACAGGTTCGGAACTTCACCCTGGCCCGAATCGGTCACGGACACGGGGGGACCGCTGAAGTTGGACGCGCTTGTCATCGCTGCAGCCACCCTCCTGAACACGCTGCGTGCTTCCGTGCCCACTCTAGATGGGCCATCACGACCTGTCAGCGAGTTCCGGATAACGGCCGACGCTCGTCAGCTGTTCGAGGGGAGAAGCAGATCGACGGCCTCCGAGACCTTGCGCGCATCAAGGCACGCCTGGTCGGTGCTGCCGGACGACAGAGTTAGGACAACGAGCGCACGCGACTTCGGTTTCACCTCCATGCTCACCGCACAGCCTCCGGTCCCGTGGTTGATCGCCGGTTCTAGGAACGCTTGACGGTTTCGCACGTTCCCCTTCTGCAGCTGACTCGTGTTGGAGAAGGCCGCGTCGTAGCTCTGGCCGTCTTGCAGGTCCAGACCGACACTGCCGTACCCGGGTTTCTCGGTCTCGCACGCGTGTTCCGGGTCCGCGAGCGTCGGAGTCGATGGGGGGAAGCCCTGCCCCGCGATCGCCTGGTCCAACGCCTTGCATGAGCTCATCCCTGCCAACGGTGTGTTGGAGAGGGGAGGCGCAGTGTTGCTCGAACCCTGTCCGGCCGAGGTCGCCGGTGACGGGTTGCCCCCAACTGAGCCGTCGCACGCCGTGAGCGCGAGCGCGAGGGTGGCGAGACAGGCGAGTGTAAAAAGGCCACGAGTCGGTCCAGTCACGTGGTGAACACTACGGGTCGACGTGTAGCGCCCGCGAAAAGATGAGCGAATTGGCCGGTACGAGGCTCGGCGTCGAGTCGACAAGGCGACTCAGCGAATCCCTTCCTCGATCGTCTCGAACAGCCACCGGCGCAGGTGCGACCCGTCGGACGGCACGAACCGCAGCCGGAAGCCCCCATCTCGCAGCGGTTCCGAGAACGTGACGTACCGGCCCCCGTCCGTATCGACGAAGGTGGCCGTCGAGACGGGGCGCAACACCCCGTGCCGAGGCCGCAGCGAAAGCTCCACCGTGCCGTGCCGATGCAGTGGCCACTGAGAGTAAGCACCCAGAGCATCTCGATCACGGCGAGACGGACTTGACGAAGGCGAAGTGAAATCCCGGTCCGAAAAGTCCGAATCATCCGACGACGCAGCCGAATGGCGAGCCGGCGCCTGTGTAAGAGAGACCGGTGCGACCGGCAGGGCCGGATAGGCCGGGAACATGCTCAACACCGTCTCCACCAGCCGATCCGGCCGCGTCTGCTGGAATCGGATCCCCTCGGGCGAGGACGACGAAAACACCCCGAGCCCCTCACCGATGCAGGCCCGGTACAGCACCGTCCCCGAAGGCAGCTCCGCCGCGCGCACGATGATCAGCACCTCGGGGCGCGTCCAGGCCTGCAAGGTGACCAGAACGTCGTGGTCGAGCTTGTCCGCATGGGCCAACCCGCGAGAACGCAGCGCGTCCCAAGCCGAGTCCGACAGGCGGCGGTGTTCAGAAAGCGTCAGCCCCGGGCTGCGGATTTCGAAGGGGTGCCACGAAGCCGGCAGGCCGCTGCGGCGGACGGCGACGTCGACTTCGGTCAAGTTCAGGGAGAACTCCTCCGGCACGGCCCAACCCCAACCCTTCGTGAAACGAACCCGCACCGAGCGTAGCGGAAGGCGGGTGCCCGGCCGGGTGGTCGTCGACCCCCCGGGTTCCTAGACTCGCGGGTGTCGACGAAGACCCCACCGGGAGGCAACCATGCCCGACGCGCCCGCCCTGCCCAGTTATGCCTCCGGGACGTCCGACGTCCCCCTGCTGGGTGACACCATCGGGGACAACCTCGACCGCACCGTGGCCGCCTTCCCGGCTCGCGACGCGATGGTGGACCGCGCGGCCGGCAAGAAGTGGTCGTACGCCGATCTCAAAAAGGACGTGGACCAGCTGGCGCACGGGCTCGTCGCCACCGGGATCGGCAAGGGGGACCGCGTCGGGATCTGGTCGCCGAACCGCGCGGAGTGGACGCTGCTCCAGTACGCGACGGCCAAGATCGGCGCCATCCTCGTCAACATCAACCCCGCGTACCGCTCGCACGAGCTCGAGTACGTGCTCAACCAGTCCGGCGTCCGGATGCTCGTCGCGGCGGACAAGTTCAAGACGTCGGACTACGCGGCGATGGTGGAGCAGGTCCGGCCGGACTGCCCCGGGCTCGAGTTCGTGGTGCTGCTGGGCACCGACGCCTGGACGGACCTCATGGCCAAGGGGGAGGGCGGTGACCCGGAGGCCCTTGCCGAGCTCCAGAAAAACCTGAGCGCCGACGACCCCATCAACATCCAGTACACCTCCGGCACCACGGGCTTCCCCAAGGGCGCCACGCTGTCCCACCACAACATCCTCAACAACGGCTACTTCGTCGGCGAGCTCTGCAACTACACCGAAGAAGACCGCGTGTGCATCCCCGTGCCCTTCTACCACTGCTTCGGCATGGTGATGGGCAACCTCGCGTGCACCAGCCACGGCGCGTGCATGGTGATCCCGGCGCCGGCGTTCGACCCGCGGTCCACGCTGGAGGCCGTGGAGGCGGAGCGGTGCACGTCGCTCTACGGCGTGCCCACGATGTTCATCGCGGAGCTCAACCACCCCGACTTCGGCGAGTTCGACCTGTCGTCGCTGCGCACCGGAATCATGGCGGGCTCGCCGTGCCCGGTCGAGGTGATGAAGCAGGTGATCGACCGAATGGGCATGACGGAAGTGTCGATCTGCTACGGCATGACGGAAACCTCGCCGGTCTCCACGCAGACGCGCGCGGACGATTCGGTGGAGCGCCGCGTGTCCACGGTCGGCCGCGTGGGGCCGCACCTCGAGTCCAAAGTGGTCGATCCCGAGACGAACCTCACCGTGCCGCGCGGCGTGCCCGGCGAGCTCTGCACGCGCGGCTACTCCGTGATGCTCGGCTACTGGGAACAGCCCGACAAGACGGCCGAAGCCATCGACGCCGCGCGCTGGATGCACACCGGCGACCTCGCCGTGATGGACGAGGCCGGCTACCTCAACATCACCGGCCGCATCAAGGACATGGTCATCCGCGGCGGCGAGAACGTGTACCCGCGCGAGATCGAGGAGTTCCTCTACACACACCCGGACGTGCTCGACGCGCAGGTCATCGGCGTCCCCGACGTCAAGTACGGCGAAGAGCTCATGGCCTGGATCCAGATGCGCGAGGGCGCGCAGCCCCTCACCGCCGAGGCCGTGCGCGAGTTCTCGCAGGGCAAGCTGGCCCACTACAAGATCCCGCGCTACGTCCACATCGTCGACGGATTCCCGATGACCGTGACGGGCAAGGTGCGCAAGGTCGAGATGCGCGAGCAGTCGGTGACGCTGCTGGGCCTCGAAGCCGCCGCCTCGGCGAAACACGCATAGGGCAGACAACCGGACAACCTCGTCGCGAGTGTTCCCCCTCGGAGACCGACGAAGGGGGAACACCGTGAAGGTCAGCCGAAAAGCGTTCGCCGCGGGGTCGCGGTGACGACGATCACTGTGCTCGCACCAGCGGCCTGCGCCACGGCCGTGCCGGTGGAGCCGACCGAGCTTGCGTCGCGTCCGGGGTGACACCTGCACCGGAGCCGAGGCGAACAATCGCCGCGGCACGGTCGTGGGCGAGAGTGACCCGCGTGACGCGCGGATCCTCGACCACCCGATGAAGTGGTCCGCCACGGGCGAGCCCACCGCGTTGCCGACGCTCGGGGTGCCCTGGCCAGGCTGTCGCGATCGACGAGGACGACGTCGTGGTCGGGTGGGCCGAGGACGCGCAAGGCGTTCAGCGTGCCGTGCATTGGCCGCCGACGGCACGGTCACGTGACTGCCGGACACCGGCGAGAGCAGCAGTGCCGGCGCGATCAGCGGCACCGGTCGGATCGCCGGCGCTTCGTACGACGGCGCGGCTTCACACGCGCTGCTGTGGGAACGCGACGGCCGTGTCCACGAGTTGCCTGGCTTGCCCAGTGGCGGCTCGGCGTTCGCGAACGAGATCACGCCCGACGGTCGTCTCGTCGCCGATACCGCCGTCGATGTGGGCGGGCGCACGCACCTGTGCGCTGGGACGAACGGGGCGCATCACGGACCTCACGCCCGACGGCGAGTACGGCACCGTCGCCGGGATTTCCCGTGGTGGCGCGGTCATCGGCTCGACGACGTCGGCCGGTGGCAACACCGTGGCCAAGCGGTGGGGCCCCCGGGGCCGCGTCGTGACGCTCGGCGGAACCGAGGCGCCGAGCTTTCGGGCGGCGAGGGGGCTCGGCGCCAACGGCACCGTCGTGGGGCTCGTCGATCCGACTTCGGGGGCAGGTACGCGACGCGGTGGGACTGCGCGGGCCGGCCGACGTACCTGCCGAGCGACGCGCGCAACGCGACGGCCCGGCGACCTCAACTGCTCCGGCACGATTGCCGACCAGGCGAGGGCGTCGGCGCGAAATGGGCACCGGAGGGCACCCGCACGCGGCTGGCGCCCCGCCGGCCCACACTTCCGCGCCGGCACTGCTGATCAACTCGCGCGGCGTCACCGCGGGCACGTCGTACGGCGGCACGCAGTGATCTGGAGGTGGCGCTGGTGGCCGTCTCCGGCGCGATCCGGAGACGGCCACCGTCCATCAGGAAGCCGCCGCCGCGGCTTCCGCCAGGGCCTTCTCGTCTTCCTCGCCGAAGGTGTCCTCCAGTTGCTCCGGCGAGTAGTCCAGGTCGATCTGCTCCACGGGCGTCCCGCGGGCCGACTCGATGGCACCCAACCGGCGCTGGGCGCGGTCGGCCGCGTACTGGATCAGCTCCTGCGGGTCGTTGTCGAACGGGACTTCCTCGAACTGGTCCTGCACCCACTGGATCATGTTGAGCGCGTGGGGCAGCAGTTCTCCCATGCGCTGTTGCACGGCGTCCCACAGGGAGTCGTCGGCGGCGACGTGGCGGCGGCAGGTGAAGGTGCCCCACGCCATGTGGCGGCGTTCGTCGTCGCCGATGTGGCGGACGAGGTCCTGCATGCCGGGCAGGATCTGGTTCTGGGTGCAGATGAGCTGCCACGAGTAGTAGCCCGTCAACGCGAGGCTGCCTTCGATGACGTGGTTGTACGTGACGCTCGCGCGGACCTGGTTGAGGGGGCTGGGATCGTCCTGCAGGGCGCGCAGTGACTGCGGCAGCTCCTCGTAGAAAAGCTTGCGGTAGTGGGGATTTTCGGCGACGTAGGGGTGCAGGTCGTCGTCGAGGCCGACGGCGTCCATCCAGCGGCGGAAGACCTCGACGTGCTTGGCTTCCTCGAAGCAGAACTGCGTCAGGTACATCTCGTCGCCGAAGCGGCCGGTCGAGGACATCGCGCGCATGAAGGGCTGGATGTCCTCCGTCACGGCCTCCTCGCCGGCGATGAACTGCGCCACGAGGTAGGTCGTCGAGCGGCGCTGCTCCGGCGTCAGGCTTTTCCAGCCCTCGCGTTCGCGGCTGAAGTCGAGGTCGGCGGGGTTCCAGAACTTCTTGTTGCCCTTCACGAACAGGCGCAGCGGGAACGAGTCCCAGTTGAGCCCACCCTTGCGCAGCGACGAAAACCCGCTGCGCAGCTCGGGAAGCGTGTCCGTCATGTCCGGCCCTTTCGTGTCACTCCATTGTGGACGATTCCGTGGACGAGCCTGTCGGCGAATCCGCCAGGAAGCTCTCGATCGCCGGCGCCAGCACCGCCACCACGGCGTCGGCCGCCACGGTCGCGGAGTGCGTCGGCAGCACCAGGTGGCTCAGCGAAAGCCGCACCACCGTCTCCGCCAGCAGTGCGGCGGACTTCTGCGACAGGCGGGGCTCCAGCGAGCGGTACTGCTCGGTCGCGAGGTCGGCGGCGGCCGTGAGGATGGGCTCGCCCCTGGTGGTGAGCAGGGGCAGCAGGTCCTCGCCCGCTTCCGTGCCGAGCGCGGCGGCGACGAGCCGGTTCTCGCGGGCGTGGTCGATCGTGTAGACGACGGCGCCGTGGATGCCGGGGATCAGCCCGTCGGCGCTTTCGAAGCGGCGGCGGATGCCGTCGAGGAACTCGGCTGCCGTGCGCAGCGCCACGGCCTGCGTGAGCGCCGCCTTGCTGCCGAACTCGTTGTAGACGGTCTGCCTGCTCACGCCCGCGCGCGCCGCGACGTCGGCCATGCGCAGCGCCTTGTGGCCGCGGTCGGGGAGCAGGTCCGCGGCCGCGTCGAGCAGCGCTTCGCGCAGTGATGCCTTGGTGCGCTCGGTGAAGCTCGTCACACCGCCAGCTTGACACAGATCGATGTTGTGTCAAGAAGCTTTACTGACCACGATCGGATGTACACGCCGGCTCTGTCGGTGGTCCCCGCTACCGTGGCGGGCGTGGGCATCACCGTGGGCTTCGACCTGGACATGACACTGATCGACCCGCGGCCGGGCATGGTCGCGGCGATGAACGCGCTGGGTGCGGAGTCGGGCCTGGCGCTCGACGGTGAGCACTTCGCCGCCAACCTCGGCCCGCCGCTCGACGACATCCTGCGCGGCTTCGAGGCGCCCGAGGAACGGATTCCGGGGCTCGTGGACCGGTTTCGGGCGCTCTACCCCGGGCTCGTCGTGCCGAGCACGGTCGCACTGCCGGGCGCGGCGGAAGCACTGAAGGCCGTGCGCGCGGCGGGCGGGCGCACGCTCGTGGTCACCGGCAAGTACGGGCCCAACGCGCGGCTGCACGTCGAGGCGCTCGGGCTGGAGGTCGACGAGCTTGTGGGCGAGCTGTGGTCCACGCAGAAAGCGGTTGCGCTCAAGGAGTACGGCGCACAGGCGTATGTCGGAGATCACCTCGGCGACGTGCGAGGAGCCCGTGCCGCCGGCGCGCTCGCGGTGGGGGTCACCACGGGGCCGTGCACGAAGGAAGAACTGCTCGCCGAGGGAGCCGACGTGGTGTTCGGCTCGCTCACGCAGTTCCCGGAGTGGTTCGCCCGCGCGTTCTGAGGCTCAGCCGTGCTTGCCTGCGCGCGCCTCGCGGACCAGCGCGATCAGGCCGAGCAGCAGGCCCAGCGGCGTCAGCACGCCGGCGACCGCGCTGAGCCACACCGGCAGGTTCTCCAGACCGGCGGCGAACATGATGAACACCGCCAGCACGGCGAGCAGCCCGATGGCGAACAGGCCGATCCCGATCCGCATGAGGATCGGTTTGCCCGCGGTCTGCTTCGCTGCGTTTTCCATGGCGCTGAGGGTATCGGCCGTATCCGCTTCTCCCCAGGGCATGTGGCGAGATACGCTAAGCGGACGCGCGCCCTGGGTACGCCCGGGGCGCGTTCGTCGTGAGCAGTACAGCAGAAGGACTGGTGAGGGAAGTGCCGACCGGCAAGGTCAAGTGGTACGACGCGGAGAAGGGATTCGGGTTCGTCACGCAGGACGGCGGAGCCGACGTCTACATTCGCAAGGCCGCGCTGCCGCAGGGCGTCGAGGGGCTCAAGGCCGGGCAGCGGCTGGAGTTCGGCGTCGCCGACGGCCGTCGCGGGCCGCAGGCGCTCTCCGTCCGGCTGCTGGATCCGCCGCCGTCGGTCGCGGAAGCGCGCCGGCGTCCCGCCGAGGAGCTGCACGGCCTGATCGAGGACATGATCAAGCTTCTCGAGCTGAAGGTTCAGCCGGACCTGCGCCGCAACCGGTACCCGGATCGCAAGAACACCAAGCAGATCGCGGAGATCATGCGCGCGGTCGCCCGGGACCTCGACCCCTGAGCCCGCGTCGGACGCGGTGGTGAAGGGCACCTCGGCGGGTGCCCTTCACTCGTTGTGGCTTCAGGCGGGCTGGACCTGCAACGACCACAGGGCCGAGGTGATCGGCTCCGCGTCGTTGGGGTCGCCCGTGCGGCTGACCACGGTGGCCTGCGCGATCTCCACCACCACGATCTGGTCGTCCTTGGTGGGCGGCATCGCGGTGTAGGCGTAGCGGTCGCCGCTGGTGATGATGTCTTCCTTCAGCGGCTGGGGCTGGCCCTTGCCGTTGACGAACTGCACTGTCACCTTCCACGGACCTTCCGCGACCTCCTTCGGCACGGAGATCTGCACGGGCTTGCCCGGGCGCAGCTTCAGCCTGCCCGCGGCGCCGGGGTTGGCGGCGCAGATGCCGGTCTTGACGTCGCAGTTGCCGATGGGCCCGACGTTGATCGTGTGCCCATCGCCGTAGAAGGTCACCTCGGCCGGCCCGGGCGCCGAGCAGCCGGCCACGGCGAGACCACCGGCCGCGAGCACGGCCACCAATCGGGAACGTCGCATGGCCCGAAGATTACCGGCGCTCCCGGGACGTGCCCTGCGCGGGGAAGCTGCCGGTCGGTTCGGGCCGCAGTGGCCGATTTCCGCCCAGCCCCGGCACGAGCGAGCCGCCGCGCTGCACGAGGTAGGTCTGCGTGAGGCCCACGCCGAGCAGCACCGTGACCACGAGGAAGCCGATCCAGTAGGTCGGCGGCAGCAGCAGGCCGACGGCGCCGCCGAAGCACCAGGCCAGCTGCAGCACCGTTTCCGAGCGCCCGAACGCCGACGCGCGCGACTGCTCCGGCAGGTCTTCCTGGATCACGGCGTCGAGGCTGATCTTCGCGAGCGCGCTTGCCGTGGCGCCGACGAGCCCGACGACCGCCGCCGTCGCGAGGCCGGGCAGGAGCGTGGCGACGAGCGTCACACCCGTGCAGGCGGCCACGCACCACACGATCACCTGGTCCGGCGAGCCGAACTGCAGGCGCGAGCCCAGCGCGTTGCCGACGAAGCCGCCCGCTCCGGCCGCGGCGCCGATGACGCCCAGCAGGAGCAGCTGCATGAACGGACTGTGGCCCGTGCCCTCCGTCTGCGCCTTCACCGCGAACGCGGCGAACATCATGAGGAAGCCGGTGAGCACCCGCACGGATCCGTTGCCCCACAAGGCGACCACGATGTGGCGGCCCATCGGCTGACGCTGCTTCTTCTGCTTCGGTTCGGGCCGCGCCGACAGCGACGTGGGCACCTCGCCCTCGGTCACCTCGACCCACGAGGGGATCCGCATCGACTGCACGGCTGCGGCCACGCAGATCAACGCGGTGAACCACAGCGCACCGGCGGACCCGCTGATCGCGTTGACGCCGCTGGCCAGCCCGCCGAATACGCCGGCGGCGATGAGGCCGAAGATCGTGAGCCGCGCGTTGGTCTTCGACAGCGTGATCTCCGGCGGCACCACGCGTGGCGTGATGGCGGCCTTGAGCACGGTGAACGACTTCGACAGCACCATCATCCCGAGCGCGGCGGGGTAGAGCAGCCAGTCGTCGAAGTGCAGGGCCATGACCACGGCCATCAGGCCCTGGCCGATGGAGGCCACGCACATCGCGAGGCGGCGGCCGCGTTGGATCTTGTCCAGCGCCGGGCCGATGACGGGTGCGACGAGCGCGAAAGGCGCGATGGTGATCAGCAGGTACAGCGCCACCTTGCCCTTGCTCTCGCCGCTGGTGGCGGCGAAGAAGAGCGTGTTGGCGAGCGCGATGGCCATGGCGGCGTCGCTGGCGTAGTTCAGCATCACCGCGTACATCAGCGAGGTGAGGCCCGACTTGTCCGCGCCGTCGGCCTTGGTGGCGCGCTGGAACATGCCGATGGCTTGGCCGCTCAGCTGCCGGCTGCGCAACGCGGCGACGCGCGTGACGGTGATCTTCTTCGGCAGCTTCGGGATCGAGCCGGCGCCGGGGACGGCGGTGGTGCGGAACTCTTCGTCACGCTCGGGGCCGACGCGGGGTTCGCCGGCGTAGCCACCGGTGTCGTAGTGCTCGTATTCGCCGCTGCCGGGCCGGGAGTCGTCCTGGCGCGGCCGGACCGGTTCGGTGCGGTGGTCTTGCGACGGGTACGGCCGCGCGCCCCTGGGGGGCGGCGGCCGGTGGCCGAGGGGGACGGCGCCGGTGGGGGCCTCATCGGCCGTCGGGGTTCGCGGCTCGTCGTAGAACGGGCTTCGGGCGCGGCCTCGGGGCTCCCGGCTCTCGGCGGGGATGTGTTCGGGGCGGGCGCGGGGCTCGTACCGCTCGGGCCGTGCGCGCGGTGGGACGTGCTGGGTCGAGGGCTCCGCCGGCGCGCGCCGGGTCGGTGGTTCGACCGGGTGCGCGGCGGGGTCGACGCGGGTGGGCTGCGGAGAGTCGCGCCAGGAGCGGGCCTGGGCGGCGCTGGGCTCCGGCGTCCACTTGCGCTTGGACTTCCGGCCGCGACCCTTGCCCGACCGCTCGGAGAAGGTGCCGTCGGGTTCGGAGTGCGAACCGAAGAGTGCCACGTGTCAATCCTGCCTCATCCGAGTGCCGGTCCGCCCGATCACGTGCCGTTCTGTGTCCCGGCGGCGCCGGCGGGGACGAACTTCACCCGGTACATCGCGGGCCAGAGCTTGCCCGTGACGAGGAATTCGTCGGTGCCGGGGACGGCCGCGATGCCGTTGAGCACGTCTTCCCCGGGGTCGACGGGGGTGCGGAGCTTGCTCGCGTCGATGCGTCCGGTGATCTGTCCGGTTTTGGAATCGATGCGCAGGATGGTGCCGGTTTTCCACACGTTCGCGTACACCGTGTCACCGACGCACTCGAGTTCGTTGAGCTGGTCCACGCCGACGTCGACGCTCCCGGTGACCGCAAACGTCTGCGGGTCACGGAACGTGAGCATGGCGGTGCCGTTACTCATGACCAGGCGCCCGCTGGGCTGGTGGCACAGGCCCCAGCCCTCGCCGTCGAAGGGCACGCGGCGCAGCTCGGCCAAGGTTTTCGAATCGCGTTCGATGGCGAAACCGTCCTGCCAGGTCAGCTGCCACAGCTTGGGCCCGAGGACGGTGATGCCTTCGGCGAACAGCGGCGACGGCAGCGCCACGCGCGTGGTGGGGTCCTGGCCGGCGGCACCCGCGGTGAGGGCGGACTCGCCGGAAAGGCCGCGGCTCTCGTACAGCGTCGTGCCGGAGAACTCGAGGCCCTCGGTGAAGGCCGATGTGTCGTGCGGCAGCGTCTGCAGCACCTGCCCGGTGAGGTCTTCCGGCGGGGGCGGCGCCGCCTGCGTGCCGGCGCAGCCGCCGAGCAGGGCCACCGCCAGCAGTGGCCAGATCAACGGGGTTCGGCTCGGGGGAGTGCGCACGAGAACAGCCTGGCACGGGCGGCGCGGATGCGTGCGGCACAATTGGGGACATGACGTTGCTGTTGACCCTGGACGACGGCTCTATCCAGCGGAAGCTCGCGGACGCGGAAGACTTTGCGCGCGAAGCTGTGCTGGCGGACGCCCCGGCCGAGCAGGTCGGCGAGCACGTCGGCGTGACCTCCGAGGACGCCGTCTCGGCGACTCACCTGTTCGAGGCGTCGGTGCCCGGCTACCGCGGCTGGCGCTGGGCCGTGACGGTCGCCGTCGCCGGCCTGGACGAGCCGGTGACCGTGAGCGAGCTCGCCCTCCTGCCCGGCCCGGACTCCCTGGTCGCGCCCACGTGGGTCCCCTGGGAGCAACGCGTGCGCGCCGGCGACCTCGGCGTGGGCGACATCTTCCCCACCGACAAGGACGACCCGCGCCTCGCGCCGGCGTACCTGCAGTCCGACGACCCGGCCGTCGAAGAGGTCGCCCACGACGTCGGCCTTGGTCGCGTCCACGTCCTCTCGCGCTACGGCCGCCAGGACGCCGCCACCCGCTGGCACGGCGGCGAGTTCGGCCCGCGCTCCGACATGGCCCGCAGTGCTCCGGCGACTTGTGGGTCCTGCGGGTTTTTCGTGCCGCTCGCCGGTTCTCTACGCGGGGCGTTCGGGGTGTGCACCAACGACATCGCACCAGCGGACGGCCACGTGGTGGATGTGGAGTACGGGTGCGGGGCGCATTCCGAGGTGGAGGTGGAGATCACCTCGTCGATCCCGGTGGCGGAACTGGTTTATGACGATTCGCTGATCGACTTCGTTTCGGGTGCCGAGCGTGAGGTTGAGCCTGAGGGTTCGGCTGCGGTTTCGGCCGAGGTGGTTGCGGAGGCTTCGTCGGCTGCCGCTGAAGAGACTTCCACTGTGGCGACTGTGGAGCCGGAGGCTGCCGCGGAGGTTGCCGCTGTCGAGGTGGCGGCCGAGGAGGCTTCCCCGGCTGGGTTCACCGAGACTCCGGCTGCCGAAACCCTCGCGACGAACGCCGCTGAGACCGCTTCGGCCGCCACAGTCACCACACCGGAGACTGCGCCCACCTCGCCGACCGCGGAGACCCCGACTGCCACGGCACCCGAAGCAACTGCCGACTCTGCGGCTGCGCCCGCGCAGCCCACGGCGACCGACTCCGCCGAGCCGGTTGCGGCGACCTCGGTCTCGGAGGCGGTTCCGGCCGCTGCGGCGGGGTCGGCCGCGGCTGCTTTGCCTGAGGTTGAGGCTGCTGAGTCGGCGGTGAAAGACGTGCCTGCCGGCTCAGCATCTGAAGGTGCGGCTTCGCAGGCGGCTCCCGCCACCGAGTCCCTCGCCGAGGCTTCGGCCGGGTCGGTCGGCGAGCCGACCGCCGTCACCCCGGCGCCGGATGCGGCTGCTGAACCCGCGGCGGTGACTTCGGAGTCCGCGGCTGAGGCCTCGACCGAGCCGGGTGCGGCGCCGCCGGCTTCCGCGGCAGCTCCCGCCGCCGAGCCCCCCTCGGCCTCGGCCGAGTCGACTCCGATTGCGCCGGCTGCAGCCGCCGATACCGCGGCCGCGACCTCGCAGCCGGAGGCGACTGCTTCGGCCGAGCCGGCCGCTCAGGCTGAGGTTGAGGCCGGCGCGGAGTCGGCGGTGGAAGGGGAGTCTGCCGATTCGGTCGCTGACGTTGCGGTGGCCCAGGCGGATCAGGCGGCCGAGCCGGCTGCCGCTACCCCGGCGGCCGATGCGGTTGCGGACTCCGCAGGTGTGTCCGCGGAGCCCGAGCCGGCTGCCCCCGCCAAGCCGACCGGCGGGGCCTGGGAGGCGGTGGGGCTGTGGGCGGACCACGCTGCCGAGCAGGGTTCGGAACCGGCCGGCGAGGTTCATGTCGGAGCTTCCGAGGAAGCTGCCGCCGAGCCGGCTGCGCAGGATGGCGCGGGAACCACTGCGCTCGCCGACGTCGCGGTGCCCGAGGCCCAGGCGGTTTCCGCGGGCGACGAGATCGCGGAGAGCGCGGCGCCGGAAGGCACGACCGTCGAGGAGTCGGCTGCGGAGTCGTTCGAGGAAGCTGCCGGCGATTCTGCCGAAGCCGCCGCGGTCGAAGAGCGCGAAGGCGTCGAAGCGGACGAAGTGAGCCAGTCCACTGGAGCTGACCAGGCCACCGATGTCACCGTGGTGGCCGAAGCAGGCGACGCGGGCCGGGCGACTGGAGCGCACGATGGCGGCGAGACCGGGGCTGCCGAAGTGACTCCGGCGGCTGCTGCGTCGGCTCAGGTCGCCGAAGCGCGCGAAAGCGTCGAATCTACCTCCGCTACTGCTTCCGAAGCGGGCGAAGGCGTTGAAGCCGCTGAAGCGGCCGAAGCCGCCGAAGTGGAGGCCGGCGAGGGTGAGCGCGCTGCTGAAAGTGGTGACGGCCCCCGGTGAACGAGGGCGTGGGGGCGGATCCGTTCGGGACGGGGCGGCTGCGCGAGGCGATGCTGCGCGCGTGGCGAGACTCGCCGACGCGGTTTGTGGAGGACACCAACGCCGAGCGTGACCTGAGGGTCGGGGCGTACCGGGATCGGCTCTTTGTGGAGCTGGCGCAGAACGCGGCGGACGCGGCCCAAGCGGCGGGCGCGCCCGGCCGCGTCAGAGTGTCCGTTGTGCACGGTGAGCTGAGGTTCGCCAACACCGGCGCGCCGCTGGACACGCGCGGTGTGGAGTCGTTGGCGTCGTTGCGGGCGTCGGCGAAGGAGCGGCTGGATACGGTCGGGCGGTTCGGCGTCGGGTTTGCCGCGGTGCTGACTGTGTCCGACGAGCCGCGGGTCGTTTCGGCGCGAGGTGGGGTGCGGTTCTCCGCGGAGCGCACGCGGGAGGCGGCCGGGCGGGACGGGGACGTGCCCGTGCTGAGGCTGCCGTGGCCTTCCGAGGAGACCCCGCCGGCGGGGTTTGACACGGAGGTGCGGCTGCCGCTGCGGGAACCGGCGAGCGGGAAGGCGTTGCTGGACGCCCTCCAGGACGAGATTTCCGACCTGTTGCTGGCCTTGCCCTGGTTGGGCGAGGTCGAAGTGGATGGTCGCGTTTGGACGCGCGCCGGCACGGACCAGGTTGAGATCATCGGGCCCGAGACGAACCGGCGGTGGTTGACGCACGAGGGCTGGGCCGTGCCGATCGACGCGGACGGGGTGCCCCAGCCGCTGGCCGAAGACGTGTTGCACGCGCCGACGCCGACGGATGAGGCATTGTCGTTGCCGGCGAGGTTGATCGCGCCCGTGCCGTTGGAGCCGTCGCGGCGGAGGGTGCTGCCCGGGGCGGCGCTGGACGAAGCGATCGCGCAGGCGGCGACGAACTACGTCGGGCTGGTCCGGTCCGTGCCGCAGGAGCATCGGTTCGTGCTGGTGCCTCAGGCCGGATTTCCGCGGTCCACGGTGGACGCGCAGCTGAGGGACCAGGTTTTCACCGAGCTGGCAACGCGGCCCTGGCTGTCCACCCTGGGCAATGCGGAGGTGTCCGGCCGGCAGGCCAAGGTGCTCGACATCGACGTGCCGGACTTGCCGCCGCTGCTGGCCGACCTCGTGCCCGGGCTCGTCCCCGCGCCGCCGGGAGCGGCGCGCACGCTGAAACCCGTGTCGGCGCAGGCGATCGGTATCGAGGACGTGCTGGAGGTGCTCACGGGGATCGACCGGGAACCCGAGTGGTGGCACCGGCTGTACGCGGCGCTCGCCGTGGCCGTGGACACGCACGACGTGTCGCCGGCGCAGCTCGACGGGCTGCCGGTGCCGCTGTCCGACGGGCGGACGCTGCCCGGCGCCAGGGGTGCGCTGCTCGTCGACGGGTCCGGTGAGCTGCTCGCGTTGCTGTCCGATGTGGACGTTCCGGGGCTGAGGCTCGTGCACCCCGCCGCGGCGCATCCGTTGCTGGAACGCTTGGGTGCCAAGCACGCCGACGCCCGCCAGCTGCTCGAAGCCGAGCAGGTGCAGTACGCCGTGGAACGCAGCGTGGAAGACGTCCGGTCCGGTTTGGACGGCATGAACCTCGCGGGCGCCGTGCTGAGGCTGATCGCGGAGTGCGGCGACGACGCACCGGGGTGGGCGGGTGCGCTCGCCCTCCCGTCCGAAGATGGCTGGCGCCGGGCCGACGAGCTCGTGCTGCCTTCGTCTCCACTTCTCGACGTGTTCGATCCCGAAGTGTTCGAAGAAGACGGTGCCCTTTCCGTTCTCGACGAGGAGTTCGCCGAGGACTGGCCACAGTCGACGCTCGAAGCGGTCGGGGTGCTCGACTCGTTCGCCGTCGTCCGGGACGAGGAGCCGCACGAGCCCGACCACGGCCTGCCCGACGAAGACGCCTGGTGGGACTCGACCGAGCCCACCACTGTCCTGGCGATCAGGGACCTTGACCTCGTGGCCGACGACGCCTGGCCCGCCGCGCTGCGCCTCATCGCCGCGCGTCCCGAAACGTGGCAGGCGCTGCACGCGCCCGAGGGCCACGCGGGCTGGTGGCTCGCCCGCTACGCCCTGCTGGCCGGCGAAGCGCCCGGCTCCTGGCGCCTGCCGTCAGCGGCCGACCTCGCCGGCCTCTACGACGAGGTGCCCGACCTCGAGCTCACCGAGGAGCTGCTCCAGGCCGCCGGCGTCCGGACCACACTGGACCTCGCGACGTCCGAAGACGTCACCGACCTGCTCGACCGCCTCGGCGACCCCGCCCGCACGCTCACGCCGGGCCTCGCCGCGCGCGCTCACCGCGCGCTCGTGCAGTCGCCCGTGGAGGTCGACGACCTCGACGCTCCCGTCCGCGTCCGCGCGGCCGACGCGAGCGTGGCAGCCGCCGACAAGGCCGTGGTCCTCGACGTCCCGTGGGCGGCTTCGGCGCTGCCGGCGCCGAAGATCATCGCCGCGCCCGAAGACCCCGAACGCCTCGCCGAGCTGCTCGACGTGCCCCTCGCGAGCGCCCTGCCGAACGAGGTGACCAGCACCGGCGAGTACGTCGCCTGGGCGGACCTGCCCGCGATCCGCCTCGTTGCCGACCAGCTCGGCCTCACCGTGCCCGAGGGCGGCCCGCTGCTGCACGACGTGCTCACCGTGACCGTCGACGGCACCACCGCCGACGTCCCGTGGTGGTCGGACGAAGACAACCGCCTCCACGCCGCCGACACGTCGGAAGGTCTGGCCCGCGCGTTCGCTTGGGCCACTGACCACTGGGCCGAGCGTTATCGCATCACCGCACTGCTCGACGACCCGGCGCCGCACACGTTCCTCAACTAGCGGCGAACTAGAGCCGCTGCGCCGACTTGGACCCGCGCCGGGCCGCCGCGCGCTGCCAGAAGATGATGCCGAAACCGATGAACCCCAGGACGATCCCGGCGAACGCCGTCCACACCCACACGCCGGCCGTGACGAAAAAGAGCACCACCAGCGCGACGGCCCACAGCGAGGTACCTACGATCACCACCGGGGTCAGGTCGGTCAGGCGCTTGGGCAGGTCCGGCGTGTGCCGCAACGAGCCCGTAACCTCCGCGGGATTGATCGGTTCATCCACGTGGTGAAGGGTACCCCCGGGCGTCCACGAAACGAGCAGGCCGGCAGCGAGCAAGACAGGGGCAGGGCATGACGGATCAGCGCGAGCGGGAGACCGTGTCCACTCTGGACCGGTTCTTCAAGATCACCGAACGCGGCTCGACGGCCGGGCGGGAGATCCGCGGTGGCGTCGTCACGTTCGTGACCATGGCCTACATCGTGGTGCTCAACCCGCTCATCATCGGCAGCTTCGCCGCGGGTACGCCCTCGGCCCACGCCGACGTGCTCGGCCACATCCTGCCCGTGCCGGCCGTCGCCGCGGTGACGGCGCTGGTCGCCGGTGTGATGACGATCCTGATGGGCCTGGTCGCCAACTACCCGTTCGCCATCGCCACCGGCCTGGGCCTCAACAGCCTGCTCGCCGTCACGCTCGCACCCCAGATGACCTGGCCCGAGGCCATGGGCCTGGTCGTGATCGAGGGCGTGATCATCGTCCTGCTGGTGCTCACCGGCTTCCGCACGGCCGTGTTCCGCGCGGTGCCGCCGGCGCTCAAGTCGGCGATCGCGGTCGGCATCGGCCTGTTCATCTGCCTCATCGGCCTCGTGGACGCCGGCTTCGTGCGCCGCCTGCCCGACGACGCGCACACCACCGTCCCGGTCGGCCTCGGCATCAACGGCTCGGTCGCCTCCTGGCCGACGGCCGTGTTCGTGGTCGGCCTCCTGCTCACCGCGATCCTCGTGGCGAAGAAGGTCAAGGGCGCGATCCTCATCGGCGTGCTGGGCTCGACCGTGCTGGCCATCGTCGTCGAGGCGATCGTGAAGGCCGGGCCGTCGAACGGCACCAATCCCAAGGGCTGGAACCTCGGCTATCCGGCGCTGCCGTCGAACGTCTTCGGCATCCCGGACCTGTCGCTGGTCGGCGACGTGTCCTTCGGCGCCTGGACGCGGCTGCCGATCATCACCGTCGTCCTGCTCGTGTTCACGCTGGTGCTCGCCGACTTCTTCGACGCCATGGGCACCATGACCGGCCTCGGCAAGGAAGCCGGCCTGATCGGCAAGGACGGCCAGCTGGCAGGCGTCGGGCGCGCCCTGTTCGTCGAGGGCCTCGCCGGTGCGGCCGGTGGCTTCGGCTCCGCCAGCTCGAACACCGTCTTCGTCGAGTCCGCCTCCGGCATCGCGGAGGGCGCGCGCACGGGCCTCGCCAACGTCGTCACCGGCGTGCTCTTCCTCGCCGCCATGTTCCTGACGCCGCTCTACCAGGTGGTGCCCGTCGAGGCCGCTGCGCCGGCGCTGGTGGTCGTGGGCGCGCTGATGATGGGCCAGGTCCGGGAAATCGACTTCACGGACTTCTCGATCGCGCTGCCGGCCTTCCTCACGATCGTCGTCATGCCGTTCACCTACTCCATCGCCAACGGCATCGGCGCGGGCTTCGTGAGCTACGTCGTCATCCGCGCCGCCACCGGCAAGGCTCGCCAGGTCCACCCGCTGATGTGGGTGATCGCGGTGGCGTTCGTCGCGTACTTCGCGGTGGGTCCGATCCAGGCGGCGCTGAGCTGAGCGGGGAACGGGCGCCGCGCTGACCGGTGCCGACAGCGGTCGGCCTTGAGCTGAGCGTGATCGCGGAGGGTGGCGGGGTTCACCCGTTGGCGCCATTTTCGTGAGGTACGCTAACTATATGTCCGGCGACACGCAAGAGCGCTCCCTCGCGAGCCGCCTGCGTCTCGCGGTGGTCCGGCTCAACCGCCGGCTCCGGGCACAGCGCGTGGGCGACGACGTGACGTTGACACAGACCGCGGCGCTGTCCACCTTGCACAAGTGCGGCCCGCTGACGCCTGGTCAGCTCGCCGCCAAGGAAGGCGTCCAGCCGCCCTCGATGACGAGGGTCATCGCCGCGCTCGAGGAGATGGGGTTCGTCGAGCGGCGTCCGCACCCGACCGATGGCCGGCAGGCCATCGTCGAGTTGTCCGACAGCGGTATGGCCTACGTGAAGAAGGCCATTTCCGTGCGGGAGGCGTGGCTGGATCGGCAACTGGCCGAACTCGGCGAGGAAGAGCTGGACGTGCTCTCCCGCGCCGCTGAGATCATCGACAGGATGGCGGGGAACTAACACCGGTGGCGACCACGGGTAGCGAAGCAGAGCGTACGACCGAAACCATTGCTACCCGGGAGACGGCGCCCCAGCCGGCCGGCCCGCCCGCGTCCGGACCACCCGGTGCCAAGGCGGCCAGGACGCCGAGCCTGCCCGACGGCGCGGACCGCGTGCCCGAAGAACCCGTGAGACCCGCGGAGCCCCAGCGCGGCAAAGGCATGTTCGCCTCGCTGCGCGTGCGCAACTACCGGCTGTTCTTCAGCGGCCAGGTCATTTCGAACGTCGGCACCTGGATGCAGCGCATCGCCCAGGACTGGCTGGTGTTCCAGCTCTCGGGCAACAACCCGGTGGCGCTCGGCATCGCCGTCGCGTTCCAGTTCACGCCGACGCTGCTGCTGTCACTGTGGGCCGGTGTGCTCGCCGACCGCGTCGACAAGCGGCGGATGCTGATCCTCATCCAGAGCATCAACTGCGTGCAGGCCACGCTGCTGGGCGTGCTGAACCTGACCGGCGTCGTGCAGATCTGGCACGTGTACCTGCTGTGCATGATGCTCGGCATCACCTCCGCCGTGGAGGTGCCGACGCGCCAGTCTTTCGTCGCCGAAATGGTGGGCCGCGACCAGATCGCCAACGCCGTCGCGCTCAACTCCTCCATCTTCAACCTGGCCCGCATCGTGGGGCCGGCCATCGCCGGGTTCGCGATCACTTGGGTCGGCACCGGCTGGCTGTTCATCGCCAACGCGGTGAGCACCGTCGCCGTGGTCACCGGGCTCGCCTTGATGAACCCCGCCAAGCTCTTCCGCGGCCCGGCGATCCCCCGCGCGAAGGGCCAGCTCATGGAGGGCCTGCGCTACGTGCGCCGCCGCTCCGACCTGGTCACGGTGATGGTGCTGATGTTCTTCGTCAGCACGTTCGGCATCACCTACTTCACGTCGCTGCCGATCGTCGCCGCCAACGTTTTCCACACCCAAGCCGACGGTTACGGCCTGTTGTCCACGCTCGTCGCCGTGGGGACTTTCGTCGGCGCGCTGTTGTCCGCGCGCCGGGGCATCAGGAGCCGGCCACGGGTGCGGACGATGCTGATCGCCGCCGCCGCGCTCGGCCTGTTCGAGTTCGTCACGGCGTTCATGCCGACGTACCTGGCCTTCGGCCTCGGCCTCATCCCGCTGGGTTTCGCCACCATCACGTTCCTGAACACGGCGAACGCGCTGGTGCAGACGTCCGTCACACCCGAGATGCGCGGCCGCGTGATGGGCATCTACGTGCTGGTGCTCATCGGCGGCAACCCCATCGGCGGCCCGATGACGGGCTGGATGGCCGACGCGTTCGGCGGCCGCTCGCCGTTCTACATCGGCGGCGCGATTTCGCTGGTCGCCGCCGTGGTGTGCGCGCTGGTGCTCATCCGGCGAGGCGGCGTCTCGCTGCCCGTGCGCCGCTTCGGCAACGGCCTGCGTGTGCTCAAGCGCGAACGCGTCTGACCTGCGGATTTCGAAGGGCGCCTCGGTTCGCCGAGGTGCCCTTCAAGCTTTTCGGAGACTTTTCAAGGGGTCACCCGGACGAGTGAGGGGCGGGTCTCCACGACAGGGGACTTGCCTGAGTTGATGAGGTTAGGCTAACCTCATACATGTCCGCTTCGTGGTGGGAGCGGCAGTCAGTTCGGGAACGGACGGAGCCCCGCGCCTGGGAACCCCAGGTGCGGGGCTCCGTTCATTGACGACGGGTTCCGTGACGAGGGTATTGGACCAGGCGTCCTTCACCGGCTCACGACGGGTTCATGGTCGAGTCGGCCACGGGCTCCGTCAAGGGGTGCTCACCTGGTGGGGTCGGCAGCCGCGAGAGCTCCAGGCCGAAGTACACGCGGTACGCGGTCCGCACGGCGTCGTCCGTGGTCAGCAGCACCACGTTGCGCACGCCGTCGACCGTTTCGATCAGCCGGTGCCCCGACAGCGTCACGCGGCCCTGGGAGGTCGGACGCGAGCACGTGAGCCGTCCGGTGAAGCCCGAGAGCGGCGACGTCGACTGCCACCACGCCATCGGTACGAAGTCCGTCAGCGGCCGCGTGCGTGCCTCGAGGCGGTAGACGGGCTTGCCGTCCATCACCACGTCCACGTCGCCGAACGGGGCGTCCAGGAAGAGGAACTCCCCGTCGGGATCGGACTGGACCTCCACGGCCGACAGGCGCAGCGGGCCCCGGCTGAAGCGGCCGAAGCCGACGTCCACCAGCCACTGCTCGTCGTCGAGCTCCACGACCACGGTCGCGTGGTCCAGCGGCGGCCCCGGCTCGCCCTCGTCGGTGAAAACCTGCGCGCTGCGCAGCGCTGCGTCGAAGCCGAGCTCGCGCAGCAGGGCCGCGAAGAGGCCGTTGAGCTCGTAGCAGAAGCCGCCGCGCCGGCGGCGCACGATCTTGTCGAACAGCGCTTCCTCGGTCAGCTCGATGGGTTCACCGAGGTGCACGCTCAGGTTTTCGAACGGCACGCGTTCGAGGTGGCGTTCCTGCAGCTGCCGCAGGGCCGCGAGGTCGGCCTTGGCGGGCAACGCGAGATCGAGGCGGGCGAGGTAGGCGTCGACGTCCATGACCCCAGCCTCACACCTGGAGTGCACTCGAAGTCAAGCGAGAAACGAAAAACGGGGCCCTCCGTCAAGGAGAACCCCGCTTTTGCCCAAGGAGCGGGCTCAGCTGAGCAGCAGGCCGTTGCCGCCGGCGACGGCGTTGTCGAAGCGCTTGCTGATCTCACCCCAGTTGAAGATGTTCCACAGGGCCTTGACGTAGTCCGGCTTCACGTTCTTGTAGTCCAGGTAGAACGCGTGCTCCCACACGTCGACCAGCAGGATCGGCGTGGTCGGCAGGATCAGGTTGTTGTGGTGGTCGCGCAGCTGCTGGGTGATCAGCGTCTTGCCGATCGGGTCCCAGGAGAGCGCACCCCAGCCGTTGCCCTGGATCGTGGTGGAGACGGCGGTGAACTGCGCCTTGAACTTGTCGAAGGAGCCGAACGCCTCGTCGATCGCCGCGGCCAGCTCGCCGGTCGGCTTGTCGCCACCTTCCGGCGAAAGGATCTTCCACCAGACGACGTGGTTCGCGTGGCCGGCCAGGTTGAAGGCCAGCGTGGTCTCCAGGCCGACGATGTTGCCGAAGTCGCCGGCTTCGCGCGCTTCCGCGATCTTGTCGAGCGTGTCGTTCGCGCCCTTGACGTAGGTCGCGTGGTGCTTGCTGTGGTGCAGCTCGTTGATCTGACCGGAGATGTGGGGCGCGAGAGCGCCGTAGTCGTAGTCGAGATCGGGCAGGTTGTACCGGGCCATTGGCCCTCCTTCAGTCTTCGACACAAGTTCCTACTACCGAACCTAGTAGCACACCCGGGTTCGCGGCGACCGGGGGCGGCCTCCGTGCCACAGGGTGGACCCACTCGTTCGGCTACTGCGTACCCGGGTGGGCACTGTGCGAAACCGAGCCTTGTACCTCCACCAAACTGGAGGTCAACTTCTTGTGATCAGCCTCTTCGCCCGGGCGTCAGGCGATCCGGTAGCGGTCCAGGCCCCGTGCCAGCTCGTCGAACACGGCGACGTTGTGCTCGAAGGCGACCAGTGTCTCGTTGATCACCCGGGCGCGGGCGTCGTGGTCCCACGGCGCGGCGTCGAGCTTCGCGCGGTAGCGGTCGCGGAACGCGGGCGCACTGCCGATCTCGTCGAAGCGGTAGAACAGCGAGCCCGCCTCGGCGAGGTCGAAGTTCTTCTCCAGCAGCCGCCGGATGATCTGGCCGCCCGCGATGTCGCCCAGGTAGCGCGTGTAGTGGTGCGCCACGTACCCGCCGGCCCACGCCGACGCTTCGGCGATGCGCGCGGCGTACGCCTCGGTGCTGGCGAGCGGGCGGATCTCGGTGCGCCAGGCCGGGCCGACGAGGCGCTCGAGGTCGCGCTCGAGCGCGGGCAGCCGGCGCAGCTCGTCGAACACGAACTCGCGGCCCACCGCGTCGCCGGTCATCGTGTCGCTGACGCGCTCGATGGCCTGGTAGATGAAGTAGTACTGGATCGCGAGCTGCGTGTAGCCGTCCAGCGAGAGCTCGCCGCCGAGCAGCGCGTTCATGTACGTGGAGTGGTTGGCCCGGTCGTGCACGCCCCTGGTCGACTCCCGCAGCTGTCCGGAGAACGGCCGGGCCTCGAGCTCAGTGGTCACCGACATGGCGGCCTCCCTCTTTTCTGACACGCTGTCAGAATGAGGGTAGGCCACGATCGGGACTGGGGCTCTCTAAAACGGACGGGGATCCGGAAGTTCACTCGAACCGACGGCCTGCAGCACGAACCGCACGGCCGCCTCGATCACGCCGGCCAGCCGCTCGGCGGGCACGTCGATCACCTGCCGCGTGCCGAGCGCCGCGGTGATCATGGGGACCACCACGTCCACATCCTGCGCGGGCCAGCTGCCCGCGTCGACGCCGCCGAGCAGTACCGCGCGCAGCTGCCCGGTGATCGGGTCGGCGTGGGCGCTGATGCGCCGGTAGGCCGCCGGCGCGAGCGCAGACTCCAGCGCGCCGCCGGGCGGCAGGTGGTGCTCGGCGAGCACGCGCAGCTGCAGCCGGACGAACGTGGCCAGCTGCGCGATCGGGTCCGTCTCGGCTTCCACGGCCGTGCGCAGGCGCTCGACGTAGCGCGCCGCCTCGTCCTCGACGAACGCGACGAGCAGGCTTTCCTTGTCGGGGAAGTGGTTGTACAGCGCGGTGCGGCCCAGCCCGGCCTCGGCGGCGACGCCGGCGAGCGTGATCGCGTCGAAGCCGCGCTCGTACAGCTGCGCGCGCAGCACTTCGAACACCCGCGCGCGGACTTCGCGCCGGTGCGCTTCGAGCGAGCCGCCGAGTACCTTCGGCACCGTTGTTCCCCTGCCTGCCTGAGACCTGCTCCGGCCACCATAAGGCCGAACGGGGACGCGTACTCAGTCGGTGAGCGACCAGGTGTGCACGGGTTCGCCGGCGGCCGAGAGCTCGAGGTAGCGGCCCAGCATGCGGTTGAGCGCCGTCTCGCGGTCGGCGCCGCGCTCCTGCGCGCGCAGCACGTAGTCGCGCTGCCAGGTGGCGCCGCTGCGGCGGGCGAGGCAGCGTCGTTCGATCACGCCGAGGTACTTCACGCGCGCCTCGTCGGACACCCCGGAGCGGCGCAAGCCCTCGTGGGCGAGCGGCAGGAGTACACGCAGCGCCAGCTCGTCGGGCGGGATCCAGCCGATGCCCGGCCAGTACAGCTGCGCCTCGAAGCCCTTGCGCGCGCCGGCGTAGAGGTTCTCCTCCGCGGCCTGGAACGACATCTGCGTCCACACCGGGCGTTCCTGCTCGGCCAGCGCGCGCTGGGCGCCGTAGAAGAACGCGGCGTTGGCCACGATGTCGACGATCGTGGGCCCGGCCGGCAGCACGCGGTTCTCGACCCGCAGGTGCGGCAAGCCGTCGACGACGTCGTACACGGGCCGGTTCCAGCGCCAGATCGTGCCGTTGTGCATGCGCAGCTCGGTGAGCTTCGGTGCCTGGCCCGACTCCAGCGTCTCGAGCGGGTCTTCCGCGTCGGTCTGCGGCAGCAGGCCGGGGAAGTACCGCACGTTCTCCTCGAACAGGTCGAAGATCGACGTGATCCACCGCTCGCCGAACCACACTCTCGGCCGAACGCCCTGGTTCTTCAGCTCTTCCGGGCGCGTGTCGGTGGCCTGCTGGAACAGCGGGATGCGCGTCTCGTGCCACAACGCCTTGCCCAGCAGGAAGGGCGAGTTGGCGGCCAGCGCCGTCTGCACGCCGGCGAGGCACTGCGCGGCGTTCCAGTGCGCGGCGAATTCTTCGGGCGCCACCTGAAGGTGCAGCTGAACGGACGTGCACGCGGCTTCGGGCAGGATGGATTCCGCGAAACTGCGGAGCTTTTCCGGCTGTTCGCCCGGAAGCGCGGCGCCGTCCATGGAAAGGGCGATCCGCTCGCCGCGCGCGGCGAAGATCTGGTCGTTCAGCGACGAATAGCGCGCGTTGTTCGTGAGCCATTTCTGGTCGAAGTGCTCTTGACGCAGTGTCGGCAGGATCCCGATCATCGCGAGGGCCGAGCCGGCGTCCGTGGCCTTGGCAGACGCTTTGCCGAGGTATGCGCGCAGATCTTCTTCCAGCTGAAGAGCCGAATCGCCGGCGAGCGGGCGCGGCGGCACGTTCAGCTCGAGGTTGTGCTGCCCGAGCTCGGTGGTGAACGAGGGGTCGTCGAGCGCTTCCAGCACCGCCGTGTTGGTCATCGACGGGCGCAGTTGCCCGTCGACGAGGTTCAGCTCCACTTCGAGCCCGATGTTCTTGCGGGGGAAGGAAAAGCTGCCGTCCGTCAGCATCCGGGCGAGCGTGTCGAGGCAGCGTTGGACCTTGCGGCGGTACCGTCCTCGGTCCAGCTGGTCGAACGGTTTCGCCGAAAGATCGGTACCCATGTCTGACGCGCTCCTTGGCTGCTGTCCGCGGGTGTCCGGGCGGGGACTGCCAGGCCGCCCACCGTCGCACAGTGCGGCGCATCCGGGCTAGCGGCCAAACTGGTGCTCTCCGTCACGGGGGGTTGACCGTGTGCGAAAATGGCCCATTCGTACCAGAGTTCTCCGGTCGTTCGGACCAGCTTCGTGCGGGATGGGGTTCCAACATGCGGGTGTCACACTGTGCGGTGTGGCTGAACTGATCTTCACCGAGGATCCGGAAGATCCCCGGCTCGACGATTTCCGCGACTTGTCCACTGCGGACCGGCGACCGGACCGTCCCGGCGGGCGGGGGCTCGTGATCGCGGAAGGCACCGTGGTGGTCGAGCGGATGCTCGCTTCGCGGTACCCCGTGCGTGCGTTGCTCGGCGTGGAACGGCGGGTGCGTGACCTCGACCTTTCCGGCGTCGCCGCGCCCGCGTATGTGACGTCGGCGGAAACGATGGCTTCCGTCGTGGGGTTCCACCTCAACCGCGGGGTGCTGGCGGTGGCCGATCGTCCGGCGCCGCCCGCGGTTTCGGAGATCATCGCCGGTGCGCAGGTGCTCGCCGTGCTCGAAGGCGTCGGCGACCACGAGAACCTCGGTTCGATCTTCCGCAACGCGTCCGCGCTCGGCGTCGGCGGGGTCCTGCTGGGACCGGGCTGCTCGGATCCGCTCTACCGGCGCAGCGTGCGCGTGTCGATGGGCCACGTGCTCCGCGTGCCCTTCGCTCCGCTGGACGGGTGGCCGGACGACCTGAATCTCTTGCGGGAGAGCGGTTTCACCGTGGCGGCGCTCACACCGCGGCCGGGTTCCGTTCCGCTGCGCGGACTGCGCGAGAAGGTGGGTGAGCGCGTGGCTTTGATGCTCGGCGCCGAAGGCCCCGGGCTCACCGACGAGGCGATCACGGCCGCGGATCTGGCCGTGCGCATCGAGATGGTGGCGGGGGTCGACTCCCTGAACGTCGCCACCGCCGCCGCGGTCGCGTTCCACGAGGTCGCCGCCACGCGTTGAGGTGCTCACATTTCCGGGATACCCATTTCGCGCCGATAACCACAGGCGGAAATGTCGATCGGTCAACGACCGTGGTGTGTCCGGCCCCGGCCGCGCGGCAAGCCTTGGCATCGGCGGGCCGGCGCGGCTATTTTTCGCGCGCTGATCAACATTCGGGTGAGCCGGATTTCGCCGGAGAAGGCCGAAGTGCTGCGCTCGTGGCTCGCGGAAGCCGGGGAATGTGCGGCCGAGGTCGAGGTGACGCTGGTGGACGAAGGTGTGCGGCACGCGCGCGTGATGGCCGAGGTGGACGGCACGCCGGTGGCGGTCGAGGAGCTGCTCGACGTGCGGCTCTGAGTCCGGTCGGTTTCCGCGCCGGGTGCCGGTCCCGCCGAGCGGCTCGCGGGGCTTACGCTGCTGCGGGCAGGTGCAGTCGCGTTCGACGGCAGCACCCGCAGGTGGGTATGCCCAGCAGGAGGACGTCAGTGGAGCTGCGGATCCGGGGCGAGCGTGCGGTGCTCGCCGGCCCGGGTGGCGAGGGTGCGCGCGAAGTAGACCCGCGGCGGCTGGCGATCGGGGCCGACCTGGCACAGGCGCTGCACGAGTGGGCGCGCGTCGCGTCGGCGGTGTCGCGGGCGGGGGGCGACGCGGAGATCGCCACTTCGGTTGTGTCGCAGCGGGGGCGGCAGCTGGCCGGGCGGCTGGCGACGGTGATGGGGACGACGGTGCGCTTCGTGGACCCGGTGTCCGGGGTCGAGACGGTGATCGAGCCGCCCGCGCGCGTGGTGGCGCGGTGGCGTGGGGTGCCTGGAGCGACGACTGAGCCGACGCCGTGGCTGACCGGACTGACGGTGTCGGCGTTCGCCGCGGTGCTCGTGGCCGTGGCGATGCTCGCGTTGGCGGAAACCCTCGTGCGCGAGACGAGCGTGTGGATCGCGCTGGTGGCGTCGGTCGTGGTGACGGCCGGGATCGGGCCGTCGCTGTGGCTCGGTCGGCGGCTGCCGATCGTGCGGTGGGCGGTCTACGGCGCGGGTGCCGGCATCGTCGCCGCGTGGCTGGGTGTACTGGCGATCGTGCTCTGACCGGCCGATACTGGCCCGATGACACCCCTCGACGAGTTGCGCAGGCTGTGCCTCGCGCAGCCCGAGGCCACCGAACGGCTCAGCCACGGCGAGCCGACGTGGTTCGTGCGGGGCAAGAAGACGTTCGTGATGTTCGCGAACCACCACCACGACGACGGGCGCTTGGCCTTCTGGTGCCCGGCGCCGCCCGGTGCGCAGGAGGACCTCGTGCGCACCGAGCCGGAGCGGTTCTTCCGCCCGCCCTACGTCGGGCACCGCGGCTGGCTCGGCGTGCGCCTCGACGTGGACGTCGACTGGGCCGAGATCGACCACATCGTGCGCGACGCCTACCGGCTGGTCGCCCCGAAGTCGCTGGCCTTGCTCCTCGACTGAGAACTAGCCGCGCTGCGAACGCACGCCCAGCAGCACGTCTTCCCACGACGGCACGATGGGGTGGTTCTTCTTGGGCTTCGCGCGCGGCTGGTCGTCGTCGGCGGCCTCGTCGTCGGACGGGACGCGCGGGATCTCCCGGGTGTCGTCGTCCTCCTCGTGCGGGTCCGCCGGCGCCTCGACGGCGAGCCGCTCGTCCTCGGCCGAGTCCAGCGTCGGCTGCACGACGGCGTCACGCGCCGGGTCGAGCGCGCGGACCGTGCGCGGCGGGCGGTAGGAGTTGGGGTTGAGCAGCACCTCGGCGTTCTCGTCGAGGGCGTGCACAGTGCCGCCGTGAGCGCCGGGCGAGAACGACCAGTGGGCGCGGTTGTCGGAGCGCCCGGCCTTCCACTGCAGCACGACGACCCACTTGCCGTCGTCGCCGCGCCAGGAGTCCCAGCGGGCCTGGCTGTAGTCGTGGCCGCGGACGCCGAACGCGTACGCGATCACCTCACCGAGCGTCTGCACGTCGGGACCGTCTTCGCGGACGGGGTGGGCGCTCTGGGCGAGCTCGGCCGTGCGAGAACGCTCCAGCAGCACAGGGTAGGCGAACCGCTCCACGCGCTGCACCGAGACGCCGGCGCCGCTCGCGACCTGTTCGACGGACTCGCCGGCGCGGATTCGCGCCTGGATCTCGCGTGGCCGCATCTGGCTCTCCAACTCGATCTCGATCTGGCCCAGCCGAGCGATGTCCCCCCTCGCCGCCGCTCGCAGTGTTTCGTCGGCCGGGAGCAGGAAACGGGTACGGCTCGCCGGGTCCTCGAGCACGATGGACTTGCCATCCTCGTGCAGCCCGACCACCCGTAGCGCCCGCATTTCTCGCCTCCCCGATCTTCACCTTTGTGGGTGCTCACGTTAGAACGGCGCGTCGGCTTGACGCGCGAGGCGCGCCGATGCATCACCCATCCATCACCTTTTTGGCGACGGTCTGCGTCATCCTCCCGGGCCGCTCACCGGGAGGCCGTGGGACACGCCGACCACGTTCCGTCACGAATGAGTGGTGTTCCGTGTTCGTGGCGCAACGCACGACGGGCCCCTCCCGGAGTGAGAGGGGCCCGTCGGTGCGGAACTCAGCGGCGAGGACCTCAGCCCAGCCGCTCGACCACGTACTCGATGCTCTGCGTGAGCTTCGTGATGTCGTCGGGGTCGATGGCCGGGAACAGGCCGATGCGCAGTTGGTTGCGGCCGAGCTTGCGGTACGGCTCGGTGTCGACGATGCCGTTGGCGCGCAGCACCTTGGCCACGGCCGCGGCGTCGACCTCGTCGGCGAAGTCGATGGTGCCGACGACCTGCGAGCGCAGCTCCGGGTCCTTCACGAACGGCGTGGTGTAGGAGGTCTTCTCGGCCCACTCGTACAGCCGGTTCGACGAGTCCTGCGTGCGCGCGGTCGTCCAGGCGAGCCCGCCCTGGCCGTTCATCCACTCGATCTGGTCGGCGAGCAGGAAGAGCGTGGCCACGGCCGGGGTGTTGTACGTCTGGTCCTTGCGCGAGTTGTCCAGCGCTGTGGTGAGCGACAGGAACTCGGGGATCCAGCGGTCACCGCTGCCGAGCTCGCCGATGCGCTCGACCGCGGCCGGCGACGCGAGGGCGATCCACAGGCCACCGTCGGACGCGAAGGACTTCTGCGGCGCGAAGTAGTAGACGTCGAAGTCCTCGGCCTTCACCGGCAGGCCGCCGGCGCCGGACGTCGCGTCGATCGCGATCAAGGCGTCACTGGCAGCGCTGTTTTCGGGGCGGCGGACCGGCACCGCGACACCGGTCGAGGTTTCGTTGTGCGCCCAGCCGACGAGGTCGGCACCGGTTTCGTACGCGATGTCGGGCGCGCTGCCCGCATCCGCCTTCACGATGATCGAGTCGGCGAGGAACGGCGCCTTGTTCGTGACGCTCGCGAACTTCGAGGAGAACTCGCCGTAGGTGAAGTGCTGCGCGCGCTCGCGCACGAGCCCGAACGCGGCGGCGTCCCAGAACGCGGTGGTGCCGCCGTTGCCGAGGATGACCTCGTAGCCCTCCGGCAGGGAGAACAGCTCGGACAGCCCCGCGCGCACGCGCCCGACCAGCGACTTCACCGGCTTCTGGCGGTGCGACGTGCCGAGGTAGGTGTGGCCGGACTCAGCCAGCTTGGCGAGCTGCTCGTCACGGACCTTGGACGGTCCGCAACCGAAGCGCCCATCGGCCGGCTTGAGGTCTTCGGGGATGCTCAACTCCGCTGCATCGGTCATGTGGGCAGTCTCTCAGGTCGGGATGCGCCTGCTCAATGCGGTGGGGAGGTGTCCGGCATGTGGAACGCGACACTCAGCGCCATCCGTTCTCGTCGACACCGCCCGGAATCGGCGCGGCGGGGTCGTACGGGGTGCGGGTGAAGATGAACGTCGCGAGGTCCAGGTGGTTGGCCGTGCCCGACGCGTCGCGGCCGACGGTGAGGGTTTCGCCGGTGTAGTAGCCGTCGAGGCCGAGCCACGTGTCCGGGCCGGTGGGACGGAACCGGGACGCGCGCCCGGCGCCGTTTACGGGATCGAGCGAGATGAGGTCCGAGCCCAGCACCCGCAGGTGGTAGGGCGTCGGACCCCAGTGCCACAGGCCCGTGAGCGCGAGCAGCGCCGGGTCCACAGTGGACGGCTCCCACTCGTCGGGCAGCGCGGGCTCCAGCTCGTCGGTCATCGTGAGCAGGTCGAGAGTCAGCTGCGTGATGCCGACGCCCGCGGTCGCGTTGGTGAGGCACAGCGCGCCGGTGCCGGTGGCCGGGTCGACGAGCGACGCGGCGAGGAAGCCCGGCATCGAGCCGGTGTGGCCCGCGAGGTGGCGGCCCTCGTAGCGCACCACCATCACGCCGAGGCCGAAGCCAGTGGTCCAGACCTCGGCGTCGTCGACGGTGTTCATCGTGCGCATCTCGGCCACGGTGTCCTCGCTCAGCACACCACCGGTGTGCCCGCCCAGGAACGACGTCCAGCGGCCGAGGTCCTTGACCGTCGACCAGAGCTGGCCGGCCGGGGCCATCGCGCCGGCGTCGGGCGAGGGCTCGGGCAGCAGGACGTCGGCGAACGGGTGCACGGCGAAGCCCTCGGCGTGCGCGCCCTCGGGGTGCGGTGTCGTGCGGGTCATGCCCAGCGGGGTGAGGATCTCCTCGCGCACGACGTCGAACCACGGCTTTTCGCGGTGGCGGGCCACGAGCTCGCCCAGCACGCCGAAGCCGACGTTGGAGTAGTGGAACTTGAAGCCGGGGCGCAGTTTCGTCGCGTCCTTGTCGAGGCTCGCCACGAGAGCGGCCCAGTCGGCGCCCGGCGTGCGCTCCCACCACAGGCCCGGCGACTCCGACGTGAGGCCGGAGGTGTGCGAGAGCAGCTGCGCCACCGTCGCCGTGGCGAACGCGGTGCCGGGCAGGTGCTTCTCGATCGGGTCGGTGAGCTCGAGTCGGCCCTCGTCACGCAGGCGCAGCACGGCCGTGGCGATCATCGTCTTGGTGATCGAGCCGAGGCGGTACTGCGTGTCGTCGTCGGGCCGCGCGGAGCCGACGCGGCCGCGCGCGCCGGACCACACGAGGTTCCCGTCGCGCACCACGGCGGCGACGAGGGACGGCGTGCGGGAGGCCGCCTGCTCCCGCGCGAGCCGGCGGTACAGGGCGAGTTCGGTGGAAGCGAGCATGCCGGCCATTCTGCCTCGCGCGGCTCAGCCCAGCAGCTGCCGGTCCAGCGCCGTGGTGACGGCGGCGGTGCGGTCGGACACGCCGAGCTTGCCGAACACGCGCAGCAGGTGTGTTTTCACCGTCGCTTCGCCGATGTGCAGCGAGCGCCCGATTTCGGCGTTGGTCAGCCCCTTCGCGACGAGCCGCAGCACCTCGACTTCGCGCGCCGACAGGGGCGACGCGGCTTCCGGGTTTCGCACGCGGTTCACGAGCTTGCCCGCCACCGACGGCGCCAGCACCGTCTCGCCGCGCGCCGCCGCCCGGATCGCGCCCGCCAGCTCGGCGCGGGAGGCGTCCTTGAGCAGGTACCCCGCTGCGCCCGCTTCGACGGCCCGCAGGATGTCGGCGTCGGTCTCGTACGTGGTGAGCACGACGATCCGCCGCTTCGGTGTCTCCTTGAGGATGCCGCGGATCGCGCCGACGCCGTCGAGACCCGGCATGCGCAGGTCCATCAGCACGACGTCGGGCTGCCTCACGCGGTCGAGCGCGATGGCTTCGTGGCCCGAGCCCGCTTCGCCGACCACGGTCAGATCGGCCTCGGCCTCGAGCATCCCGCGCAGGCCTTCGCGCACCACGGGGTGGTCGTCGACCAGCATGATCGTGATCACGCGGGCACCTCCAGCTCCAGTTCGGTCCCGCCGCCCACGCCACCGCGCAGGCTCAGCCATCCGCCCACCTGCTCGACGCGCGAACGCATCCCGCGCAGGCCGAAGCCGTCGGTGGGCGTGTCCGGGGAAAAGCCGCAGCCGTCGTCGTGCACGCGCAACCGTACCGTTCCGTCCACTGCGGACAGCCGTACCTGAACCGACTCCGCGCCCGCGTGCTTGCGGATGTTGGCCAGCGCCTCCTGCGCGCCGCGCAGCAGCACGACCTCGGTGACCGTGGCCAGCGGCGGCAGGGGATCGTCCACTTCGTACTCGACGTGCAGGCCGGCCTCGTCGGCGAGGCGCTCGGCCGCGCGGCGCACCGCGTCGGTCAGCGTGCCGGCCGCGAGGTCCGAAGGCGCGAGCGCCGCCACCATCGCGCGGGCCTCGGCCAGGTTCTCGCGGGCCGTGGCCGACGCCAGCGCGAGGTGCCGGCGGGCCGCCGTGACATCGGTGTCCAGTTCGGACTCGATGGCCGGCGTGAGCGTGACGATGCTGGTGAAGCCCTGCGCCAGCGTGTCGTGGATTTCGCGGGCCAGGCGCTCGCGTTCGGCCGCGGTGCCGGCCTCGCGCGAGAGCCGCGAGACCTCGGCCTGGCTGTCTTCCAGCTGCCGGATGAGCTCGGCGCGCGCGGCGCTCTGCTTGATGACGTCGGTGGTGAACTTGCCCGCCAGCACGCTGAACACCACGAGGATCGCGGTCATCGGCAGCAGGATCGGCAGGCTTGGGTTTTCCCACCCGCCCCGGACGACGGCGGCCACCGGGTCCAGCAGGATCAGCACCGTCGTGAGCACGATGCCCGGGCGGATCTCCTGCAGCATGAACAGCATCGGGCAAGCCATGAACAGGATGAACGAGGCGGTGGTGTCGGAGAAGATGGCCGTGGCCACGAGCACCGCCAGCACGCTCGTCGCGACGGTGCGGGGCACGGGGTTGTCGTCGGTGCGCACGATCCGGCGCCCGGTCGCGAAGTAGCCGATGAGCAGCGCCGCGAGCGCCGTCTCCGCGACGACCTTCTCCGCGAGGGAGACGTCGTCGAAGAGCACCAGGAGGGCGGTCGCCACGTAGACGACCGCGAACAGCACCTCCCAGACCCAGAACGAGCGCTCCCACGCGTCGTCGTGGGAGGTCACCGGGGCTCGTTCGTCCACCGGAACGTGAGCCTCGCGAGCACGAGCCCAGCCACGCACCAGGCGCCCAGCACCAGAGCCACCGTCGGAAGTTCCCATGTCCCCGCCATCTCCTGACTCGCGGCCGCCTCCGGCAGGAACACCGACCGGAAACCCTGGCAGATCCATTTCAGCGGGGAGAACGACGCGATGTCGACCATGATCTTCGGCAGGTGCGTGATCGGCGTGACGAACACACCCGAGATGAACTGCAGCACCAGGTAGACCACTTGCACCACGGCCACCGTGCCGTTGGCGGTGCGCGTGAGCGAGCTGATCGAGATGCCGAGCAGCGTCGAGGAGATCACGCCCAGCAGCATCACCCACACCAGCGTGGCCCACTTCTCGCCGTCGGCGGGCAGCCTCAGCCCGAACAGGAGCATCGCGACCGCGGCCATGATCACCGTCTGGGCGAGGCTCGTGACGAGCACCATGATCATCTTGCCGATGAAGTACGACGCCGCCGCCATCGGCGTGCCGCGTAGGCGCTTGAGCGCGCCCACCTCGCGGTCGGCGGCGATCCCGATGCCGACGCTGTTGAATGACGTCGACACGATGCCGGCGCCGAGCATGCTCGCGGCGAGCAACTGGCCGGACGACACCCCGGCCTGTCCGGTCGGACCGTCCAGAATGGACCCGAGCAGGATCATCAGCACCGCGGGCAGGGAGAAGGTGAAGACCACCTGCTCCTTGTTGCGGAAGAACTGCCGGAGCTCGAAGCTGCCGCGGGCGGCGCCGAGCGTGAAGGTGCCCGGCAGGGCCGGCGCGTTGACGACGGTGGTCACAGGTTCCCTCCGATCAGCCCAAGGTAGATGTCCTCCAGGCTGGGGCGGGTCACGGTGAGGCCGGTGAGCTCCCTCGAGCCACCGGACAGCATCGTGACGAGTTTCGTCGGGTACGCGGTGCGCTCCTCGTGGTCCCCGGTTTCGTCGCTCCACCGCACGATCGCCTCGGCCTGGCCGCGGCCCCCGAGAGCTTCGGGAGTCCCCTGTGCGACCACGCTGCCGTCGGCGATCACCACGAGCCGGTCGGCCAGCGCCTCCACCTCGTCGAGGTAGTGCGAGGTCAGCAGGATGGTGGTGCCTTCCTCGGCGAGACCGTCGATCAAGCCCCAGAACTGCCGCCGCGCCTCGGGGTCGAACCCCGTGGTGGGCTCGTCGAGGAAGAGCAGTTGGGGCCGGCCGATGATCCCGAGTGCCACGTCGACGCGGCGGCGCTGCCCGCCCGAAAGCGACTTCACGCG
Organism: Amycolatopsis sp. NPDC023774; assembly: GCF_040639695.1. Lineage (NCBI taxonomy): Bacteria > Bacillati > Actinomycetota > Actinomycetes > Pseudonocardiales > Pseudonocardiaceae > Amycolatopsis > Amycolatopsis sp. NPDC023774. The sequence goes on from NZ_JBFAAJ010000001.1 coordinate 188,385, forward strand.
AGCGCCGGCCTTTTCCGTGAGGCCGACCTGGTCGATCACCGCCTCCGGGTCTCGCGGGTTGGGGTAGTACTTCGCGAAGTGCCGCACGGTTTCCGTGACGGTCAACTCGGCCGCGTCGGTCGCGGTCTGGAGCACGATGCCGAGCCGGGAGCGCCACGCGCGGCCGGCCTTGCCGGGGTCTTCGCCGAGCACCTCGGCTTCGCCGGCCGTGCGCTGCCGGTGCCCTTAGAGAATCTCGACGGTCGTGGTCTTGCCCGCGCCGTTGGGCCCCAGAAGCGCGAACACCTCGCCGTGGTGGATGTCGAGGTCGAGTCCACCCACGGCGACGTGGCCGGGGTACTCCTTGCGCAGTCCGCGCACCCTCACTGCTGTGGTCATGGCTCAATCCTGCGGCCACGTACCGTCATCGCGGGACATCCGGCCAGTGGAACCCGCTTGTCCACCGAACGGCGGACACGAGCCGGTGTCTCCCGTGGAACCAGCGAAAACGCCGTTGCGAACCCCGAAAAGCACCTACTGCACGAACGCCCTGCAGACGGCAACCGCCGCCGAGGTGAACCGCCTTGTTGACAAACTGTCTAACATGACGGAATGTCTCACAAGCAGGTGACCGCCAGTGACGGTGTCCGCCTCTCGGTCCGCGTGACCGGCGCCGCGGAGGGACCCACGGTCGTGCTCGTCCACGGCTACCCCGACAACGGCTCGATGTGGGACGGCGTGGCCGCCGAGCTCGGCCGCCGCCACCGCGTCGTGGTCTACGACGTGCGCGGCGCGGGTGAGTCCGACAAACCGAAGGCGCGCAGCGCGTACCGCCTCGACCAGCTCGCCTCGGACCTCGCGGCGGTCGCCGACGCCGTGCAGCCGACCGGCAAGGTCCACCTGCTCGCCCACGACTGGGGTTCGATCCAGACCTGGCACGCGGTCACCGGCGACGAGCTGCGCGGGCGGATCGCGTCGTACACATCGATCTCCGGCCCGAGCCTCGATCACGCCGGTGCGTGGTTCCGCTCGCAGCTGCGGCGGCCGTCGGGTCTGCCGCGTGCAGCGAGGCAGTTCCTGCACTCGTACTACATCCTGCTGTTCCAGCTCCCGCTCGTGCCGGAGCTGGGCTGGAGCTCGGGGATCGTGCCCGCGTTGATCCGCCGCCTCGACCCGGCCGCGGGACACGTCTCGACGGCCGACGCCGTGCACGGGCTGAAGCTGTACCGCGCCAACATGTTCACGCGGCTTTCCCGGCCCGCGCCGCGTTCGGCCGACGTGCCGGTGCAGGTGCTCGCGCCCGCGGGCGACGCGTTCGTGACCACACCGCTGCAGACGGAGATCTCGCGCTGGGTGCCGGACCTGCGCGTGCGGCGGCTCACCGGCTCGCACTGGATCGTCCGCAGCAATCCGGACGTGATCGCCTCGGCGACGGCGGAGCTGATCGACCACGTCGAGGGTGGTGCGGAGAGCCGGGCGCTGAAGCGTGCTCGCGTCGGTGGTGCCGAGCGCGGCCGGTTCCCGAACCGGCTCGTAGTCGTGACCGGGGCCGGCAGTGGGATCGGGCGGGCGACCGCGCTCGCGTTCGCCGACGAGGGTGCCGACGTGGTGGTCACCGACCTGAACCCGGCGGCGGCCATGGAGACGGTAAAGCTGGTGCGGGACAAGGGTGTCGAGGCCGGACAGTACACAGTGGACGTTGCCGACGGCCACGCCATGGCCCGGTTCGCCGAGCAGGTGCGCGCGGAGTTCGGCGTGCCCGACATCGTGGTGAACAACGCGGGCATCGGCATGTCGGGGCCGTTCCTCGACACGTCGCTGGCCGACTGGGAGAAGGTCGTGGACGTGAACCTGTGGGGCGTGATCCACGGGTGCCGCGTGTTCGCGCCGATAATGGTCGAGCGCGCCGAGGGCGGGCAGATCGTGAACCTCGCGTCAGCCGCCGCGTACCTGCCGTCGAAGGTCCTCACGGCTTACGGCACGACGAAAGCCGCCGTGCTCGCGCTGAGCGTCGGGCTGCGCGCGGAGCTGGCGGGCGACGGCATCGGCGTCACGGCGATCTGCCCTGGCCTGGTGAACACCAACATCACCAGCTCCACGCGATTCGTCGGCGTCGCGCCGGACGAGGAAGCGCGGCGGCAGAAGGCGTCGACGAAGCTCTACGCGCGGCGCGGCTTCGGCCCGGAGAAGGTGGCGCGCGACATCCTGCGGGCCGTCGAGCGCGACCGCGCGATCCAGCCGTCGACGCCGGAAGCGAAGGTCGCGCTGGTCCTGTCGCGGCTGACCCCCGGCCTGCTGCGCGCGGCGGCGAAGCTGGACGTCACCCCGTGAGCCGCCCGCGCCGGATGACCCCGCAGGCCCGGCGAGACGACCTGATCGCCGCCGCGCTGGACCTGTTCGGCAGCCGCGCGCCGGAGCTGGTGACGGTGGACGACATCGTCGCGCGCGCCGAGGTGTCGCGGCCGCTGTTCTACCGCTACTTCCCGAGCCTGCGCGAGCTGCAGGTCGAGGCGTTGCGTACGGTCACCGACGGCCTCGTCGACGGGCTCGAGCACTTGGAGCAGGGGCCGCCGGAGGACCGGCTGCGCACAGCTGTGCGGGGGCTGATCGACGTGGCCGACCACTACCGCGCGGGCTACGTCGCCTTGCTGCGCAGCGGTTCCGTGATCGCGACGTCGGAGACGGACTCGGCCATCGATGAGGTGCGCAACCGGTCCGTGGAGCTGATCCTCGACGCGCTAGGCCTCGCCGAGCCGTCGCCGCTCGTGCTGCTGACGCTGCGGTGCTGGACGGCCGTGGTGGAGGGCGCGCTGCTGTCGTGGCTCCAGGAACGCAACGTGCCGCGCGAAATCCTCGAGGGCTGGCTCGTCGACCAGCTCACGGCCATGCTCACCACGACCGCCGCCCACGACCCCGTCGCCTCCGGCACCTGACCCGAGCACCCCAATGCGACGTTGATTGCGTTCAACGCACCGAACGCCACATTGGGGCGGCGTGGGTCACTGCTTGGTGACGGTTTCCCAGCCCTCGACGTCCTCGGGCTTGCGGGGCTCCGGGCCCACGTACTTCGCCGACGGGCGCACGAGACGGCCGGTCTGCTTCTGCTCCAGGATGTGCGCCGCCCAGCCGGCGGTGCGCGCGGAGGAGAACATCGCGGGCATCATCTGCGGCGGCACCTTCGCGAAGTCCAGGATCACGGCGGCCCAGAATTCCACGTTGGTCTCGATCGGGTGGTCCGGGCGGCGCTGGCGCAGCTCGGACAGCGCGGCCTGCTCCAGCGCCGCGGCGGCCTCGTAACGCTCGGCGCCGAGTTCCTGGCAGGTGCGGCGCAGCACGCGGGCCCGCGGGTCCTCCGCGCGGTACACGCGGTGGCCGAAGCCCATCAGGCGCTCCCTGCGGTCGAGAATGCCCGTGACCAGACCGGCGGCGTCACCGGTCCGCTCGACCTCTTCGATCATCGGCAGCACGCGCGCGGGCGCGCCACCGTGCAGCGGGCCCGACATCGCGCCGATGGCACCCGAGAGCGCGGCGGCCACGTCCGCGCCCGTCGACGCGATCACGCGCGCGGTGAAGGTCGACGCGTTGAGGCCGTGTTCGGCGGCGGAGACCCAGTAGGCATCGAGCGCCTTCACGTGGGCCGGGTCCGGCTCGCCGCGCCAGCGGACCATGAATCGCTCGGTGATCGTCGAGGCCTCGTCGACCTTCGACTCCGGCACGGCCGGCTGCGAAATGCCGCGCGCCGACTGCGCGATGTAGGACAGCGCCATCACCGACGCCCGCGCGAGCTGGTCGCGGGCCTGCTCGTCGGTGATGTCGAGCAGCGGCTCGTAGCCCCAGATCGGCGCGAGCATCGGCAGCGCCGCCTGCACGTCCACGCGTACGTCGCCCGTGTGCACGGGAAGCGGGAACGGCTCGGCGGGCGGAAGACCGTTGCCGAACCGGCCGTCCACGAGCAGGCCCCACACGTCCCCGAAGCTCACCTTGCCGGCGAGGTCCTCGATGTCGACACCGCGGTACCGCAGCGCGCCGCCGTCCCGGTCGGGTTCGGCGATTTCGGTGCGGAACGCCACCACGCCTTCGAGGCCGGGGCGGAAGCCGTCATCGGCCTGGTCGGAGTTCGTCTGCTTGATGGTGGAGGTAGTCACTTCGCGAACCTTTCGATGCGCATTTCCCCGGCTTTGTCGGACCACTCGCGCTGACGGGATACACGCAAACCTCGGCGCGCCTCATCGCACGGATGGACAAACCTTGCTCCTCTGCCGGGCCGTGGGCAATGAAAGATGTGGTGGTTTCGGTCACGATTCCGAGAACGATTCAGTCCAGGAAGCGGTGTCGCGGCAGGTTCTTCGGCAACGGGCTGTGACCGAGCCCGAAGACACCCGGTGTACCGGAGGTAAATCCTGTGTTTCCGAACCCGGTGACCCGGCGGACTCGGTGATACAACCTGTCGCATGCACCTGAGCCCGCAGGAACGCGACAAGCTGCTGGTCCACGTCGCCGCCGACGTCGCGCGCCGCCGTCTCGAGCGCGGCGTGCTGCTCAACTACCCCGAGGCCGTCGCGCTGATCACCGACCACGTGCTCGAAGGCGCGCGGGACGGGCTTTCCGTGAGCGAGCTCGCAGCGAGCGGCCGAAGCGTGCTCTCGCGTGCGCAGGTGCTCTCCGGGGTGCCCGAAATGGTCGACTCCGTGCAGGTGGAGGCCACTTTCCCGGACGGGACCAAGCTCGTCACCGTGCACGACCCGATCGTCTAGGAGAACCGAGTGCGGCCAGGCGAGATCATCCCCGGCGACGAGCCCGTGGAGCTGAACCCCGGACGGGAGCGCGTGCGGTTGCGAGTGCGCAATCTCGGTGACCGGCCTGTGCAGGTCGGTTCGCACTACCACTTCGCGGCGGTGAACCCGGGGCTGGAGTTCGACCGCGAAGCCGCGCGGGGGCACCGGCTCGACGTGCCGGCCGGGACGTCGGTGCGGTTCGAGCCGGGGGTCGAGCGGGAAGTCGATCTTGTTCCGCTGCGCGGAGACCGGCGGGTGCCGGGGCTACGCACCGAATACGCCGGGGAGTTCTGAGAATGCCGCAGATCGATCGTGAGCGTTACGCGGAACTGTTCGGCCCCACCACCGGTGATCGGATCCGGCTGGCCGACACGGAGCTGCTCATCGAGGTGACCGAAGACCGGTCGATGGGCCCTTCGGGGGCCGGTGACGAGGTGCTCTTCGGCGGCGGAAAGGTCATCCGCGAGTCGATGGGTCAGGGCATGGCCACGCGCGCGGAAGGCGCCCCCGACCTGGTCATCACCGGTGCCGTGATCCTCGACCACTGGGGTGTGGTGAAGGCCGACGTCGGCGTGCGCGACGGCCGGATCGTCGGCATCGGCAAGGCCGGCAACCCCGACACGATGGACGGCGTCGACCCCGCGCTCGTGATCGGCCCGGCCACGGAAGTGCTGTCGGGCAACGGGAAGATCCTCACCGCCGGTGGCATCGACTGCCACGTGCACTTCGTCTGCCCGCAGCTCGTGGACACCGCGCTCGCCGCGGGCCTGACCACGCTCGTGGGCGGCGGCACCGGACCGAACGAGGGCACCAAGGCCACCACCGTCACGCCCGGCGCGTGGAACCTCGGCCGCATACTGTCCGCAATGGACAGTTATCCGGTCAACGTCCTGCTGCTGGGCAAGGGAAACACCGTCCGGCACGAGGCCCTGCGCGAGCAGCTCGCCGCCGGCGCCGGCGGGTTCAAGCTGCACGAGGACTGGGGCAGCACGCCCGCCGCCATCGACGCGTGCCTCACGGTGGCCGACGAGTCCGGCGTGCAGGTGGCCATCCATACCGACACGCTGAACGAGGCCGGCTTCCTCGAGTCCACTGTGGAAGCGATCCGCGGCCGCTCGATCAACGCGTACCACACCGAAGGCGCCGGCGGCGGCCACGCGCCGGACATCATCCAGGTCGTCTCGCTGCCGCACATCCTGCCGTCCTCGACCAACCCGACGCGCCCGCACACCGTGAACACGCTCGACGAGCACCTCGACATGCTGGTGGTCTGCCACCACCTCAACCCGTCGGTGCCCGAGGACCTCGCGTTCGCCGAGAGCCGGATCCGGCCGAGCACCATCGCCGCCGAGGACGTGCTGCACGACCTGGGCGCCATCTCGATGATGAGCTCCGACTCGCAGGCGATGGGCCGCATCGGCGAGGTGATCATCCGGACCTGGCAGACCGCGCACGTGATGAAACGCCGCCGCGGCGCGCTGCCCGGCGACGGCGCGGCCGACAACCTGCGCGCGCGTCGTTATGTCGCCAAGTACACGATCAACCCCGCCGTCGCCCACGGCATCGACGCCGAGATCGGCTCGGTGGAGGTCGGCAAGCTCGCGGACCTCGTGCTGTGGGAACCGAAGTTCTTCGGCGTGCGCCCGCACGTGGTGCTCAAGGGTGGCTTCCCGGCGTGGGCGGCGATGGGGGACGCGAACGCCTCGATCCCCACCCCGCAGCCGGTGCTGGCGCGGCCGATGTTCGGCGCCGTGCCGCGCGTGGCCGCCGCGTCGAGCCTCCACTTCGTGGCGCCGGAGGCCCTCGGTTCGGGGCTCGCGGAGACGTTCGGCATCAACCGGCCGCTGGTCGCCGTCGCGAACACGCGGGCGCGGACGAAGACCGACATGGTGCTCAACGACGCGACCCCGGACGTGCGCGTGGAGCCCGACAGCTTCGCCGTGCGGGTGGACGGCGAGCTGATCGAGCCGACGCCGGTGACGGAGCTGCCGATGGCCCAAAGGTACTTCTTGTTCTGATGGACCTCTCCGCGCTGATCCTCGCCGACTCCCGCTTCCCCGGGGGCGGCCACGTGCACTCCGGCGGCCTGGAGGAGGCCGTGGGCCGCAGGCTCGTGACGACCGAAGCCGACCTGCCGGGGTTCCTGCTCAGCCGCCTGCGCACAGCGGGCGCGCTGTCGGCCGCGTTCGCCGCGGCCTCGGCCCAAGCCGCCGGCCGTGGTGTCCACAGTGGATACTGGGGGCGGCTCGATCAGGAGCTCGACGCGCGTACGCCCTCGCCCGCCCAGCGCGTGGCGTCACGGGCCCAGGGCCGTGGCACCGCGCGGGCCGGGGCCGTCGCGTGGCCGTCGCCGGTGCTGACCGCGCTGCTGGCCGAGACGCCGCGGCCGCACCACCCGATCGTCTGCGGGGCGCTGGTGGGCATCGCCGGTGGCGAGCCGGCCGAGGCCGCGGCTGCCGTGGCGTACCTGGCCGTGAGCGGGCCGGCGAGCGCGGCCGTGCGGCTGCTGGGGCTCGACCCGTTCGCCGTCAACGCCGTGGTCGCGAGGCTCGGCACCGAGGTGCGCGCCGTGGCCGGAGCCGCCGCCGACGTCGCCGGGCTGGACCCGGCCGACCTGCCCGCGCCGGGCTCGCCCGCGCTGGACCTGTTCGCCGAGGCCCACGCCCGGCACCACGAGGAAGAGGTGCGTCTCTTTGCCAGCTGAACACGACCATCACCACGGTCATGGTCACGGTCACGTCCACCCGGTCAGCTTCGATCCGACGAAGACCGAACCGGACCACTACGCCCCCGCCCCGACTGCCGGGCGCGCCTACCGCATCGGCATCGGCGGTCCCGTCGGCAGCGGCAAGACGGCGCTCACCGCGGCGCTGTGCCGCGCGCTCGGCGGCGAGCTCAACCTCGCCGTGGTCACCAACGACATCTACACCACCGAAGACGCCGATTTCCTGCGCAAGGCCGGCGTACTCGCGCCCGAGCGCATCGCGGCCGTGCAGACCGGCGCCTGCCCGCACACCGCGATCCGCGACGACATCACCGCCAACCTCGACGCCGTCGAGCAGCTCGAGGAACGCTTCCCGGCCCTGGACCTGGTCATCATCGAAAGCGGCGGCGACAACCTCACCGCCGTGTTCAGCCGTGGCCTCGCCGACAGCCAAGTGTTCGTGGTCGACGTCGCCGGCGGCGACAAGGTGCCGCGCAAGGGCGGCCCCGGCGTGACGACGGCCGACCTGCTGGTGATCAACAAGGTCGACATCGCTCACCTCGTCGGCGCGGACCTCGACGTGATGACGTCCGACGCGCACCGCATGCGCGGCGAGCTGCCGGTCATCGCGCAGTCGCTCGTGGACACGCCGGACGCGCCGGACGTTGCGCGGTGGGTGCGGTCGGTACTGCCGGTGCGCGCGGGGTGAAGGCCCACGCGCGGGTGGTCGCGTGCTTCGAGGACGGCCGGACGGTGTTGCGCGAGCTGCGCTCGATGGCGCCGCTCACGTTGTTCCCACGCCGCCGCACCGGCCGGGAGGCCGTGGTGCACCTCGTCAGCTCCGCCACCGCGCCGCTGGGCGGTGACGAGCTGCTGCTCGACGTCCGCGTCGGGCCTGGCGCGGTACTGCGGCTGTCCGGGGTGGCGGCGACGCTCGCGTTGCCGGGGCCGTCCGGCGGCGGCAGTTCGTCCACTGTGGACATCGAGGTGGCCGACGGTGGTGAGCTCGCGTATCTGCCCGAGCCGACGGTGGTCACCGCCCGCGCGGACCACACGGCGGTGCTGCGCGCGACCCTCGGGGAAAAATCCCGTTTCCACACCCGGGAGGTCCTGGTGTTGGGCCGTGCGGGTGAACGGCCCGGCCGGCTCACCGCGACCACGCACGTGATCCGCGCCGGAATTCCGCTGCTGCGCCAGACGCAGACGATCGGTGACCCGGCACTGGACGCCGGGCTGGCCGTGCTGGCGGGCAAGCGGGTGCTCGCGACCGATCTCGAAGTGGGTTTTCTCCCGCGTTCCGCGGCTTCGGGTGACTGGTGGGCGCGCACCTCACCGGCCGCCGGGGTCACGCTCACCACGGCGCTGGCGGAAGATGCGGTGGTTGCCGCGCGGCTGTTGCCTTGAACCGCTTGGGCTGCTAAAACTTCGTGCCCAGCCAGCGCACGTCGACCAGGAACGCCGACACGGTGTTCCAGCGAGGGGAAGCCCTGCCAGTCCACGTCGGTACCGAGCGCACGGCGGTGTCCGCGCGGTGTCGCGCACGCCGGATCACGGAACGGCGCGTGCCGCCGTGACGCACCGGCGCAGAACAGCGTTCAAGCGCGAGGTGCAGGGACGATTCCCAGGCGTGGCAACGACTTAGCGTTCGGTGATCGCCTGGGGTGGGGCCTGCGCGAGCCGGTGTTCCGCTGCTCGATACCGTGATCGCCGCGGTTCGACGGCGCGATCGGCCGCCGGACCGTGCGCGTGGGCCGCGTTTCGTGAGTGCTCGGCGGAGTGGCCACCGCGATTACCGGAATCAATTTTCGAGCGCTCTCGCGTCCGTTTGATCGGTAATTGGGATTTTCACAAGATGGACGCCAGTGCCGCCCCTGGGCGGCGCGCGGCGGGAAGGAGGGCCGGTGGCCCGTACCTACGGTGGCGTCCCGCCGGAGCAGAGACGCGCCGAGCGCCGGGAGCGGTTGCTGACGGCCGCACTGGAGCTGTTCACCTCGACGGGCTTCCGGCAGGCGAAGATCACCCAGTTGTGTACTCGTGCCGGGGTGTCCACGCGGAACTTCTACGAGGAGTTCGGCAGCAAGGAAGAAGTGCTGCGGACCCTGCACGACCGGATCAACTCGCTCGCCCTCACGCACGTCTCCGCCGCGCTGGAGGAGGTCAGGGACGCCGACGCGATGACGCGCATCGCGAAGCTGCTCGACGTCTTCGTCGCCACCGTGACCATCGACCCGCGCATGCCGCGGCTGAACTACGTCGAGGCGGTGGGCGTGAGCCCGGAGCTCGAGGAGCAGCACCAGGTGTGGGTGGACCGCTGGGCCACCTTCATCGAGCTGGAGGCGCGCCGCGCGGCCGAAGCCGGCGTCGCGCCCAACCGCGACTACCGTCTCACCGCGATCGCGCTCGTCGGTGCCGCCACGGGCCTGCTGCGCGAATGGCAGGCGCACGAGCCACCGCTGCCGGTCGAGGACGTCGGCGCCGAGCTGCGGGCGCTGATGCTCGCGGCGATCACGCGGGCCTGACGTCCTCGACCACGGTGCTGGGTCAGGCCGGCTGGGGGTGGGCAGCGGCAGGTCGACCGGCCCCGTGGTGCGGCACAGGTCGTGGCAGGTGCTGTCGAGCGTGCAGCACAGCGAGCAGATCGCCCCGCCCTGCTTGGCGCAGTCGGCGATGTCGGGCAGCTCGTAGGCATCGCAGCACACCGAGCACGTGTGCGTGGCGCGCAGGTCGGCCTCGATGCCGGGGCCGGACACGGTGTTGGGCCGCGCCAGGTAGTACTTCCCCTTCGTCGCCACGGCCAGCGTCGGCACCAGCGCCACGGCGATCACCAGCGCCAGCAGCGGGCTGAACGCCGCGAGCACCGGACCGAACGCGCCGAAGTAGGCCACGATCGACACGGCCGAGGCGACGAGCATCGAGCCGAAGCCCACGGGGTTGACCTTGTGCAGGTACGCGCGCTTGAACTCGATGTATCGCGGCGAGAGGCCCAGCGGTTTCGCGATCACCAGGTCCGCGCACCCGGCGCCGATCCACGCGATGGCGACGTTCGAGTAGAACCCAGGATCTTGTTGAGGAACGCGAACGCGCCGAACTCCATGAGCGCCAGCGCGATCCCGCAGTTGACCAGCACGTACCAGGCGCGGCCGGGGTGCTTGTGCAGCACGCGTGAGAAGAAGTTGGCGAACGACAGCGAGCCCGAGTACGCGTTGGTGGTGTTGATCTTGATCTGCGACACGACCACGACAGGGCCGCGAACGTGAGCGCCACCGGCCCCAGCGCGGGCTTCACCGCCGCCAGGTACGGCGCGATCGGCTCGAGCGCGGCCGCCTTGCCCACCGCGCCGAGCGCGAGGAACGCGAGCAGCGCGCCGCCGATTTGCTTCGCCGCACCGAGAACGACCCAGCCGGGGCCGGCGGCGAGCACGGCGGTCCGCCAAGCCCGCTTGTTCTCCACCGTTTTCTCCGGCATGAACCGCAGGTAGTCGGCTTGCTCGCCGATCTGCCCGATCAACGACAGCGCCACGCCCATGCCGAAGCCGAACCCGACCGCCGAGAACCCGGCGCCCGCGCCCTCAGTGCCGTCGAAGGCGGCGAAGTCGGCGAAGCGGCCCGGCTCGCGCACCAGCACCACCACGAACGGCAGCACCAGGCCCGCGATCCACAGCGGCTGCGTCCACGTCTGCATCTTCGCGACCGCGCCCATGCCGTACGGGGCAAAGGGCAGCACGATCAGCGTCGCGAGCAGGTAGCCGATCGGCAGCGGGATGCCGAGCGCCAGCTCGAAGGCCTGGCCCATGATCGAGCCTTCGAGCGAGAAGAAGATGACCGTGAAGCCGGCGTAGACCAGCGACGTGAGCGTCGACCCGAAGTAGCCGAAGCCGGCTCCGCGGGGTGAGCAGGTCCATGTCCACGCCGTACGTCGCGCAGGCGCGCGCGATGGGGACGCCCGTCACGAAGATCACGACGGCCGCGGCGAGGATGGCCAGCACGCCGGACGTGAAGCCGTAGGAGAGCACGATGCTCACACCAATCGCGAAGTCGGCGAGTAGGCGATGCCGCCGAGCGCGGTGGTCGCGACCACGAGCGGGGACCAGCGGCGGAACGAGTGAGCGGCGAACCGGAGCGAGTAGTCCTCGCGGTTCTCGTTGGCAGCGAGAGCTGGGTACGTCCGCTGCGGCTTCGTGGTGCCTTCGCCGGTTCCGGACAGGGTGTCGGTCACGGGCCTGCCTCCAGACGGTGGGGAGGCCAGACGCTAGGCCGCGCCTTTATCGATCAGGGTTCGCAAGGTAACCCGGGGGTTACGGTTTGGGGTCCTGCGGTTACGGGCCGGTGAGCACCAGAGGGTGGCAGGAGTCACCGTTCGGTGGGTTTCGCCGCAGCTGAGGACCCAATACCGTCGGCGGATACCGATGAGTCGACACCCTCACCAGGGGTACGGAGGTTGGGGCCCATGATGCCGGAGACCGACGAGGTGGCCGACGTAGCCGACGCGGTGGTCCGGCTGCCCGGGATGCGGGTGGCCTACGACGGCGCCCCGTTCGACGAGACGGCGCTCGCGGCCACCTGGACCGAGCAGCTGCAGAACTGGCTGAGCCAGGCGATCTCCGAAGGCGTCGCCGAACCCAACGCGATGGTCCTCGCCACCGCGGACCAGGAGGGCCACCCCTCGTCGCGCACGGTCCTGTGCAAGGGCCTCGACGAGCGCGGCGTGGTCTTCTACACGAACTACACCTCGGCGAAGAGCCACAACCTCACGGCCACGCGGTACGCGTCGGCGACGTTCCCCTGGTACTCCCTGCAGCGGCAGGTGACGGTGCGGGGAGAGGTCGAGAAGGTCGACTCCGCGGAGACGGCTGCGTATTGGGCGCAGCGGCCGCGGGGCTCGCAGCTGGGGGCTTGGGCTTCGCCGCAGTCGCGGATCGTCGACGGCCGGCGAGCCTTGGACAACGCGCTGCGCGGGATCGAGCGGCGATTCGAGGACGTGGAGCGGATTCCGGCGCCACCACATTGGGGTGGGTGGCGGATCCGGCCTGACTTTGTGGAGTTCTGGCAGGGGCGGGAAGACCGGATGCATGATCGGTTGAGGTTCAGGCGGACGGATGATGGGTGGTTGGTGGAGAGGTTGGCTCCCTGATCCCACGCATCTGCGGTTTGGCTGCTTGTCGCGGTGGCCGGTGGGTGGGTGTCTGCTGGGTGCGTTGAGCGGGGTCGCTCGCCTTTTTGGCAGGCACCCCGATCTTTGATTGTGAAGGGCGCGGGGATCGAGGTGCGGGGCCGGGTCTGGGTGCACGGGTGAGTTGGGTGCACTGGTGGCCGTTTGTGGGGTGGGGTTGGCTGCGGGTTGTGGGGTCTACTGCGAGGGCTGCTGATGAATGCGGCATTTCGGGCGGCGGGCGGCGATCAAAATCACCCGCGAGGCGATAGTTAGCGCGGCTAAGATAGTGAGTCGTGAGTTCTCATCCGGGGTCGTCGCGCCCTCGTCGGGGGGCGCGTGGAGTCCTCGGGCGCATCGTGGTCGATACGCGGCCGTTGAAGATTCCGGCGTTCCGGCGGTTGTGGGTGTCGACGGCGGTGACCGCGGTCGGGTCGCAGCTGACGGCCGTGGCGGTGCCGAAGCAGGTGTTCGACCTCACCGGGTCGTCCGGGTATGTGGGGCTGACCGGGGCCGTCGCGCTGGTGCCGCTGCTCGTGTTCGGGTTGTGGGGCGGTGCGATCGCCGATGCGGTCGACCGGCGGAAGCTGCTGCTGGTGACGAACATCGGTGTGGCGGTCTCCTCGGCGCTGCTGTGGTTGCAGGCCTTCGCGGACTTCCGCTCCGTGACGCTGGTGCTGGTGCTGCTGGCGGCCAACCAGGCGTTTTTCGCGATCAACATGCCCACGCGCGGCGCTGTCGTGGCGCGGCTGGTGCCTCCTGAGCTGCTGCCGTCAGCCAACGCGCTGAACACGACGATGTCGACGTTCGGTGCGGTGTTCGGGCCGTTGTTCGGCGGGGCGCTGATCCCCGTGATCGGGCTGTCGACGCTGTACCTCGTCGACGTGTGCGCGTTGATGATCACGCTCATCGCCGTGTGGCGGCTGCCGCCGATCCCGCCACTGAACGGGCCGTCGCGGCGCGCGAGGTTCGGTGACGTCGTCGACGGGTTCCGCTACCTGGCCACGCAGAAGGTGCTGCTGGCGTCGTTCGTCGCCGACATCATCGCCATGGTCGCCGGCATGCCGCGCGCGCTGATCCCGGAGATGGCCGAGCGCACGTTCGGCGACCCGCCGGGCGGTGGTCCGGCGCTGGGCCTGCTCTACGCGGCGCTCCCGGCCGGCGCGATGGTGATCGGCCTGTTCTCCGGCTGGCTGCACCGCGTTTCGCGCCAAGGCGTGGCCGTCGTGGTCTCCATCTGCCTGTGGGGCGCGGCGATCGCGGTGTTCGGGCTCGCGCACTCGCTGTGGCTCGCGGTGATCTTCATGGCGCTGGCCGGCGGCGCCGACATGGTCAGCTCCGTCTACCGCCAGGCCATCCTCCAGACCGCCACCACTGATGAGATGCGCGGCCGCCTCCAAGGCGTGTTCACGGTCGTCGTCGCAGGCGGTCCGCGGCTGGCCGACCTGACGCACGGCTGGGCCGGCGCCGCGTGGGGCACCGAGGCCGCCGCGACGGGCGGTGGGTTGCTGGTGATCGTGCTGGTGCTCGCGGCGATGCTGGTGCTGCCCGCGTTCTGGCGCTACCGCGCGCCCGTGGGAAGGGCCAATCCGGAGCCGGCCGCGGCGAAGGGCGCCGAACCGGTCGCGGGGGACTAGTCCAAACGGCCTAACATGCCGGGCATGCGTGTTTACCCGGTCGCCCTGTTGCTCACCGCCGCCGCGCTCACCGCCTGCTCTTCGGGTGAGCAGCAGGCCGCCCCGCCGAAACCGACTTCCACGAAGCCCGCGCCGCCGGGTTCGACGTGTTCACTGCTGTCGGCCGGCGAGGTCGGCAACGCCATCAAGATCCCCGGCGTCACCTCGAAGGTCGGCCCGAACCAGGAGAACGCCGGCAACGGCGGCAAGGCCACGAGCTGCGAATACCTCGTCGGCGACAAGCAGGCCGGCGCGCTGGCCGTGACCCGCTACGAGGGCCGCCAGGCCGACCCGGCCGCGATGGTCGCGGCCATCAAGAAGGCCAAGCCGGGCGCCGTCGACGTGCCGGGCTTCCCCCATGGGGCCGTGTACTACGTCGACGAGCAGAAGACCGCGACGCTCGCCACGGCCAAGATCGCCAAAGGCGTGCCGGTGCTCGTCAACTACACCGGCCCGGTGAAGATGACCCAGCAGATGATGATTCCGCTGGTCAAAACGGCTGTCACCGCCGTCTGACTTTCGCGCGGCAGCCAGACAAGGCAGACTATTCGCCCATGACGGACGTTAGGGCGGACGGTCCGCAGACGGGTGGACCGGGTCTCCGGCGCGTGATGGGGCCGAAGCTCCTGTTGTTCTTCGTGGTCGGCGACATCATCGGTACGGGGATCTACGCGCTGACCGGCCAGGTCGCCGGCCGGGTCGGCGGTGCCTTGTGGCTGCCGTTCCTGCTGGCGTTCGTGGTCGCGTTCATGACCGCGTTCAGCTACCTGGAGCTGGTCGGCAAGTACCCGCGAGCCGCGGGGGCCGCGCTGTACACCAACAAGGCGTTCGGGGTGCCGTTCCTGACGTTCATGGTCGCGTTCGCGGTGATGTGCTCCGGCATCACGTCGGCGTCGTCGGCCGCGGTCGCGTTCGGCGCGACGTACCTGGCGGCGTTCGTCAAGCTGCCGATGGTGCTGGTCGGGATCGTGTTCGTGATCGCGCTGGGACTCATCAACTTCCGCGGCGTGGGCGAATCGGTGAAGGCCAACGCGGTGCTCACCTGCATCGAACTGTCCGGCCTGCTGATCATCATCGGCGTCGGGGTGTGGGCCGTGATCAACGGCGCCGGCGAGCCGTCCCGGCTGGTCGAGATCAACACCGCCGACAAGACGTGGCTGGTGGCCATCACATCGGCGACCTCGCTGGCCTTCTTCGCCATGGTCGGCTTCGAGGACTCCGTGAACATGGCCGAGGAATGCCACGACCCGGTGCGCATCTTCCCGAAGGCCATGCTCTGGGGCATGGTCGTCGCCGCGACGATCTACGTGCTGGTCTCCATCACGTCCTCGCTGCTCGTCCCGGCCGACGACCTGGCCGCGGCCAAGAGCAGCGCGCTGCTCACCGTGCTCGACGTCGGCGCTCCCGGCTTCCCACGCGAAGTCTTCTCGGCCATCGGCCTGTTTGCGGTCATCAACTCGGCGTTGATCAACATGCTCATGGCCAGCCGCCTGCTCTACGGCCTGGCCAACGAACGCGTGCTGCCGTCGGCCTTCGGCCGCGTCCACCCGACGCGGCGCACGCCGTGGGTGTCGATCATCTTCACGAGCGCGATCGCGATCCTCCTGGTGTCGTTCGTGGATATCAGTGCGCTCGGCGGGACCACGGCGCTCCTGTTGCTGGTGGTATTCGCCATCGTCAACATCGCCCTGCTCGTGCTGCGCAAGGACAAGGTCGAGCACAAGCACTTCCGCGCGCCCACGGCGATCCCCGTGCTGGCCGCGATCTTCTGCCTCTACCTCGTGAGCCCGCTGTCGGGCCGGCCGGCGAGCGACTACACCGTGGGTGCCGTCCTGCTGGGTGTGGGCGTGATCCTGTGGTTCGTGAACTGGCTGGTCAAACGTGGCCTGGATCGCCGGGATCTCAAGCGCGAGCAGGTCGGCTGAGGCGTTCGAAATCGGTGCGGTCGTGGGCGGCGAAGATCGTCACGTCGCTCGTGCGCCGCAGCTCGCGCAGCCGCTGCTGGTTCTCCAGCCGGGGCTCGGGCAATGTCTGGACCAGACGTTCGAACAAGGCGAGCCCTGCCGGAATGTGGGCCGGTTCGTCGATTTCGGAGTGGAAGAAGTAGGCGTCGCCGGCGTTGAGGAGCCAGCCGGTGTCGGTGTCGACGGCGACGCCGGCGTGGCCGGGGGTGTGGCCGGCCAGGGGGATCAGCGCGACGCCGGGGACGATTTCCTTGACGGCGGAGAAGCCGAACCAGTCGTCGCCGGCGTCCTCGTAGGGAGTCCACTGTGGACCGTGGGCGAACTGGACCTTGCGGTACCGCTTGTTCCCGGCGTGGTAGGCCGCGAGTTCGGCCGCGTAGACGTGCACACGCGCCTGCGGGAAGTCGACGAGGCCACCCGCGTGGTCGAGGTCGAGGTGGGTCAGCACGACGTCGCGCACGTCCGCCGGGTCGAAGCCGAGGGCGCGGATCTGGTTCACGGCCGTTTCCTCGGCGCGCGACACGGGCTTCGACAGGGTGAGGAACCGGCGGCCCAGCCAGCGTTCCGGGTCGGCGACGGCGGGCGTGCCCAGGCCCGTCTCGATCAGCACGAGCCCGGTGCCGGTCTCGAGCAGCAGGCAGTGGCACACGAGCGTGGCGTGCCGGAACAGCCCGGGTCGGCCGTCGACGAGCCGGCCGCCGATCGGCGTCATGGTGCCGCAGTTCAGGTGGTGCACGCGCATCAGGCGAACTCCCTCTCGACGGTGGTGTGCAAGTGGGCGGCGATGTCGCGCAGGGGCGTGACGTCGCGGCGGGTCTTGGCGAACAGCAGCGCGCCCTCGATCGCCGCGAGCACCACCGTCGCCAGGGAACCGGCGCGTTCGGCGGGCAGGCCTTCGCACGTGAAGTACCCGGCCAACCGCGTGTGCCAGCCGGCGTAACCGTCCTGGCAGGCCTCGCGGATCGGTTCGCTCTCCGCGGCGGCCTCCAGCGCGACTGTCGCAAGTGGACACCCGCGCCGGAAGCCGGACTCGGTGAGCGAGGCGGCGAGGGTGTCGGTCACCGCGTCGATCGCCGACGCCGGGTCCGGCGCGGCGGCGATCACGGTGGCCAGCACGTCGGCCACTCGTTCGCTCGACAGCCGCACGGCCTCGGCCGCCAGCTGTTCCTTGCCGCCGGGGAAGTGGAAGTACAGCGAGCCCTTCGGGGCCCCGCCCGCGGCGACGAGCTGCGTGAGGCCGGTGGCGTGGTAGCCCTGCGCCTGGAACAGCTCGGCGGCGGTGTCGAGCATGCGACGACGGGAGTCAGTGCGGCGGACCATGCGGCTCACCGTAGCTCGAACTATGACGACCGGTCTAGTTAGTTTGACCGGCCGCATCCACGTGGTGTCCGCCGGTAATGTCTGCGGCATGGCCAACCCCACCGGAGAGCAGTTCGAAATCACCCGCGGCAACGCGCGCGCCATCGTCACCGAGATCGGTGCCGGTCTGCGTGCGTTCGAGGTCGGCGGTGTGCCCTACGTCGAGGAGTTCGCGGCCGACGAGAAGCCGCCGAAGGGCCTCGGCCAGGTGCTGCTTCCGTGGCCGAACCGCACGAAAGGCGGACAGTGGGAGTTCCAGGGCGAGATGCAGCAGCTGGAGATCACGGAGGCCGCGCGCGGCAACGCGATCCACGGCCTCACCCGCCACAAGGAGTGGGAGCTGCTGGAGCACGCCGAGTCGTCGATCACGCTCGCGGTCGACGTCGAGGTGCAGCCGGGCTGGCCGGTGCCGTTGCGCGCCACCATCACCTACGAACTGCAGCCGCGCGAGCTCACGATCACGCACGAGATCCGCAACGAGGGTGAGCAGCCCGTCGGCGTCGGCGTGGGCACGCACCCGTACTTCCGCATCGGCGACGTGCCGACGGACGAGCTGACGCTCACACTGCCGGCTTCACGCGTGCGGCCGTACGTCGGTGACCAGCAGATGCCGTACGCGGACGAGCAGGATGTCGCGGGTACCGAGTACGACTTCCGCGACGGCCGGGTGCTCGCGGGCGTCGACCTCGACACGGCCTTCGGCTCCCTATCCCTCGCCGACGACGGCACGCACCACCACGTGCTCTCCCACGAGGACCAGCAGCTGGTGGTCTGGACCGGTCCCGACTTCCGCTGGGTGCAGGTGTTCACGCCCGACGACCTGACCGGCCGCGGCCGCGCCGTCGCGTTGGAACCGATGACCTGCCCGGCCGACGCGCTCAACACCGGCACCGACCTGATCGAACTGGAGCCCGCGACGTCGTGGACCGGTAGCTGGGGCATCCGCGTCCTGTGACCGTGTCGCCCGAGCTGCTGACCGAGGCCGACGCCGGTGAGCTGCTCACGCTGCAGCGCGCCGCGTACCTCAGCGAGGCCCGCGCGCACGACAACTTCGAGCTCCCGCCGCTGGTGGAGCCGTTGGAGAGCGTGCGCTCGGCGCTCGCCGACCCGTCGCTGCCGGTGTGGGGTCTGCGCGCCGGCTCGCGGCTGATCGCGACGGTGCGGGTCCGGGTGAACGGCGACGTCGGCGAGGTCGGCCGGCTGGCCGTGGCGCCGGACCGGCAGGGCGAGGGGCTCGGCACCGCGTTGCTGCTCGCGGCGGAGGAGCTGGCCCCCGCGGAGGTCACGCGGTTCCGGCTGTTCACCGGCGAGCGCTCCGCCGGGCCGCTGCGGCTGTACGCGAAGCTGGGCTACCGCGAGACCCACCGCAGCTCCGAGGCAAACTACCAGCTCATCCACCTGGAGAAACCCCGCGAGCGCGCACCCGCGGCAATTCGTTAGCGTGTCAAACTATGGCTTCTAAGGCGATTGTGGGGGGCTACGTCGTCCCCGTCGGTGCGGCTCCCATCGAGGACGGCACCGTGCTCATCGAGGACGGCCGGATCGTCCAGGTCGGCGCCGCCGCCGACGTGGACGTGCCGGAGGACGCCGAGCTCGTCGACGCGTCCGGCAGCTGGGTCCTGCCGGGCTTCATCGACGCGCACGCGCACCTCGGCGTCCACGAGGACGGTGAAGGCTGGGCCGGCAACGACACCAACGAGATGACCGACCCGAACGGCGCCCGCTTCCGCGCCGTCGACGGCATCGACCCGTACGAGCCGGGCTTCGACGACGCGCTGGCCGGCGGTGTCACGAGCGTGGTGATCAAGCCGGGGTCGGGCAACCCGATCGGCGGCCAGACCATCGGCGTGAAGACGTGGGGCCGCAGCATCCTGGACATGACGTTCGCCGAGCAGGTGAGCGTGAAAAGCGCCCTGGGCGAGAACCCGAAGCGCGTGTACGGCGACAAGAAGCAGACGCCGTCGACCCGCCTCGGCGTGGCCGCGATCCTGCGCGAGGCGTTCACCAAGGCCCGCAACTACCAGGCCAAGCGCGAGCACGCCCTCGCGGAAGGCAAGCCGCACGAGGTCGACCTGACGCACGAGACGCTGTCGAAGGTCCTGGACGGTGAGCTGTACTGGGACCAGCACGTGCACCGCGCCGACGACATGGTCACGGCCATCCGGCTGGCCGACGAGTTCGGCTACAAGCTCGTGATCAACCACGGCACCGAGGGCCACCTCATCGCCGACCTGCTGGCCGAGCGCGGCGTGCCCGTCATCCTGGGCCCCCTGTTCACCACGAAGTCCAAGGTCGAGCTGCGCAACCGCTCCCTGCGCTCGGCCGGAATCCTGGCCCGTGCGGGCGTGAAGATCGCCATCACCACCGACCACCCCGTGGTCCCGATCAACTTCCTCGTCTACCAAGCGGCCCTCGCCGTGAAGGACGGCCTGGACCCCGAGACGGCGCTGCGCTCGCTCACCGTGCACCCGGCCGAGATGCTCGGCCTCGACGACCGCATCGGCTCACTGGCGCCCGGCCTGGACGCCGACGTGGTCCTCTGGTCGGGCGACCCGCTGGACGTCATGAACCGCGCCCTGCGCGTCTTCGTCCGGGGTCGCGAGGTCTACCACTACGACGAGTCCACCGGCGAAGGCGTCGCGGCGGACCGCCGGTACCGCGAAACCCGCTGACCTGCGCCACCGCTGGGGGGCGCCGAGGGTTCGGTGCCCCCCAGCGGTGAGCGCGGTGAGGTCGACGATCCGGTAGGACGGGATGCCGGCGTCGGCGTACTCGTCGTGCTTGGTCACGTGGTCGGTGCGTTTTAGCCGGGCTCGATCTCGCCGACCACGCTACGTGACCGTTGGCTGAAGATCCGCTACCAGGCGTCAGGCCGCCTTCAACGCCCGCGCGATCACCATCCGCTGGATCTGGTTCGTCCCCTCGAAGATCTGCGGGACCTTCGCCTCGCGCATGTAGCGCTCGACTGGGAAGTCGCGCGTGTAGCCGGCGCCGCCGAGGACCTGGACGGCGTCGGTGGTCACCTTCATGGCGCCGTCGGTGGCGACGAGTTTCGCGATGGACGACTGGCGCTGGAAGTCGAGGCCGCGGTCGCGGCGCCGGGCGGCGTCGAGGTAGGTCGCGCGGGCGGATTCGACCGTGGCGGCCATGTCTGCGAGCAGGAACTCCAGGCCCTGGAACTCGATGATGGGCTTGCCGAACTGGGTACGGCCCTTGGCGTAGGCCACGGCCTCGTCCAGCGCGGCCTGCGCCAGGCCCACGGCGCAGGCGGCGATGCCGAGGCGGCCGGAGCTCAGGGACGACAGCGCGATCTTCAGGCCGGAACCCTCGTCACCGATCCGGCGGGAAACCGGCACCCGGGCGTGGTCGAAGATCATCTGGGCCGTCGGGGAGCCCGTGAGGCCCATCTTGCGTTCGCGGGCCGCGGCCGAGAGGCCGGGAGTCGACGAGTCGACGAGCAGGCACGAGATGCCGTGGCCGCCGTCGTCGCTCGTGCGGACCATGGTGGTGTAGAAGTCGGCGACACCGGCGTGGGTGATCCAGGCCTTGGTGCCGTTGACCACGTAGTCGTCGCCGTCGCGGCGGGCGCGGGTCGACAAAGCGGCCGCGTCGGAGCCGGCCTGCGTCTCTGACAGGGCGTACGCGCCCAGCAGCGAGCCGCCGAGCATGTCCGGCAGCCACTGCTCGCGCTGCTCGTCGGTGCCGTAGTGGGCCAGCGCGTAGCAGGACATCGTGTGCACCGACAACCCCACGCCGACCGTCATCCACGCGGCGGCGACCTCCTCCAGCGCCTGCAGATACACCTCGTACGGCAGGTCGGCGCCACCCCAGCGCTCGGCGTACGGCAGCCCCAGCAGCCCGGACTTGCCCAGCAGTGTGAACGCGTCGCGCGGGAACTGCTCGGCCTCCTCGGCCGCCGCGGCGCGGGGCTTCAACTCGTCGCGTGCGATCTCCCTGACCCGAGCAAGCAGGTCCTCGGCCTCGGGGGTGGGCAGCAAACGGTCCGCCGGCATGGCTCCTCCAGTGCGGGAGTACTGAAAACAGTACTGTGGGCCGTTTCAGAGTACCGTACGGAGGTGGGAGCTGTCCTGACTTGATGAGGGATAGTGACGCGATCAGGAAAGCTGGTGGCCCCCGATGGCAGTACAGTCCGAACCCGAAGGCCGCCGTCGTCCGACGGCGCGGCAGCAGGCGTTGCTCGCCGAGCTCGAGACGCTGTTCCTCGCGGAGGGTTTCGCCGGCTTCACGCTCGACGACCTGGCCGCACGCCTGCGCTGCTCCAAATCGACCCTCTACGCGCTCGCCCCCAGCAAGGAGCAGCTCGCGGTGAAGGTCGTCGCCCACTTCTTCAGGGGCGCCGCGAAGCGCATCGAGACCCGCATCGAGGGCATCGACGACGCGCGCAAGCTGATCGGGGAGTACCTCGCCGGCGTCTCGGAGCACCTGAACCGCGCGTCGCCCGCGTTCATGACCGACATCGCGCAGTTCGAGCCGGCGCGCGACAGCTACCAGCTCAACAGCCGTGCCGCCGCCCGCCGCATCCGCGCGTTCATCGACAAGGGGGTGGCCGACGGCGTGTTCCGCGACGTGCACGCCCGCCTCGTCGCCGAGATGACGGGTCTGATCGTCGAGGGCATCCAGACCGGCGTGCTCGGGCGCCGCACCGACGTGTCCGACGCGGAGGCGTTCACCGCGCTCGGTGAGCTCCTCCTCGGTGGGTTGACCAAGGACTGAGGACAGGATTTGTCAAGAACAGGTCCTCTACACTCGCGCTCGTGATCGTGGTGGGTGGAGAGGCGCTGGTCGACCTCGTACCGGGTGAACCGTTGGGCTCCAATGTAGACGGTGGGCTGCGTGCTCTGCTGCCACGGTTGGGTGGCGGGCCCTACAACGTCGCGCTCGCCGCCGCGCGGCTCGGTGTGCCGGCGTCGTTCCTGTCCCGCGTGTCCACCGACCGGTTCGGCGCTGCGCTCGTCGACCGGCTCGTCGACTCCGGCGTGGACACCTCGCTGCTCCAGCGCGGCGACGAGCCGACCACGCTCGCCGTGGTGGCACTGGACCAAACGGGTGCCGCTCGTTACACCTTCTACGTCGAGGGCACGGCCGACCGGCTCGTGACCGACCCGGGCACGCTGCCCGACGGCGTCACCGCGCTTTCGCTCGGCACGCTCGGCCTGGTGCTGGAGCCCGGCGCCAGCGCGTACGAAGCGGTGCTGCGCCGCGAGGCCGCGCGCGGCACCCTCACCGCGCTCGACCCGAACATCCGCGAGGCGCTCATCGCCGACCCGGCCGCCTACCGCGCACGGTTCGCGTCGTGGCTTCCCGATGTCCGGTTGCTGAAGATCTCCGACGACGACGCGGCGTGGCTCACTGAAGGAGCCGATCCGGTGGCAGCCGCGAAGACGTGGGTCGAGTCCGGTGTGGACGCGGTCGTCCTCACGCGCGGCGCCGAAGGCCTGTCCGTGATCACCGCCGCAGGTGAGCTGGCCCACGTGCCTTCGCGCCGGGTACCGGTGGTCGACACGATCGGGGCGGGCGACACCGTGCAGGGCTCGCTGCTGGCGTGGCTCCACGCCCGCGAGGTCCGTGACCTGGCCGCTCTCGACGCCGACGCGTGGCGCGAGGCGCTCGGCTACGCCGCCAAAGCGGCCTCGATCACCGTCTCCCGCAGCGGCGCGGAGCCGCCGACGGCGCGGGAAATGGCTTCCACCGTGTGAACCTGGTCCCAAAGGGGCTATTGAGGGCAACGCAGCGGCTGCGCGCACACCCTTATTTCGACTAGCGTAGGGGGGAATTCATACCCCAGCGGGGCGGTGTGCAGCGAGGCGCGTGTTTCCTCGCGTGAACACGTGGCTACCTGTGAAACGTACAGGCGCCGCCGGCCCGTGCCAACGTGAGAGGGACCTGCATGTCCGACGCGACGAATGCGGGGCAGTCCGGCGGCGAAACCGCGACGCTGCGCCTGCCGAGTGGCGAGCACGAATTCAAGGTCGTACACCCGGTGGAGGGTGCACCCGGGATCGAGCTGGGGAAGCTGCTCGCGCAGACGGGGTACATCACTTACGACCCCGGGTTCGTGAACACCGGTGCCGCGTCGTCGGCCATCACCTACATCGACGGTGATGCGGGCATCCTGCGCTACCGCGGGTACCCGATCGAGCAGCTCGCCGAGAAGTCCAGCTTCATCGAGGTGTCCTACCTGCTCATCTACGGTGAGCTGCCCACCGAGGCCCAGCTCGCCGACTTCACCGAGAAGATCCAGCGGCACACCCTGCTGCACGAGGACCTCAAGGCGTTCTTCTCGGGCTTCCCGCGCGACGCGCACCCGATGCCCGTGCTCTCGAGCGCGGTCTCGGCGCTGTCGACCTTTTACCAGGACTCGCTGAACCCGTTCGACGAGCCCAACGTGGAGCTGTCCACCATCCGCCTGCTCGCGAAGGTGCCGACCCTGGCTGCCTACGCGTACAAGAAGTCCGTGGGCCAGCCGCTGCTGTACCCGGACAACTCGCTGGGCCTGGTGGAGAACTTCCTGCGGATGACCTTCGGCTTCCCCGCGGAGCCGTACGAGGTGGACCCCGCCGTCGCCAAGGCCCTCGACCTGCTGTTCATCCTGCACGCCGACCACGAGCAGAACTGCTCGACGTCGACGGTGCGCCTGGTCGGCTCGTCGGAGGCGAACCTGTTCGCCAGCATCTCGGCGGGCATCAACGCCCTGTTCGGCCCGCTCCACGGCGGTGCCAACGCAGCTGTTCTCGACATGCTCGAGGGCATTCGCGACGAGGGCGGCGATGTCGCCACGTTCGTGAACCGCGTGAAGAACAAGGAAAAGGGTGTCAAGCTCATGGGCTTCGGGCACCGGGTCTACAAGAACTACGACCCGCGCGCGAAGATCATCAAGAACACCGCCGACGAGATCCTCGGCAAGATCGCGGGTGGCGACCAGCTGCTCGACATCGCCAAGAAACTCGAGGAGACGGCGCTCTCCGACGACTACTTCGTCGAGCGCAAGCTGTACCCGAACGTGGACTTCTACACCGGTCTCATCTACCGGGCGCTCGGGTTCCCGACGAAGTTCTTCACCGTGCTGTTCGCGCTCGGCCGGCTCCCCGGCTGGATCGCGCACTGGCGCGAGATGATCAACGACCCGCAGACCAAGATCGGGCGCCCGCGCCAGATCTACACCGGTCACGCGTCGCGCGACTACAAGTCGATCTCGGAGCGCTGAGTCCCGCTTCCGAACTGCTCTGAACGCCCCGCCGTGCAGCCGCACGGCGGGGCGTTTAGCGTTGGCGGGTATGACGAGCGTGCTGTGGTTCCGGCGAGACCTGCGGCTCGGCGACCACGCGGCGCTGCTGGCGGCCGCGGAGGCCGGCGAGCCGGTGCTGGCGTTGTACGTGCTCGACGAGAAGCTGCTGAAGCCGTCGGGCGCGCCGCGGCGGGCGTTCCTGTGGGGGTGTCTGGAATCGCTGGACGCCGCGCTGGAGGGCCGGCTGATGGTGGCGCACGGTGATCCGGTGCGAGAAGTCCTGCGCGTGGCGCGGTCGGTGGGTGCTTCGGCGGTGCACGTGAGCGCTGACCACGGGCCGTACGGTCGTTGCCGGGACGATGCCGTGGCGGAAGCGTTGGCGGAGCACGACATTTCGTGGGTGGCCACGGGCTCGCCGTACGCCGTGGCGCCGGGACGAGTGACCAAACCGGACGGTGATCCGTACCGCGTGTTCACACCGTTCCACCGCGCGTGGACGCGACACGGGTGGCGGCGCCCGGCGGACACGGGTGCGTCCCTTGTGGACTGGGTCGAGCCCGCTGCGTCGCGCAAGCTCCCCGCGCTCCCCGACCTCGGGGAGATGGCGTTGCCTCCGCCCGGAGAGCCGGCGGCACTCTCGGCTTGGCACGATTTCCTCGACTCGGGCGTGCGTTCCTACGCCACCGACCGCGACCGCCCCGACCGCGGGGGCACCACGCGGATGTCGCCCTACCTGCGCTGGGGCGCCCTTCACCCGCGCACGATGCTCGCCGACTTGTCGGGTGATTCCAGCGACGGTGCCCAGGCACTGCGCTCGGAGCTGTGCTGGCGCGAATTCCACGCGGATGTGCTGTGGCACCGCCCGGAAACCGCCCGCGAGAACTACGACTCACGCTTCGACCGCATGGACCACGATTCCGACTCGGACGCGTTCGACGCGTGGTGCGCCGGCCGCACCGGCTACCCGATCGTCGACGCCGGCATGCGCCAGCTGCTCGCAGAGGGCTGGATGCACAACCGGGTCCGGATGGTCGTCGCGAGCTTCCTCGTGAAGGACCTGCACCTGCCTTGGTGGTGGGGTGCGCGGCACTTCATGCGGCACCTCGTGGACGGTGACCTCGCCTCCAACCAGCTGAACTGGCAGTGGGTTGCCGGCTCGGGTACTGATGCGGCTCCCTACTTCCGTGTTTTCAACCCCACCACGCAGGGCGAGAAGTTCGATCCGGACGGGGATTATGTGCGGCGGTTTGTGCCGGAGCTTCGTGGTGTGGCCGGCAAAGCGGTGCACAAGCTGAAGCATCGTCCGGAGGACTATCCGGCGCCGCTGGTCGACCACGCGCACGAGCGGCAGGTGGCGTTGCAGCGGTATGGGGCGATCACCGGGTCCTGAGTGGACGGCCCGGACCCCGAGACCGGGCCGTCCGTGGCCTCAGAGGCCGCCGATGGCGAGCGCGAGCTTCTGCACGATCTCGGGCTGGCCTTCGAAGCCCTTGTCCGTGGTGTTGATCGAGTAGACCGCGCGGCGCTGCAGGTCACGGGTGGCCCAGATGCCATTGGTGTAGCCGTAGCGGCTGCCGGTCTTGCCCCAGACGGTGACGCCGTTGACGGTCGAGGTCATCAGGCCCTGGCTGTAGATCGCGGGGTCGTCAGTGCCGAAGATGGTCACGGCGGGCACGGTGAACATGCGCTGCAGCACCGGGTTCGGCACCAGCCGGCCCTGGAACAGGGCGATCAGGAACTTGTCGAGGTCGCGCGTCGTGGAGATCATCTCGCCCGCGGCCCAGGGGATCGACTGGTTCATGCGGGTCAGGTCCACGAGCTGCCCGTTCACGACCTGGTAGCCGTGGGCGTAGGGCGCGGGCAGGTTCGGGTCGTTGCCCGGCACGGAGGTCTCGCGCAGGCCGAGCGGGCGCAGGATGCGGTCGCGCACCTCGTCGCCGTAGGAGTGGTGCGTGAGCTTCTCGACGAGCAGCCCGGCAACCAGGTAGTTGGTGTTCGTGTACTGCTGCTGCGTGCCGGGTGCGAAGACCAGGCCGTGCCGGAACGCCGTGGCCAGCACTTGCTGCGGGGTGAAAACGGTGTAGCGGTTCTCGACGATCCACTGCGGATCAGCGGGCAGGTCGACGCCGGGCAGACCGCTGGTGTGGTTGAGCAGCTGCGCGACGGTGATCCGCGGGTAGCCGGCCGGCAGCAGGCCCGGCAGGTAGCGCTGCACGGGCGCGTCGAGGTCGAGCCGGTGCTCGGCCGCGAGCTGCAGCACGACGACGGCGGTGAACGTCTTGGTGATGCTGCCGATGCGGAAGTGCGCGTTCGCCGGGACGGGTGCCCCGGTGCTCAGGTCGGCTGTCCCGGACACACCGCTCCACGCGCCGGCCGAGCCGCGGACCTGCACGAGCGCGCCGGTGGCCTGGTCATTGGGGAGGCCGGCGATGGCGCCCGCCAGCGAGGCCGGGTTCATCGGCGGCAACGTGTTCCTCGGAGACAGCGTGTACTTCGGAGACACAGCGGGGTTCGAGAAGGACGCGGGCTCGGCGAGCGCGGCCGGGGTCACGGCGGCGGTGAGCAGGAGGGTGGCGCTCGCGGCCGCGGCGATGCGGATCAACGGGTTTCTCTTCATGGCAGCGAGTCTTTCGACTTGCGAACGACCTGCCATCGGGGAGAAACCCGGGCTCGGCTACTTAAGGGTCAGCCGCGCAGGGTCAGCCGCGCAGGGCCTCGAACAGCTTGACCCGGCTGCCCACGCGCAGCACACCGTTGCGGTAGATCCGCGCGCCCACCCACGTCACGAGCGCGATCAGCGCCGCCGTCAACACCACCGACAGCACGATCTCCCACAGCTCGGCCGAACCCGTCGCAATCCGCGCCGGCATCAGCACCGGCGACAGCAGCGGGATGAGTGAGAGGACCTTCGTCGCCGCGCCGTCGGGCGACTGCGTGAGGAGGTTGATGCCCGCGACGAACCCGATGACCAGCGCGATGTTCACCGGCGCCACCACCGACTGCGTGTCCTCCTGGCGCGAGACGAGCGAGCCCGCCGCGCCGTAGATCATGGCGTAGAGCAGGAAACCGAGCAGGTACCAGACGACCCCCCACACCACAGCGCCCACCGCGATGCCCGAGATCGACCCCAGCACGCCGGTGCCCAGCGCCGCGGCGAGCCCGACCACGGCGAGGATCCCGAGCTGCGCCAGCCCGACCAGCCCCAGCCCGATCACCTTGCCCAGCAACAGGTGCCACGGCCGCACGGCCGACAGCAGGATTTCCACGACCCGGCTCGACTTCTCCTCGACGACGCCCTGCGCCACGAGCATCCCGTACGTGATGATGCTCAGGTACAGCAACACCGCCACGACCACGCCGACCACGAGCTTCTGCCCGGCCCGCGGATCGCGTTTCTCCAGCGGCAGCACGTCGACGTGGGCCGCGGACACGGCCTGGTGCACGGCGACCGGGTCGAGGTGCGCGGCGGAGAGCTGCGCGTCGAGCACTTGCTGCTGCACGATCTCGTCGAGCGAGTGCTGCAGCGTCGGGTCCACAGTGGACTTGACGGTGACCCGCAGCCGCGAGGCGCTGCCGGAGACGAGCGCGTCGACGTCACCGCTGCGGACCTGGGCGAGCCCGTCCTGTTCGGACGCGACGGTGACCACGTCGATCGTCTCCCCGCCCGCCTTCCCGGCGAGCTGCAGCTGCTGCGCGATGCCCTGCGCCTGACCGGTCAGCGCGACCTTCGACGTGGTCGCGGATCCGATGAGGAAAGCCTGCAGCGCCACGTATCCGACAAGCAGCAGCACCAACACCACCGTGCTGACCACGAACGCCCGCGTGCGCAGCCGCGTGTTCACCTCGCGCTCCGCGACGAGCCGGACGGCCCGCGCGGCGCTGATGCGGCTCACGCCGACTCTCCCTGGGCGACGGCGTCGCGGAACAGCTCACCCAGCGATCGGCGCTGCCGGCTGAACTCCGTGACCGGCCCGGTGGCCAGCGCGGCGGCGAGCACGGCCTGGTCGTCGGCGCTCGAGGCGAGCTCCAGCACCGTCGTGGCGCCGGAAGACTCGACAACGCGAGCGCCGGGCACGGTCGACGCCCAGCCGGGCCGCGCGGCCGGCGCCGTCACCACGAGCCGGCTGCCCGCGCCGCGCGTCAGGTCCTCCACCGTGCCGACGGCGACCATGCGCCCGTCGCGGATGATGCCGACGCGGTCACACAGGCGCTCGACCAGGTCGAGCTGGTGGCTGGAGAACACGACGGGCACGCCGGTCGACGCCTTCTCTCGCAGCACCGCGCTCATCACGTCAACGGCGATCGGATCGAGGCCGGAGAACGGCTCGTCGAGCACCAGCACGTCGGGTTCGTGCACGAGCGCGGCCGCGAGCTGCACGCGCTGCTGGTTGCCGAGGCTCAGCTTCTGCACCTCGTCCGTGCGGCGTTCCCCCAGCCCGAGCCGCGCGAGCCACAGCTCCGTGGCGCGGTGGGCGTCGTTGGTGCTCAGGCCGTGGAGCTCCGCGAGAAAAACGAGCTGCTCGAGCACCTTCATCTTCGGGTACAAACCGCGCTCCTCGGGCATGTACCCGATGCGCGTGCGGGTTTCGTGGGTCACCGGCTCGCCCGCGAAGCGGACCTCGCCGGAGTCGGCCGCGAGCACGCCGAGCGCGATGCGCATGGTGGTGGTCTTGCCGGCGCCGTTGCTGCCGACGAAGCCGAACAGCTCACCCGGCCGCACGTCGAACGTCACGCCGTCGAGGGCGAGCTTGCGCCCGTAGCGCTTGGAGATCGCATCGATCTCGAGTGCTCCTCCGGGCAAAACCGCCCCCTCTCCGAACGCCTGTGTGGACGGTGGTGAGCCCCGCGCCGCCAACTCTAGCGAACGGCGCGGGTCCTCTCCCGGTGTTCAGGACAGTCCGGCCAGGGCCTTCTCGACCAGCTCCGCCACGCGGGCGCGCGCGGCTTCGGCTTCGGCGGGGACCAGCGACAGGCGGGTGCGGCGTTCGAGCACGTCTTCGACATCCAGAGCGCCTTCGTGGCGGACGGCCCACACGACCTCGGCCGCGGTGATCTGCGTGCCGTCGAACAGTGGCGTGGCGAACGTCCGGTCGACCTCGCCGAGGGCGGCGACACGGGGAGCTTCCGTGCCGTACTTGGCGACCAGGAGAGCCGGAGCATCCACAAGGGACAGCCGGGCACGCGGGGCGGCGCCCAGCAACGGCAGGCGCGCGGTGCGCGACGGGCCGGCGTGCAGGCCCGAGTGCACCAGCGCCGCGTCGACGGCGTCCTCGGCCATCCGGCGGTAGGTGGTGAGCTTGCCGCCGACCACGGTGAGCACGCCGTCGGTGCCGGTGACCACCGCGTGCTTGCGCGAGAGGTCCGCGCTGCTGCCCGCGGAGCCGGCCACCAGAGGACGAAGGCCGGCGTAGGACCCGATCACGTCGGCGCGGGTCAGGGGCCGGGCGAGCACCGACGACGCCACGGAGAGCAGGAAGTCCACATCGGACTCCGGCACCTCGGGCACCGACGGGATCTCCCCCTCGATGGGCTCATCGGTGAGTCCCAAGTAGACGCGGCCGTCGACCTGCGGCAGCAGGAAGACGAACCGGTTGCTTTCCCCCGGCACGGCGACGTTCACCGACGTCGCGCCCACCGCGGCGGCGCCCGGCGCGAGGACCAGGTGCGAGCCGCGCGACGGCCGCAGCCGCACGGCGTCGGTGAGGGTGCCCGCCCAGACGCCGGTCGCGTTGACGACCTGGCGCGCGTGGAGGTCGTACTCCGCCGATCCTTCGCGCACGCGCACGCCGGTGCCCGACAGCGACACGGCTTCCAGGTGCGTGAGGATCCGGGCGCCCAGCATCGCGGCCGTGCGGGCGAGGTTCACGACCAGGCGCGCGTCGTCGACCAGGGCGCCGTCGTAGGCGAGCAACGCGCCGCGCAGACCGGCGGGCGTGAGACCCGGAGCCAACGCCACGGCCTCGGCCACCGGGATCTGCCGCGGCCGCGGCAGCACCGACGACGGCGTGCGCGCGGCTCGGCGCAGCGCGTCACCCGCGCGCAGGCCGGTGGCGATCACGGCCTGCTGCGCGCGGGAAGTGCTGGGGTACAAGGGGAACAGCTGCGGCATGGCGCGCGTGAGGTGCGGCGCTGTGCGCGTCATCAGGATCCCGCGCTCGACAGCGCTCTCGTGCGCGAGCGCGAACTCGCCCTTCGCGAGGTAGCGCAGGCCGCCGTGCACGAGCTTGCTCGACCAGCGGGACGTGCCGAACGCCAGGTCGTGGGCCTCGACCAGCGCGACCGACAGCCCGCGGGCCGCCGCGTCGAGCGCGATGCCCGCGCCGGTGACACCGCCGCCGACCACCACGACGTCCACCCGCTCACCGTTCGTGAGCCGGTCCAGCTCACGTTCGCGCCGGCGTGCGTTCAGCGAACCAGTGCTCATGCCGCCTCCGCGGGAAGGAGTACGTCGGCGGTGCTCATGGTTTCAACGCTGCGTCGACTAGGTACCGGAACTCTTCGAGCAGCACCTGCTCGTCGAGGTCCGCGGTGGCGGGCCGCAGCGAGAAGGCGAACGACTGCACGACCAGCAGGATCGAGCGCGCCTGCGCGGTGACCTCGGCCTGGCGCACGGAACCGTCGCGGTGCCCGGCCTCGAGCAGTTGGCGCAGTACCTGTTCGGCGAAGATCTGCGTGGCCCCGAGCCGCTCCACGATGTAGGGCAGCACGAGCTCCGGGTCGACGTCGAGCAGCGTGCGGAACAGCGGGTCGGCCGCCAGCGCGCTGACGCCGGCCGCCGCGATGAGCACGAGGCGCTCGCGGGTGTTGGTCGCTTCGTCGCCCACGTGACTGGCGTGTTTGAGCAGGCCACTGAACTCGCGCGTCATCAGCGCGGCGAGCACACTGCGCACGTCGGGGAACCGGCGGTACACGGTCATGCGGCTCACGCGCGCGGTGCGGGCGATCTCGGCGAGCGTGGTGCGCCGGACACCGACCGCGAGCACGCACTCGCGCGCGGCGTCGAGCAGCACGTCGTCGGCAACGCGCGCTGAGGTCTGGCGGCTGCGGGCCCCCGCGAGGGCCGAGGGAGTCTCTCCCGGCGGGGAGTGACGTTTGACGTCCATATGTCACACTGTAGTCGTGAGCGATCTCATAAACCACCGCATCCGGCACTCGTGGACCGGCGACGGCGCTGGCGCCACCTTGCTGCCCGATCGGGCGGTCCGGTGGCTCGGCCAGCGTATCGGCCCGGTGGGTGCTGATCGAGGGCGAAGGCCGGATTCCGTCCCGAACTTGACCGGTTCTGCCCTTCCCGGCCAAGCTCGCGAGGACCTTTCGGCCGTGGTCGGCGTGGAGAACGTGCTGGTCGACGCCGACGAGCGGCTTGCGCGCGCCGGTGGTCTGTCCTATCTGGACCTGCTACACCGCCGGCTCGGCGACTCGGTGCCGGCGCCCGACGCGGTGGTGCTGCCCGCTTCACCGGAGCAGGTGCAGGCCGTGCTCGAGGTCTGCGTGCGGCACGACGTGGGGGTCGTCCCGTTCGGCGGGGGCACGTCGGTGGTCGGCGGCGTCGCGGCGCTGCGCGGCGGCAAGGCCGCCGTGATCGCGCTCGACCTGGTGCGGCTCGACGCGCTGGTGTCGGTGGACGAGCAGTCGCACCTCGCCGTGCTGCAGGCCGGCGTGCGCGGGCCCGAGGCCGAGCGGCTGCTCGGTGAGCACGGGTTCACGCTCGGCCACGTGCCGCAGTCGTTCGAGCGGGCGACCATCGGCGGGTTCGCGGCCACGCGCTCGGCCGGGCAGGCGTCGGCGGGTTACGGCCGCTTCGAGGACATGGTGGCCGGCGTCCGCGTGGCGACGCCGCAGGGCGAGTGGCGGCTGGGTGTCGCGCCCGCGTCGGCGGCGGGGCCGGACCTGCGCCAGCTCGCGGTGGGGAGTGAGGGCTCGCTGGGTGTGATCACCGAGGTCGCGCTGCGGGTGCGGCCGGTGCCCGCCGAGCGCCGCTACGAGGGCTGGGTGATCGACGGCTGGACCGCCGGCGCCGAGGCCGTGCGCGCGCTCGCGCAGAACCACGCGACGGCCGACGTCACACGACTGTCCGATGTGGACGAGACGGCGGTGTCGTTCGCCTTGAACGCCGGCCTGAAGACCTCCGCGCTGCGGACGTACCTGGCCGCGCGGGGCGTGAAGCATCCCTGCCTGCTGATCGTCGGCTGGGAAAGCGACGTGCGGGCCCGCCGCCACCGCACGGCGCGGTTCCTCCGTCGCGCCGGCGCCCTGCGGATCGGCGCCGCACTCGGCGAGTCGTGGCGGCACGGCCGGTTCTCGGGTCCGCGCCAGCGCGACGCGTTGATGGACCTGGGGGTGTGCGTCGAGACGCTGGAGACCGCCGCGTACTGGTCTCGGCTGGATGACCTGCACGACGCCGTGCGGGCGGCGCTGGTGGCTTCGCTCGGCTGCGCGATCGTGATGTGCCACGTTTCGCATGTCTACGAGACGGGCGCTTCGCTGTACTTCACGGTGCTCACCTCCCGTGACGACGCCGACCCCGTCGGCCAGTGGCAGCGCGCCAAGCACGCCGCTTCGGAGGCGATCGTCGGCCTCGGCACGATCACCCACCACCACGCGGTCGGCATCGACCACGCGCCGTACTTGGAGCCGGAGATCGGCTCGCTGGGGTTGTCCGTGTTGCGCGCCGCGAAGTCTACGGTCGACCCGACGGGGATCCTCAACCCCGGAAAACTGCTCGGCTGAACCGGGCGCGGCCGGAAGACTGGCCGGCATGATCGGATCGTTCCCCCAGTACGAACAGTTCGCCGACGAGTTCCTCGACCACGCCCACGACGGGTTCTATAACGCGCACATCGACCGCCCCACCTGCCTGGGGCTGCTCGGTGACGTCATCGGCCGCGACGTGCTCGACGCCGCCTGTGGCCCCGGGCTGTACGCGGAAGAGCTGGTGGCGCGAGGCGCGCGCGTGACCGGATTCGACCTGAGCCCGCGCATGGTGGAACTGAGCCGGGCGCGAGTGCCGGGCGCGGTGTTCCGCGTGCACGACCTTGGCGCGCCGCTCGGCTGGCTCGCCGAGGCGTCGGTGGATCTGGTGTTGCTGGCACTCGTTTTCGAGTATGTGGACGACCGGGTCCAGGTGTTGCGTGAGCTGCACCGCGTGCTGCGGCCCGGTGGCGCGCTGGTGCTCTCGCGAATGCACCCGACGGGCGACTGGCTTCGCCACGGCGGCGACTACTTCGAGCCGCGCGTGGTGGAGGAGACGTGGGAAAACGGCTGGCACGTGCGCTTCTGGCTCTCCCCGCTGCGGGACACATGCGCCGAGCTGCGGGAGGCGGGGTTTCTCATCGAGCGGCTGGTCGAGCCTCAGCCGCAGGTCGCCGCGGCCGACGTCGATCCCGAGCGGTACGCGCGGCTTTCCCGCGAACCGACCGGGTTCCTCGCCATCCGGGCGATTCCTGACCCGCGCCTCAGCTGAAGACCCGCTCCGGCTCCACGACCGTGCACTTCAGGCCGTGCTCACCCGCCGGCTCGCCGAGGAGGAGTGCGGCTTCGGCCTGGGGGACGTCGGTGACGCGGACCGGGCGGCCGTCGACGAGGAGCGGGTAGCGGACGGCGGAGGCGCCGACGTAGGCGTGGACGTTCCCGACCGGGGAGCCGTCCAGCTCGACGGAGTGGTCGTGCAGGTGGGCGAGGTGGTAGCGGGTGCCGCGGCCTTCGCAGACGTCGAGGACCTCGCGCTGCTCCGGCGTGACGAACCACAGGAAGTGGTGCTCGGCGCCGGGCAGCGCCGTGAGGGTGGCGGGGCGCTGGTCGTCGACCTTGCGCAGGCCCGAGGCCCACACCGCGGCCAGGCCGGTGCAGCGCACGCGGGCGGCTACGACGGGACCGGTCAGGCCGAGCTCGTCACGCAACCAGGTGATCTTCGACGGGCACGCGTTGGACCCGTACGCCAGCACGGGCAGCCGGTCGCGCCAGCCGGGTGGGGCGGTGTCCAGGGAGTGGCCGGCGCCGTCGAGGTGGACGAACGACGTACCCGGCCGCACCCCGGGGTAGGGGACGGCCGGGTAGTCGGCGTCGGTGAAAAGCCGCACTCAGAATTCGACGACGCTGCGCAGTACGTCACCGTGGTGCATGCGCTCGAACGCCTGCTCGACGTCGCCGACGCCGATGCGCTCGGTCACGAACTTGTCCAGCGGCAGCCGGCCCTGCAGGTAGAGGTCGACGAGCATGGGGAAGTCGCGCGAGGGCAGGCAGTCGCCGTACCAGGACGACTTCAGCGAGCCGCCGCGGCCGAAGAAGTCGATGAGGGGCAGGTCGTTGAGCCGCATGTCCGGCGTCGGCACGCCGACCAGTACGACGGTGCCCGCGAGGTCGCGGCCGTAGAAGGCCTGCTTCCAGGTCTCGGGCCGGCCGACGGCGTCGATGACCACGTCGGGGCCGAACGAGTGCGTGGCGTCCTGCATGGCCGCCACCACCGCGTCCTGGCTGAGGCCCTTGCTGTTCACGGTGTGCGTGGCGCCGAAGCCCTTGGCCCACTCGAGCTTCCGGTCGTCGGTGTCGATCGCGATGATCGTGGTCGCGCCGGCGAGGTTGGCGCCGGCGATGGCCGCGTCGCCCACACCGCCGCAGCCGATCACGGCCACGGAGTCACCGCGCGTCACGGCGCCGGTGTTGATCGCGGCGCCGAGGCCCGCCATCACGCCGCAGCCGAGCAGGCCCGCCACCGCGGGTTCCGCCCGCTCGTCCACCTTCGTGCACTGTCCACTGTGGACCAGTGTCTTCTCGAGGAACGCCCCGATGCCCAGTGCGGGCGACAGCTTCGTGCCGTCGGTGAGCGTCATCGGCTGCTCGGCGTTGAACGTGGAGAAGCAGTACCACGGCTTGCCCCGCTTGCACGCCCGGCACGTGCCGCAGACGGCGCGCCAGTTGAGGATCACGTAGTCGCCCGGCGCGATGTCCGTGACCCCGGCGCCGACCTTGTCGACCCGACCTGCGGCCTCGTGGCCGAGCAGGAACGGGAAGTCGTCGTTGATCCCACCCTCGCGGTAGTGCAGGTCGGTGTGGCAGACCCCGCAGGCCTGCACCGACACGACCGCCTCGCCCGGACCCGGGTCCGGCACCACCACGGTCTCGAGCGCCACCGGCTCGCCCTTCGCGCGGGACACGACCCCCTGGACTTCGTACGGCATGCGCTCACCCTTTCCGGCACCTTTGCTTTGCCGGGGCAGCTAATCACGGAACATGCACACGTGGCCATACCACGATGCGTCGGTTTCCACTCCTGGAAAAACCGGAGCTCGCTCAGGCCGGTGTCACGATGTACACCACGCCTCCCGGCCCGCCGGCCACGTTGCCGGCGGCCGTGTAGCGCTTCGTGCGCTGCCAGATCTTCTCGAACTGGTCGCGCTTGTACACATTTCGGACGCGGGCGTCGGTGCTGGAGGCCGGGTCGTTGACGATCACGTCGCCGGCCTGGGTGAAGCCGACGACGACCATGATGTGGCCGGACGTGCCGTAGCCGGCGCCGTCGAGCTCGTCGGAGAGGAAGGACTGCGAGGTGATGACCGGGATGCCGCGGGCGATGTAATCCTCGAGCTCGTTGAGGTCGTGCAGGCGCGTGATGTGGCCGCGCAGGCCGAGGGAGGCGGCGTACGCGGTGTTGAACGGCCAGTTGCCGGTGCCGTCGTAAGCGTAGTCGTAGGTGTTGCGCGCGGCGTAGACGACGGACGGGTCGAGGTAGTCCGACGGGATCCAGCTCATCTGCTGCGCGGTCGGCTTCTTGCCCCAGTACTCGGCCACCATCTCGGTGGACGTCGGGCTGCACCAGGCCTCACCGCCGCCGCCGTACTGCGGGAACTGTCCTTTGTGGATGTTCTGGGCATACGCCGGCACCTTCAGCTCGATGCCCCGCGCGCGGCCCGGCTTGGTCGCCGGCACGTCGAAGCGGTCCGGGACGTTCGAGGTCATGGCGCCGAGCGTGGACACCGTGGGCGTCACCCGCGTGCCCGCCTCGCGGTAGAGGCTCACGCGCAGCTGGTACGAACGCAGCGTCACGCCGGTCTTGGTGGCCAGCGTGTCGACGTCCACCGACGCGTTGTCGTCGCTCTGGCCGTCGACGCTGGTGCGCTGGATGTCGGCGTCGCCGCTGGCCCAGCGGCCCATGACGTACCAGGTCGTCTCCACGCCCGCCGACGTGCGGCCCTTCGCCTCGACCTCCAGCCAAGTCTTCGCCGGAGTCAGCGCGTTCCACGACGCGATGAGCTGCGTCGCGTCGAACCCCTGCCGGAACAGCGGCGACGTCCACGAGCCGTACTCGTACGTCTTCGTCGTGCCCAGCCCCGGCTCGGTGTGCTCGACGGTGCCCGCGGGCCGCGTGATGCGCAGCCCGTCGCGGCCCAGCGCCAGCCCGTCGAGGTGGCCCGCGTGGAACGCCCCGCCGGACCACTCGTGGTAGTTGATCGCCTCGTCGTTCGCCGGGTGCGCCGGCGCCGCGTCGGCGACCTGCGTCGCTCCTGCTGTCACCATGGCGATCGACAATAGCGTGATCAAGCTCCGTATCCGCATACCGTGCTCCGTCCCCGAGACCCCAGTGATAGCGAGAGATTTTCGCCTGTCGGAGCGGGTTCGTAAAGGGCCGACCAGAGCAAGGCTGCGAATCGGTGGCGGTCGCTGGGGACGATGAGGGCGTGCTGAAACCGTTCACCGAGCTGTGGACCCCGCCGCTGATCGGCCTCCTCGCTGAACACGGCACTCCCGACACTGCCTGCCTGGCCTACTTCGGCCCGGCGACACGCGGGTTCGAGGACCACGGGAACGTCCGAGTGCAGATCGGACGGCTCGGCGACGCCGCGACCCTCTACGAGGATCCCGAGACCGGCTACAGCCCGCCCAACCTCCGGGCCGACGACCGCTCGTGGTGCCGGTGCACCGACTACGACCTGTAGGGCACCAAGATCGACGGTTCGCCGGACCTGATCGAAGCGCTGCTCGACGACGCCGAGATCGAAGCCGTCCGGCTCCCCTGGGACACCTAGAGCACCGCCTGCGTCTGGGTCACCTTCGCGACCAGCTTCCCCTCGTCGTCGTGGATTTCGGTCTCCACGACGACCACGCGGCGGCCCGCGTGCAGCGGCCGGGACGACGCGACCGCGTGCCCCGAACGGACGCCGCGCAGGAAGTTGGTCTTCGACTCCAAGGTCGTGGTGCCCGTGGCGCCCGACGGCAGGTTGAGGAACGCGCACACCGCACCCGTGGCGTCGGCCAGGGACATGAGGACGCCGCCGTGCAGGACGCCGCCCAGGGTGCACAGCGAGGCGTCCCACGCGAGACGGCTGCGCACGAGCTCGGGCGCGTGCGAAAGCGCCTCGATGCCCAGGCGCTGAGCGAACGGCATGGTCTCGAACAGCTCGGCGGTGTCGGTCATGCGACGCAGTCAACCGCAGTCGGGTGCGCAGCGTCGATTACCCGCGAGGTAATCAACTGAGCGGGTTGGTGGGCAGCAGTCCGGTGAGCAAAATATGAATCTCACTCACATTATGCATGACAGTGTGGCTGAATCTGTCACAGGCACTGGGGTCCGGCTACCCGACGAAGGTCGGTTCGGAAGCGAGGTTCAGCAATAGAACGCGCACGACGTACTCGTCGCCGCGATCGCCACGAAGAACAGCACCAGGAAGATCACGGCCGGGATCGCGGCGATGATCCCGCAGACGAGCCCGGCGATGCCCATGCCCTGGCCCGTGTAGCCGGGCTTCTGCGCCTGCACCATGCCCGCCCACGACAGCCCGATCGCCGTGAACGCCGCCACGACATCCCAGAACGGCACCCAGAACGTGATCAGCGCGAGGATCCCGATGATCATCCCCGCGATCGCCATGCCGCTCGTCCGCAGCGGCACGTAGCCCGGGAACGGCCCGTACGGCATGGGCTGCGGTCCCGAGTACGGCGTCTGGTAAGGCCCCGAATACGGCGCGGAGTACGGCACGGGCAGCGGCGCCGAGGACTGCTGCGGGGGCTGCTGGGGCGTCGGATAACCGTCGGCCCCGTAGAACTGGTCCACTTGGCGGGGCTGGTGCTGGTACGGATCGGTCATCGAGTGCTCCAGGTTCCGGACGTCGGGTACGAAGAGCTTATGGGGGATGCCTCGGTCGTCGGGGGCGGAATCGGCGGATTGACCACCGCGATCGGGTTGCACCGGATCGGGTGGCGCGTCACGGTGCTCGACAGCGCGGCCCGCTGGAGCGACGACGGAGCGGGGATCTCGCTCGCACCAACGGCATGCGGGTGCTCACCGAGCTGGGGCTCGGCGACGCGACGCGATGACGGCCGTGAGCCTCACGCAGTACAGCGGCGGCACGCGGGACGGCCGCTGGCCGCAGCGCCTCGACGGTCACAAGCTCGAACGCGAGGTCGGGTTCGCGATGACCGGCGTGAGCCGCCGTGACCTGCGCGAACTGCTGCTCAACGCGCTCCCGGACGGTGTGCTCGACGTCGGCTCGCCGTCTCGGCAACCCCTGAGACCGGCACCGTGTGGCGCGAGAACGGCACCACGCTGCAAGCCGACCTGGTCGTGGCCGCCGACGGGGTGTCCAGCACGCTGCGCCGGTGTCGCGGAAGTCCGCGAACTGCCGGCCGGCTGGCACCCGGTCGTCGGCCGGCTGCTCGACGCCACGCCGCTCGTGCTCCTGGTGATGCCGCCCACCCCGTCGAACCTCGGGCAGGGCGTGCCTGGCCCTGGAAGAGGCTTGCCCTCGGCCGTCACGGCGAGGGCGTCGACGAGTG
This sequence comes from Amycolatopsis sp. NPDC023774, assembly GCF_040639695.1. NCBI lineage: Bacteria > Bacillati > Actinomycetota > Actinomycetes > Pseudonocardiales > Pseudonocardiaceae > Amycolatopsis > Amycolatopsis sp. NPDC023774. The sequence continues at coordinate 228,005 of NZ_JBFAAJ010000001.1, forward strand.
TGGGCCGCTGGGACCCGCCGCGGCTCAGCCCTTCAGCCCCGACTCCGTAACCCCGCGCACGAGGTAACGCTGCAGGAACGCGAACAGCAGCACGATCGGCAGGATCGAGACCGCCGCGGCGAGGAAGAGCAGGTTCAGCTGTGGGTTCTGCGAGGTCAACAGGCCGGACAGCGCCACCTGCACCGTCCACGAGTCCGGCGACTGCGCGATGATCAGGGGCCACAGGAACGCGTTCCAGCTGCCGATCACCGAGATCACGGCCATGGCGGCGAAGAAGCCGCGCGAGTTGGGCACCACGATCCGCCGGAACACACCCCAGCGCGTGAGCCCGTCGACGCGGCCGGCTTCCTCCAGCTCACGCGGGAAGTCCAGGAAGTACTGGCGGAACAGGAACACGCTGAACGCGCTGAACAAGCCCGGGATCACCAGGCCGCGCAGGTCCGAGAGCCAGCCCAGTGAGGACACCACGACGAAGCTCGGCACGAACGTGACCGAGGTCGGGATCATCAGTGTCGCGAGCACCGCGTAGAACACGGTCCTCGAGTGGCGGTAAGGGATCCGTGCGAACCCGTAGCCGGCGAGCGAGCAGATCACCAGCAGCCCCAGCGTCTGCAGCGTCGCCACGACCGCGGAGTTCAGCAGGCTGCGCGCGAACGGCACGTCGTCGGAGGAGAACAACCGCGCGAAGTTCTCCCAGTGCACCTGCCGAGGCCACAGTGTCCAGTCAGGAGCCGTGATCTCCGCGCGCGAGGCGAGCCCGTTGCGCAGCAGCAGGTAGAACGGCAGCAAGAACAGCACCGCGGCGACGATCAGCGCCGTCCAGCGCAGCGCGGCCTTCCCGGCAGCGCGGTTCACGAGAGGGCACCGCGGTCGAAGCGGAACAGCCTGCCCTGCATCAACGTCACGAGCGCGATGAGCAACGCCAGCAGCACCGCGCCCGCGCTGCCGCGGCCCAGGTCCTGGCCGCCCGAACCCAGCGACGTGTAGTAGAGGTACACCAGCGGCGGCCGCGCGAACGGCGGATAACCCCGGGAGTCGCCCATGATGTTGTAGAACTCGTCGAACGCCTGGTACGCGTTGATCAGGTTCAGCAACAGCACGGCCACGGACGTCGCGCGCAGCTGCGGCAGCGTGATGTGGCGGAACACCTGCCAGCCCGGCTTCGCCCCGTCGAGCCACGCGGCTTCGTAGAGCTGGCCCGGAATCCGTTGCAGCGCCGCGAGGAACAGGATCATGTAGAACCCGAGCTGCAGCCACAACCGCGCGGTCACCAGCACGATCCAGTACAGCGGTGGGTCGACCGTGCCCGTCCACGCCACGGGGTCGGCGCCGAACAGGTCCAGCACGGTGTTGGCCAGGCCGTAGCGCACGCCCGAGAACAGCGACGTCTTCCAGACCAGCGAAGCCACCACGTACGAGCAAGCGAACGGCAGGAAGAACACCGAGCGGAAGAACGCGCGCGCGAACCTCAGCTGGTGCACGCCGAGCGCGAGCGCCAGCGACAGCACGAACGTGAGCGGCACGATCGCGAGCGCGAACACGCTGAACGTGCCGAGGCTCGCGAGGAACGGGCCGTCGGTGAGCATGTGCGCGTAGTTGTCCAGTCCCACGAACACGCTCGGTGTGACCGTGTTGCGCGCGTCGAAGAACGACAGGTACACACTCCAGCCGATCGGCAGGTACGCGAACACGGCCAGCCCGATCAGGAACGGGCCGACGAACCCCCAGAACGCCAGGGTGTCCCGGGCCTTCCGGGACACCCTCATCCGAACAGGCGCTTCAGCTCGGACTGCGCGACCGTCACCGCCGCCTTGGTCTGCGCCACCGGATCGGCGCCTTCCTTGGCGATCTTCGCGACGGCGTCGGACAGCGCGGTGTTCGCCTGCTGGGTCCACACGGGACCGCCGACGAGATGGCTGTTCTCCTTCACGAACCGCGCGACGTCGGCGGCCGGGCCCGAGCGCAGCGTGTCGGCCTTGTCGATGAGGCTCTGGCGCGCCGGCACGTGGAAGCCGAAGCGCGTGGCGAACTCCAGCTGGTCGGCCGTCTGGTCGATCCACAGCCACTTCACGAACGCCTTGGCCTCGGCCACGTGCTTGCTCTTCGCGTTGACCATCGCGCCGTACGCGCCCACCGGCACGGACGGCGCGCCGCTGTTGTCCAGCTTGGGGAAGGGGAGCACGGCGAAGTCGTCGTTGAACGCGTCGCGGATCTTCGGCATGTTCCACAGCCCGGTCCACTGCATCGCGCACAGCCCGTCGATGAACGCGCCCGGGTCGGACCAGTCGGTGGGCGCGCCGAGCAGCAGGGAGCTGTTGGCGTTCAGCGTGCGCAGCTTGCTCAACGCGGTGGCCGCGCGCGGGTCGTCGAAGCCGACCTCCCGGCCGCCGGGCTTGAGGTAGTCGAGCCCGGCCGACCACAGCAGCGGGCCGGTCAGTGTGCCGACGCCACCGTCGTTGCCCGCGAACAGGCCCTTCACCCCGTCGCGGGAGAGCTTGCCGGCGGCGTCCACCAGCTCGTCCACGGTCTGCGGCGGCTGCACGCCCGCGGCCTGCAGCAGGCTCGGGCGGTAGAAGAGCACCTGCGTGTCGGTGGCCTGCGGGATCCCGTAGACCTTGCCCTCCACCGTCTGCGCGGCCAGCACGGCGGGGCTGAAGTCGTTCTTCACCGGGCCGATGAGGTCGTCGAGCGCCACGACCTGGTTCTGGCGCACCCAGTCGATCTTCACCTGCGCCTCGAACACGTCGGGCACGGTGCTGTTCTGCAGTGCGGTCACGATCTTCGAGTCGTAGTCACCCGGGTTCCACTGCACCTTCACGGTCGCGCCCGGGTACGACGCCGCGTAGCCGCGCACGGCGTCCTGAACGCCGTCTTCGCCGTACGCGTGGTACCACTGCTGCAGCGTGACCTTCGCGGGCGCTTGTGAGGGCGGCGGTCCGGCCGACATCGCCGTGGACGGCGGCGGGTCGCCCGGGCGCCCGGTGTTCGAACCGCACGCGGCCGCGACCGCGCCCACTGCCGCCGTTCCCGCGAGGGTCAGGAACGACCTCCTGCTGCGTGACTGCATCCCCGTACTTCCTCCGACGCCTGTCTTGAGAGCGTCAGACTCCCTCAAGACAGGCGTCGGAGGATCTGCGACTCGCCGGAGAATTACCCGTTAGAGCTGTGAGACGTCGAGCGTTCCCTCTGAGTAGGACGCGCGGATCCGCTTCTTGTCGAACTTGCCGACACTGGTCTTGGGCACTTCGTCCACGAAGGTCCAGTTCTCCGGCAGCTGCCACTTCGCGACCTTGTCGGCCAGGTAGTCGCGCAGCTCCTCCGCCGTCACCTTCTGGCCTTCCTTCACCACGACGGCCACCAGCGGGCGCTCGTCCCACTTCTCGTCGGGGATGCCGACCACGGCCGCCTCGGCGACGGCGGGGTGCCCCATGACCTGGTTCTCCAGGTCGACCGACGAGATCCACTCGCCGCCGGACTTGATCACGTCCTTGGCGCGGTCGGTGAGCGTGAGGTAGCCGTCCGGGCTGATCTTGCCGACGTCGCCCGTGCGCAGCCAGCCGTCGTGGAATTTGTCCGGGTCGATGGCGTCGCCGCCGTAGTAGGCGCCGGCGATCCACGGGCCCTGCACCTCGAGCTCGCCCACGGCCTCGTTGTCCCACGGCAGTTCCTCGCCGTTGTCGCCGATCAGGCGCGCGGCCACCGAAGCCGGGAACCGGCCCTGCGTGTAGCGGTAGGCCCAGCGCTCCTCGCCGGTCGCGCTGCCCGGCGGACGCGCGACGCTGCCCAGCGGCGACGTCTCGGTCATGCCCCACGCGTGCAGGATCGGCACGTCGTAGCGCTCTTCGAACGCGTGCATCAGCGAAGGCGGCGCGGCCGAACCGCCGACCACGACCTCACGCACGTGGGAGATGTCCTGCGGGTTCGCGTCGAGGTGGGCGAGCAGGCCCTGCCAGATCGTGGGCACGGCCGCTGCGAAGGTCGGCTTCTCGGCCGCCAGCATCGCCGAGATCGGGGCCGGCTGCAGGAAGCGGTCGGGCATGAGCAGCGATGCGCCGACCATCATCGCGGCGTACGGCAGGCCCCACGACATCGCGTGGAACATCGGCACGATCGCCAGCGCGGTGTCCTCCTGGGCCAGCCGCATGCTGTCGGTCATGCAGACCTGCATCGAGTGCAGCCAGATCGAGCGGTGCGAGTAGACGACGCCCTTCGGGTCGCCCGTCGTGCCGGACGTGTAGCACATCGCGGCGGCCGACCGCTCGTCGATCTCGGGCCAGTCGAACTCGCTCGGCTGGGTGGCGAGCAGCTCGTCGTAGGCGTGCACGGTGATGCCCTCGGGCGCCTCCAGCGTCGAGGCGTCGCCGTTGGCCACGATCACGTGCTTGACCGTGGTGAAGTGCGGCAGCTGCTTGGCCAGCAGCGGCACCAGCGTGCCGTCGACGATCACCACGTGGTCCTCGGCGTGATTCGCGACGAAGGTGAGCTGCTCGGGGAACAGGCGGATGTTCAGGGTGTGCAGCACCGCGCCCATGGCCGGCACCGCGAGGTAGGCGGCCAGGTGCTCCGCGTTGTTCCACATGAACGTGCCGACGCGCTGGTCGCTCGTCACGCCGAGGGTGCGCAGGGCGTTGGCCAGGCGGGCGGCGTGCTGCCCGAGCTCGGCGTAGGTCTCCCGGCGGGCTTCGGAACCGGTCCAGGTGATGACTTCGCTCCGCGCGTGGACCTTCGTGCCGTGGCGCAGCAACTTCGCCAGCGAAAGCTGCCCGTCCTGCATCGTGCTCAACATGGGTGACTCCCGTGGTGCTCGTTCGCCGGTGAACTGGGGTGCCGCCGACTCTAACGGCGGACAGGGTGCCGGGGCATGGTCAACTCGGGCAACCGTTCGGTCACGGCCATCCCCGTATCGGGTGGCGGCCTCCTGCGTCCATGATCAACTGAATACTGGAATTTTCCTTGCAGGGCAACAAAAAATGGTGTCGTAACCATGTTGAAATAGAGCCTCATTCGGGTGAGGTAATGGCGTCGAAAACGAGGAACATCCGACGTTTCCGCAGGCTGCGAGGGGTCCCTTGTGACTTGTCCACCGGGTGGCCGGAGGGTGATAAGTGCGTGTCGGTTGCGCGCTCTTCGAAGGTGTGGCGTTTACTGGGGCCGTGGTAAGAGACGGCTGGCCAGCGCTTGCGCTTGCAAGCATCGGAAAAAAGCCGTCGGCCGCGCAAGCGGAGACCTGAGAGGAAAGGACACTACGTTGGCTCTGCCCACGTTGACTCCGGAGCAGCGCGCCGAGGCCCTCGCCAAGGCGGCAGAGGCTCGTAAGGCGCGTTCGGAGCTGCTCGCGTCGATCAAGTCCGGCACCACGAGCATCGAGAAGGTGCTCAAGCAGGCCAAGGAGAACAAGACCATCGGGAAGACGAAGGTCACCCAGTTGCTCAAGGCCGTCCCCGGCCTGGGCGCGGTCAAGGTCGCCGCGCTGCTCGAGCAGGCGGGGATCGACCCCGACCGCCGGGCCGCGGGCCTCGGCGAGCGCCAGCGCGAGGCTCTGATCGACGCGCTGAAGTAGCACTCCGGGACGACCGCGGGGAAGGTGCGCGCCGAGTGCGCCGAAGGTGTTCTTCTGGCAACACTTTCCCCGCGGAGCTCCCGGATCCTGGGACGCTGGAGCGGTGACGACCAGTACCGCACCGGCGACCCCGGTCGAGACAACCGTCCGCTACCAGCGCGGCGACTTCCTGTTCGCGACGGCCCGGCGAGCGCTCCTCGCCCAGGGTTCGGTCGCCGCCGTGACCGACACCGATCCACGGCGGCTGGCTCGGACCGTGGCCGAAGAGCTGACCGGCTCGGGTGTGCCACTCGCGGTCGGGGTGCTGCCCTTCGACACCGGCCCGGACACGACCACGCCGGGTCATCTCGTCCTGCCGCGCACGGTCCACCGGGCGCAGGCGGAGAGCGAAGGCGGCCCTGTCGCCGCTCCCGAAGACCTGCCCGCCCCGAGCGTCACCCGTGAGGTGCCGTCCGAGGAGGGCCACAAGGCCAACGTGCGGGCCGCCGTGGCGGCCTTGCGCGACCGTGGCCTGCGCAAAGCCGTGCTCGCCCGGGCGCTGGAGCTCGAGTTCGCTTCGCCGGTGCCGGTCGAGAAGATCGTGCGCAACCTTGCGCGCGGCAACCCGCGCCACTTCACCTACGCCGCCGAGCTGCCCGGCGGGCGCACGCTCGTGGGCGCCACGCCCGAGCTGCTGCTCTCCCGCGCCGGCGACTCCGTGTTCACGACCCCGCACGCCGGGTCCATGCCGCGCTCGGCGGATCCCGTCGCGGACCGCGCCAACGGCGAGGCCCTTCTGGCGTCCGCGAAGGACCAGGAAGAGCACGCCGTGGTGATCGACTACGTCGTGGAGGCGCTGCGGCCGTTCTGCCGCAAGCTCGACGTGCCGTCGGCCCCGGAGCTCTCGTCGACGCCCGCCATCTGGCACCTACGCACGGCCATCACCGGCGAGCTCGTCGACCGCGCCGTCACCGCCCTCGACCTCGCCGCGGCCCTGCACCCGACCCCCGCCATCTGCGGCACGCCGACCGCCACCGCGCGCGACCTGGTCCAGGAGCTCGAGCCCTTCGACCGCGGCTACTACGCGGGCAGCGTCGGCTGGGTCGACGCGGTGGGCGACGGCGAGTGGGCCGTGGCGATCCGCTGCGCGGAAGTGGCGGACACGTCGATGCGGCTGTACGCGGGTGGTGGGATCGTGCCGGCGTCGGATCCGCAGGCGGAGTTCGACGAGACGATCGCGAAGTTCCGGACGCTGCTGGGCGCGATGGGGCTGGACTGACTCACCCCGCCACCCAGGCCCTGTCCAACGCACCGAACGCCGCATTGGGCGCGTTGGGTGCACCGAACGCCGCATTGGGGCTGGGCTGACCGGCGAGACTCAGGGGAGCCAGTGCTCCTCGGTGACCTCCAGCGCCTCCGTGGTGAGGGCGGCGACCGCCGCGCGGTGGCCCTCGGCCGCCTTGAGGTCGGCCAGGCGGGTGCGGGCCGGGTCCAGCGCCGGGTCGCCGGAGGACACGAGCTCGGCCGGAGCGTCGTAGGGCGAGAACGTGATGCTCTGCAGCGGGATCTTCAGCCCCTTGCCGGTGGCCTTCATGACGGCTTCCTTGCGGGTCCAGTAGACGAAGAAGGCGGCGGACCGCGAAGCCTCGGGCAATGCCGCCACGGCCTGCTGCTCGGCCGGGCTCAACGCGTACTCGATGAGCGACTTGTCGGCCCGGCGCGAAGAGGTCTCGACGTCCAGCCCGACGGGCACGCCGTCCGTGGCCGCCACGCCGATGAGCTGGCCCGAGTGCGAAATGGACAGCGTCAGGTCCGAGCCGGGCACGCGGGGGCGGCCGTGGGGCTTGCCGCAGTCCTCGCAGGTGGCGTCGAAGACCACGGACTCCACCGGCACGCCCAGGCGCGACGCCGTGAGCGTCTTCGCCAGCACGCGGCCGGTCAGGAAACGGCGCTTGTCCAGCTCCAGCCGGTAAGCCTCGAAGCGGCCGCGCTCGAGCTCGTCGAGCAGCCGCAGGAAGCGGTCCTCCGCTGCCAGCGGCTCCGACCACCGGACCACGATCTGCGTCACCTGGCACCCTCCTCGTCCACCCTCGATCTTCCCGGCGCCGGGGCGCGTTGTCACGGTAACCGGCCAGGTACTGGGGGACCCCGGGACGACGCGGTACCCTCGGCTAAGCAAGCGCTTAGCCGAACGGCTTGGAAGGGACGACTTGATGGATTTCACCCTGAGCACCGAAGAACGCGAAGTGCGCGATTGGGTGCGCACGTTCGTGCAGCGCGAGCTCGTGCCGCGTGAGCAGGAGGTGCTCCGCCGCGAGCGCGCCGGTCAGCCGGGGGTAACGGCCGAAGAGCTGAAGGAACTCCAGCTCAAGGCCAAGGAATCCGGGTTCTGGGGCGTGCTGACGCCCGAGGAGTACGGCGGCATGGGCCTGTCGGCCGTGATGGCCGCCCTGCTGGAGGCCGAGCTCGGCCGCACCTTCGTGCCGTTCCGCTTCGGCGGCGCCGCGGACAACATCCTGTTCCACGCCAACGAGGAGCAGAAGCAGACCTACCTGCTGCCGACGATCTCCGGCGAGCGCAAGTCGTGCTTCGCCATCACCGAACCGGGCGCCGGCTCCGACGCGAAGGCCATCCGCACCACCGCGCGCAAGGACGGCTCCGACTGGGTCATCAACGGTGAGAAGACCTTCATCACCGGCGGCAACGAGGCCGATTTCGTGATGGTCTTCGCCATTACCGACCCGGAGAAGGGTGCCAACGGCGGCGTCACCTGCTTCCTCGTGGACCGCGAGATGGGCTGGAAGTCGGAGTACATCGACACCATGGGCGAGTGGGGCCCGGCGGCGCTGGTGTTCCAGGACGTGCGCGTGCCCTCCTCGCAGATCCTCGGCGAGGAGGGCCGCGGCTTCGAGCTCGCGATGCAGTGGATCGGCCAGGGTCGTTACCTGCTGCCCGCCCGGGCGATCGGTTCGTGTGAGCGGCTGATCTCGATGGCCATCGAGCACGCCAACACGCGCGAGACGTTCGGGCAGAAGATCGCCGAACGCCAGGCGATCCAATGGATGATCGCCGACTCCGGCGTGGAGCTCGAGGCATTGCGCTGGCTCGTGCTGCACGCCGCGTGGCAGGTGGACCAGAAGATGGACTCGCGCCACGCGCAGTCGATGGCGAAGCTCTACGGCGGCCAGAAGGCCAACGAGATCGTGGACCGCGTGCTGCAGATCCACGGTGGCATGGGCTACACGCGCGAACTGCCGGTGGAGCGCTGGTACCGCGAGCTGCGGCTGCTGCGCATCTACGAGGGCACCGACGAGATCCAGCGCCGCACCATCGCGCGCAACCTCCTCAAGGGCCACGTGAAGGTCGGCGGCGCGCTCGGCTGAAGCGGGTGGGAGACGGGTGTGTGAGAAAGCCGTGAAGGCCTCGTGGCGGGACACGCGGTCCGACCACGAGGCCTTCAGAGGGTGAACGGTGTTCTCAGTGAATCACTTGCTGCTGTTGCGGAGGGCGATGGGGACGCCGGCCAGGTCCTCTTCGTTGCAGAGCACCTTCACGTCGTAGTACGGAGAACCCTGGCGGTCGTCGTAGTCGAGGTGAATCGCCAGCACGTCGAGCGGTTCACCGAGCCACTCCTGAGCTTGACGCAGCCACACGGCACAGCGCTCCAGTGCGGTCGGCAGATCGTCGTCGCGGAACTCGACCGGGCGGTACGGCACATCCTGCACCTGGTCGCGGGGATTTGCTGGAGCGGGCAGGCTAGGTGCGAGACCCGAGTCGTCCAATTCCAGGTGGATCGTTTGCTCAGTCACCCTTCGAGCGTCCCCCACGTTCGCCCAATCAGCAAGGCGTAGGTCCCTAAAACCCCGGCTGAACAGGCATGTCCCACACCTGGGCGACCACTTCCAGGCACTGTCGAAGATCGGGAACAGCCACTGTGACGGGGTGGCCGAGGGCGCCCAGTGCCAGCTCCGCGTAGTGCGTGGCCAGCGCTTCGAGCGGCAACGGTCCCAGAGGCGAGTACCAGCGCGCCACTCCGCTGCACATCTCCAGCAGCGCCAGGCGCGTCACAGCCGGGTGTGCGGTATGGAACACGCCCTCCGCCACGCCGTCGGAGATCGCCCGCGCCCACAGACCCTCGTATTCGTCCCGCAGAGCGACGACTCGCGTACGCGCGGCATCCGAAAGCGCGTCGACTTCGTTGTCCACCACGCGGGTTTCGGCGGGCCGCGCGGCGTGGGCGAGCACGTGCAGCGCGACGAGCGAACGCAGGCGCGCCACCGGATCGGCCGCGCCGGCGGTGGCCTTGCCCGCCGCGTCGAGCAGCCGCCGCAAGGCGGTGGTCATGATCTCGACGAGCAGGTCCTCCTTGGTGCCCATGTAGTGGTACAGGCTCGCCGACGACAGCGCGGCCTCGCTCGCGAGGTCGCGGATCCCGGTGCCGTGGAAACCCTTGGCGGCGAACAGTTTCACGGCCGCCGCGCGCACGCGCATCCCGCTGCTCACAGCCACGTCCCCGTGGTCCGGTCCCATGCTCCGGCGCGTAGGTCGGCCACCTTCCGCAGCTCGCCCTTCGCGACGCGTTCGGACGGCGTGAGCGGCAGCTCGTCGGCGAACGTCCAGAAGCGCGGCACCTTGAAGTACGCCAGCTTCTCGGCGCAGAACTCGGCGAGTTCGTCGGGCGTCACCTCGCCTTCGCAGACGACGTAGGCCTTCACCTCTTCGCCCCGCAGCTCGTCGGGCACCGCGAGCACGGCCGCCAGGCGCACGGCGGGGTGCAGCAGCAGCGCGCGTTCCACCTCCTCGGCCGAGACGTTCTCGCCGCTGCGCCGGATCATGTCCTTGGTGCGGCCCGCGAAGAACACGCGGCCCTCGGCGTCCATGCTCGCCAGGTCGCCCGTGTGGAACCAGCCACCGGCGAACGCGCGCGCGGTGGCTCCCGGGTCGTCGTGGTAGCCGTGCATCAGGCCGATGCCGCGGATGAGCAGCTCGCCGGTTTCGCCGCGCGGCAGGGGCTTCCCGTGCTCGTCGGCGATCATCACCTCGCGGTCGCGGCTGGGCCGGCCGATGCAGCCGGTGCCCACGGCGACGTCGTGGTCCGCCTCCGGCACGCGGATGTCGCCACCGGTCTCCGTCATGCCGAACGCCTCGTACCACGGCGCGCCCCACCGCTGTTCCAGCTCGGCGTGCAGCTCTCGCGGGATGGCCGACGCGCAGATCGCACGCACGCGGTGGTTGCGGTCGTCCGCGTGCGGCGGCTGGCGCAGCAGCAGCGTCGGCATCAGGCCGAGGCAGTAGAACCACGTGACACCGTGCTCGCGCACCTTGGCCCAGAACGTGGACGGGTGGAAGCGGTCGAGCACCACCAGTGTCGCGCCGCCCGCGAGTCCCAACGCGACGTTCCACTGTGGATCGATGTAGTGGAAGGGCTGCGCGGTCAGGAGGACGTCTTCTTCGCCCACGGCGGGGAAGTCCGTGGCGAGGCTGACGGCGAGCGTGGTCCAGTACCGGTGCGGCAGCACGCAGCCCTTGGGGGCGCCGGTGGTGCCGGAGGTGTACTGGACGTTCACGGGCTGCTCGGCGGCGACGTCCGCGGCCGGCTTCGCGTCCGAAGCCCGCAGGTCCGCCGGCGTCAGCACCCGCTCCACGGCGGTGTCCGGCGCGATCTTCTCCAACAGCTCCACGAACTCGTCGGCCCCCACGGCGAACCGCGCGCCGGAGTGGCGCAGCACGTGGGCGCCGTCGAACTCGCGGTAGTTCGTGTTCACCGGCACCAGCACCGCGCCGAGCTTCGCCAGCGCGAGCCACAGCAGCGGGAACTCCGGCTGGTTGCGCAGCATCACGGCCACGCGGTCGCCGGGCCGCACGCCCAGCTCGTGCAACGAGGCGGCGAACCGGCCGCTGCGCTCGTCGACGTCGGCGAAGGTGAACCGCTCGTCCGTCGCGTCGAAGACCCAGGCGGTGCGCCCCGGCCACAGCCGTGCGGCGCGGTCCACCAGCGCGACCAGCGTGTCGGCCTGCTGCACGGTCTTCACGCACGGCTCCGGAACGCCTCGGTGGACTCGCGCACCGCGGCCGAGTGCTCGGTGATCAGCGCGTGGCTGACCTCCAGCTCCAGGGCCGATTCCAGCGCGTGGTCAATGCCGGAGTCGAGTGCCCGCTTGGCCATGGTGGCGGCCTCGGCGGGGTGGTGCGCGATCTTCTCGGCCCAGCCCAGCGTCAGTGTCATGAGCTCGGCGGCGGGCACGGCGGCGTTGACCAGCCCCAGGTCGTGGGCGCGCAGGCCGTCGAAACGCTCGCCGAGCAGCAGCAGCTCCTTGGCCTTCATCGGCCCGACGAGCAGCGGCAGCAGGCGCGAGGCCGCGCCCGTCACGCTCAGCCCGAGCGAGACCTCGGGGAAGCCGAACACGGCGTCGTCGGCGGCCAGTACCAGGTCGCAGCCGAGCGCGAACTCCGCGCCGGCGCCGAGGGCGTAGCCGTGCACGGCGGCGATCACCGGCTGCGGGAGCGCGCGCAGTCTGCGGGTCACGTCCTGCAGCCGGTCCAGCCGGGCGCGTGAGTCGCCTTCCGGTATCGGCTCCTTGAGGTCGTGGCCGGCGCAGAAGGCTCGCCCGTTGCCGGACAGCACAACCACGCGGGCGGTGCTGTGCGCGACGCCGTCCAGGGCGGTGAGGAAGTCGTCCACCAGCACGCGCGCCACGGCGTTCAGCCGCTCGGGGCGGTTCAGCCGGATGTGCGCGATGCCGCCCTCGACGGCGAGGTCCACGGTGCTCATGGCGCGAGCCTAGACGTTCGATCGATCGATCGATAGGGTCTCGGTCATGCGGGTCGACGCGGTGTACGAGAACGCCCGGCTACTCACCGGGGACAGCGCCGCCGGGGGCAGTGCGCTCGCCGTGCTGCACGGCCGCGTGGTGGCGGTGGGCGAGGCCGCCGAGGCGCTCTCGGCGCGCCGGCGGATCGACCTCGGCGGCGCGTACGTGGTGCCCGGGTTCCACGACGCCCACAACCACATGGCTTGGTTCGGCATGGGCCTCGACGACGTGCCGCTCAGCGACTGTCGCAGCGCCGAGGAGGTCTACGACGCTGTGGCGCGCCGGGCCGCCGAGCTGCCCGCCGGCAGCTGGGTCATCGGAAGCGGTTACGACCAGAACAAGCTGGTCGGCGGCGCGCACCCGGATCGCCACGGACTCGACCGCGCCGCGCCCGGAATGCTCGTGCGGCTCAAGCACACGTCCGGGCACATGACCGTGGTCAACTCCGCCGTGCTGCACCAGCTCGACCTGGCGCACGTGCCGGTGGGCGGCGACGTCGTGCTCGACGCTTCCGGGTCGCCGACCGGGCTGTTGCGCGAGCAGGCCCAGCTGCTGCTGCGGCCGCTGACCTACCCGACACCGCTGGAGTCCGTGGTCCGCGGCCTCGACCGCGCGAGCGAGCAGTTCCTGTCCGAGGGCATCACGAGCGTGCAGGAGGCCGGCATCGGCGGCGGGCTGGTCGGGGAGACACCCGCCGAACTGGCCGCGTACCAGCTGGCTCGCGAACGCGCCGTGCTGCGCGTGCGGAGCACGGTGATGGTGGCCGCGAGCGTGCTCCACGACCTGCCCGACGGCGGCGGGTTCGGCCTCGACCTCGGCCTGCGCACGGGTTTCGGCGACGAATGGCTGCGCGTCGGCCCGCTGAAGCTCTTCGCCGACGGTTCCCTAGTCGGGCGCACGTGCGCGATGCACGAGCCGTTCGCCGGCGAGCCGGACAACCGCGGCTACTTCCAGGTGCCCGAGGAGGATCTGGCCCGCACGATCCGCCTCGCGCACGACGCGGGCTGGCAGATCGCGACACACGCCATCGGCGACCGCGCCATCACCGTGGTGCTCGACGCGTACGAAGCCGCGTTGGCCGCTGCGCCGCGTGAGGACCACCGGCACCGCATCGAGCACTGCGCGGTGCTGCAGCCGGCGGAACTCGCACGGTTGGCTCGGCTGGGGCTCATCGCGTCGCCGCAGGGCCGGTTCGTGAACGAGCTGGGTGATGGCATGCGTGCCGCGCTCGGCGAATCACGGGTGCCGTGGTGCTACCGCCTGCGCAGCGTCCTCGACGCCGGCTGCGTGCTGCCCGCGAGCTCCGACCGTCCGGTCGTCGACGGCGCGCCGCTGCTGGGCCTGGCTGACATGGTGCGCCGGCGCACGTCGTCGGGCGCGCCGTTCTCGCCCGAGGAAGCGCTGACCCCGCGGGAGGCGCTGCGCGCGTACACCTACGGCTCGGCGTACGCGACTTTCGCCGAACACGACCTCGGCACGCTGGAGCCGGGCAAGCTGGCGGACTTCGTGGCTCTTTCGGGTGATCCACTGTCCACTATGGATGATCTCCGCGTGCTCGCCACGGCCGTGGGCGGCGAACTGCGCTACGAGGCACCGTGACCTATCGCCTGCCGACGAACACACACGCTTCGCGCGCCAGCGCGGGCCAGTCGAGCGGCGCCTCCTCGGCGAGCGTGAACCACTCCTTCATCGGCGTGCCCTTGTGCGCGTCGAACTGCACGCCGTGGCCCTCGGCCACCAGTGCGTCGACACGGGGCTTCGGCAGCTTCACCACGAGGTGCCCGCGCACGAGCACGGCGAAGATGCGGTTGTCCACGCGCAGGGCACTCGACCCGAACCCGCTTCCGGGCCGTGGCGGCTCGACGCCCTCCGCGTCTTCGCTGCCCAGCAGCTCGTCGATCAGGTCCTCGAACCGGTCTTCGGGGCTCATGTCCGCACGGTAACCGCCACCACCGACAAGAACCGACAAGATTGGGGCTCCTCGCATGCCCGTCCGCGACGCCGTCTTCGAAGACGCCGAAGAGATCTGCGCGCTCATCGAAGAGCACGCCGTGTACGAGGACAAGCACGATCTGAAGCTCGACCGGGCGGAGATGAGCGGGTACCTGTTCGGGCCCGAGCCCAAGGCGTGGGTCGTCCTCGCGACGCCGCCGGACCGCCCGGACGTGGTCGCGGGTTTCGCGTTCTGCAGCTGGAACTTCTCGACGTGGGAAGCGCGGCCGGGGATCTGGCTCGACGACCTGTTCATCCGCCCCGAGCACCGCCGACACGGGCTGGGCCGCGAGCTGCTCGACGAGCTGCGGTCACGCACCACCGGCCGCGTCGAGTGGGACATGCAGGCGGGCAACGAGAAGGCCGAAGCGTTCTACGCGCAGCTGGGCGCGGAGCCCGTGCCGGGCTGGATCCGGTACCGCTGGCGGCCGTGAGTCCCGCCGTCCTGATCACCGCTGGTCCGGGCCGAGTCGTTCAGCGTTGAACCACGTTCGGGCGCCCCGCGGCGTCCGGACGGTGAGGGGTGAGCCCGTATCGTATGCGGTATGGAAGATGGTTCCGTCCGGAGGTCGTCGTCGGTCGAGGACTACGTGCGCGTGATCTACGGGCTCGTCGAGCGCGGTGAGGCCGTGACCAACGCGACGCTGGCGGGACGGCTCGAGGTGAGCCCGTCGTCGGCGTCGGGCATGGTCACGAAGCTTTCGCAACTCGGGCTGGTGGCCCACGTGCCCTACCGGGGCATCGAGCTGACCGCCGAGGGGCGGCTGCTGGCGCGCTCGGTGCTGCGCCGGCACCGGCTGATCGAGACCTACCTCGTCTCCGAACTGGGCTACACCTGGGACGAGGTCCACTCGGAGGCCGACGCGCTGGAGCACGCGGTGTCCGACCGGCTGGTCGAGCGCATCGCCGCGAAGCTCGGCAACCCGCTGCGCGACCCGCACGGCGACCCCATCCCGGCACCCGACGGCAGCGTCGAGGAGGTGCCGATGCGCATCCTGGACGACCTGCCGCCCGGCGCGGTCGGCGAGATCGTGCGCGTGTGGGACACGGACCCGGAGCTGCTGCGCTACCTCACCGAACACGCCATCGGCCTGGGTGAGCGCATCGAGGTCGTCGAGCGCCAGCCGTTCGGCGGGCCGATGGTCGTGAAGGTGGGTCAGCCGCCGGACGCCGCGACGCACGCGATCGGCAAGGAGATCGCGCAAGCGCTGTCTGTCGCCGTGCGCTGAGCCGGGGCGTTCGTGCGCTGACGGGCGTACGCGGCGGTGTCGCCCCTCGGCGGATGTGGGCTACCCCCGCCGGCGCCGACGATGGTCGCCATGACCACCAAACCGTTCCGCTTCGGGATCGTCGCCGGGTACGCCCCCGACCTCAAGGCCTGGACCGACCAGGCCCGCCAGATCGAGGACCTCGGCCTCGACACCTTGCTCGCCACCGACCCCGTCGGCGACGCCGATCCGCTCACGCTCGTGCCCGCGGCCGCCGCCGTCACGAGCCGCCTCACGCTGGGCACCTTCGTGCTCGCCGACCCGTTTCGCGACGCCCGCCAGCTCGGCTGGCAGGTGTCCACGTTGCACCGGGTGACGGGCGGCCGCTTCGAGCTCGGCCTGGGCGTCGGCCGGCCCGGCGCCGGTGCGTTCGCGCGCGGCCTCGGCCGGGAGTTCGCGGCGCCAGGTGAGCGCATCGCGCACCTGGCCGACACCATCGCGTTCCTCAAGCAGACGCCCGAGCGGCCGCGGCTGCTGCTCTCCGCCGGCGGGCCGAAGATGCTCGCGCTCGCCGCTCGCGAGGCCGATGTGATCACTCTGTCCTGGGCACCCCAGACCACGGAATCCGAAGCCGACTCTATTGTGGACAACTTTCACGAAATGGCGGGCACGCGATTCGACGCGATCGAACTTTCGGTGAATCTGATAGCCGTCGGAAATGCGCCGGCACCCCGCATCGCGAAGTACACCGGAGTGGATGTTCCCGAGCTCGCCGCGAGCGGCGCCGTCACGGTTCTGCCGGAAAACCCTGGTGCGGCAACGGAAACTCTTCTCCGGTGGCGCGAACGGTGGGGTATTTCCTACGTCACCGTGAATTCCGCCTACGCAGAACCCTTGGCGGAGATCGCTCGTTCTCTCTCCGCAGGCGGGTGAGTGCCCTTCCGATCATGTGGAGTCCGGCCTACGCTCCGAGGTTTCGGGAAGCGACATGGTTCGGAGCGTGTGCGATGACCGGTCAGCGAACGTCGACGATGGACAGGGCGGAAACGGCGGAACGGGATCTCGGGCGACTGCTCGAGGCCGGCCCGTTCGCGGACGCCCTGCGAGCGGCAATCAGAGCGAGGGGGCTAGGACTGGACAGGATCAGATATCGCTTGCGTGGCAGGGGAACTTCCCTGAGTCTCGCGACATTGAGCCACTGGCAGTCGGGCCGGTGCCGCCCGGAGCGGCCGGAATCGTTGCAGGCACTAAGGAATTTGGAAGACATCTTGGGTGTCCCGCCGAATTCCCTGCGCCGGTTGTTGGGCCCGCCGCGCTCGCGCCGCTGACTGGAGCCGAGGCGGTGTTTTCTGCCTCGGCTCCGCCGAGGCGTGCGAGATCGTCGTTGAGCCGGCTCCTGGCTCGGGCGCCCGGATCGGCCTGGCGGCCGATCGCAGCGCCCCATCCGGAAACCGGCGCGATCTCGCGCCGGGGTGGGGTTGAGGGGCTTGGGCAGGGCGGACGTGCGGCTCAAACGCGCTGAGGGACGAGCCGATGGCGCGAGCGGGAACCCGTGACTCCTTACGATCAAACCCATGCGTGCTGTGGTGATTCAGGAGTTCGGGGTGCTGCCCCAGGTGGTCGAGGTGCCGGATCCGGTGGCGCCGCCCGGTGGGGTGGTGATCGCGGTGGACGCGACGGGCGTGTGCCGCAGCGATTGGCACACGTGGCAGGGCCACGACGAGGCCGTGAAGCTGCCGCACGTCGCCGGCCACGAGTTGGCGGGGCGGATCGCGGCGGTCGGTGCGGGCGTGCGCGGCTGGGAGGTCGGCGCGCGGGTGACGGTGCCGTTCGTGTGCGCGTGCGGTAGCTGTGCGCAGTGTGCGCGCGGTGACCAGCAGCTCTGCGACGACGAGTTCCAGCCGGGCGCCACCCACTGGGGGTCGTTCGCGGAGCTCGTGGCGATCGAGCACGCGCACGCCAACCTCGTCGCGCTGCCGGACGCGATGTCGGCGGCGGAGGCCGCGGCGCTCGGCTGCCGCTTCGGCACGGCGTTCCGCGCGGTGCTGCGGCAGGGCGGGGTGCGTGCGGGCCAGTGGGTTTCCGTGTACGGCTGCGGCGGCGTCGGTATCTCCGCGGTGCTGCTGGCCGCGGCGGCGGGCGCGAAGGTCGTGGCGGTGGACGTTTCGCCGGCCGCGCGGGCGCTCGCGGAGCGGTCGGGTGCAGTGCTGAGCGTCGATGCGGGCGCGTTCGACGGGCCGGAGGCGCTGGCCGAGCACGTCCGGTCGCTGACCGGCGGTGGCACCCACGTGTCGCTCGACTGCCTGGGCTCGCCGGCCACGTGCGCCGCGTCGGTCGGCAGCCTGCGCAAACGCGGCCGCCACGTGCAGGCGGGCCTGATGCCGCCCGCGCAGGGCGTCGCGCCGATCCCGATGCACCGCGTGATCGGCGGCGAGTTGGAGATCGTGGGCATCCATGGCCTGCAGGCGCACGAGTACCCGGAGTTGCTGAGCGTGGTCGAGCGGTCGGGCATCGACCTCGCGGGCCTGATCGGCACCCGGATCGGCCTCGACGACGTGCCGGCCGCACTGGCCGCGATGAACGACCCCGTGCCCGCGCGAGCCGGCGTGACCGTTGTCGAGTTCGGGCCGGCGAGTTCGGGCCGGCGAGTCCGGGCCGGCAATCCGGGATGACGCACGGTGATGGCCCTCGACCGTCGCGTCACGTGTCCATCTTGTAGCTGATCGACACCTGGTCTGTGACACCCGAATGTGGGAGTGTCGAGGCGGCGGTTACGGCGAGGGGTGCCGCCGCAGGAGCACCCGGCTGGACCTTTCGGGTGGCTCCTGCGGTCTGCCAAGCCCGCCGGTGCGATGCGACAATGTTCGCGATGGAACTGCTGCCACGTCCCCGGGTCGAGTTCGCGCCTGGCGCGGTCCACGTCCCCGACTGGCTCGACCTCGGCGAACAGCGCTCGCTCGTCGAAGCCTGCCGCGGCTGGCGCGGCTACCGCCGGACCCGCCTGCCCAGCGGCGGTGTTATGTCGGTGCGGATGGTCTGCCTCGGCTGGCATTGGCTCCCGTACCGCTACTCCCGCACCCGCGAGGACGGCTCTCCGGTGGAACCGTTCCCGTCGTGGCTCGGCGACCTCGGCCGGCGCGCGGTGGCCTCGGCGTACGGCGACCCCGCCGCCTACGAGCCGGACGTCGCTCTCGTCAACTACTACGACGCCACGGCCAAAATGGGCCAGCACCAGGACAAGGACGAGCGCTCCCTGGAGCCGGTCGTGTCCCTGAGCCTCGGCGACACCTGCGTGTTCCGCTTCGGCAACACCGAGAACCGCAACCGCCCCTACACAGACATCGAGCTGCGCTCCGGCGACCTGTTCGTCTTCGGTGGCCCCTCGCGGCTGGCGTACCACGGCGTACCACGCACCCTGCCCGGCACGGCCGACCCGGCGCTGGGCCTGACGGGGCGGCTCAACGTGACGTTGCGGGTGTCAGGTTTGTGAGGTTGTCCTCCGGCAGCACGACGAGCCGGACAGCCATGTCCCGCGCGCCGGGCTCCGCTTCGCTCGTGTACTTCCACAGCAGTGCCCGGAAGTCGGCCGCAAACGCCTCCACCTGGTCTTTTGTCAGCGTCAGTCCGGCCCGGTGGATCTGGTTCCAGCCTTCCGAACTGTCGTAGCCGGCGTAGGCGCGGACCACGAGGTCGAGGTCGTGGCTCATCTTCAGCGCGCCGATCTGGGTGGCGGCTGTGCGCTCGTCGTCGGTCAGCGCGAGGCCGGGCGGGGTGTAGATGTTGGGCATCATCGAGCGCCACCACCGCTCGCGGCCAGATGAGCGCTCCTCGATCTCGGCGATCAGTTTCTGCTCGGCGAGCTTGCGCAGGTGGTAGCTCGTGGTGCCCGTGCTCTCGCCGAGCGCCTTGGCGACGCTCGTCGAATTCGCCTCGCCGTGTTTGCCCAGGTAACCGAGGATGTCGCGGCGCACCGGGTTGGCCAGTGCCTTCTGGAGAGCCTTGAGGTCGGGGCCGGTGAGGACCCGCTGTTCCGGTGGTTCCGCCATGCCACTCAGCGTAGTGCGGAGAGCAATTGCAGAAAAAGTTTGCAAAATATCTCTGCAATTGGCTAGTCTGGGCGGGACGAAGGGGGCAGTCATGAAGAGGGGTTGGGTGCCGGCGCTCGCCGGAGCAGCAATGCTGCCGTGGCTGGGAGTCTTGGTGGCGACTCTGCCCGACACGTATGCGGCGCAGCACTGACGGCTCGCGTGGGTGGGGCTCGACGTGCTGGAGTCGGTCGGCCTGCTGCTCACGGGCTGGTGGCTGCTGCGTGGCAATCGCCGCGCGCCGGCTCCCGCGGCCGCCACGGGGGCGCTCCTGCTGGTCGATGCGTGGTTCGACGTGACCACGGCCGGGCCGGACGTCGCGGCGTCCACGGCGATGGCGGTGATCGAGGTGCCGCTGGCGGTGTTCTGCCTCGTGTCAGCCTTCGCGGCTCAGCGCGAAGCGCACGCGCTGCCCGGGCCGCAGCTGCGCGGCGACGTCGAGGTCGGGTTCGCGGACGACGGCGGGCACGGGATAACCACCGGTCACGGGGTGGTCGGCGAGGAACAGGATCGGCACACCCGAGGGCGGCACCTGCAACGCACCCGGCACTGCGGCTTCCGGCGGCAGCTCGCCGGAGCGCGAGCGGTCGAGCGGCGGCCCGTCGAGCCGGACGCCGACGCGGTCTAAGTCGGCGGTCACCGTGTACCCGGCGGTGACCAAAGTGGACAGTGCCGTGCGGGTGAACCAGTCGAGGCGCGGCCCGGGGGTGATGCGCAGGACCGGCTCTTCCGAAAGCCGGGCGAGCGGAGCCAGGTCGACGACCGGCTGCCCGGCGACGACGTCGCCCACCGGGAGGGTCATTCCCGGAGCCAGGGGCGGCGGCCCGAGCCCGCCCATGGTGTCGGTGGCCCGCGCGCCGAGCACCGGCCGCACGTCGAACCCGCCGCGGATGGCGACGTAGCAGCGCAGGCCGCGGGTGGCCGTTCCGAGCACCAGCTCCTCGCCGGCCCGCAGCACGACGGGTCCGTTCGGTGCGGCCGCCCGCCGCCCGGCCCGCACGTCGACCTCCGCCCCGGTGACGGCAACCAATGCGGCTTCGGAGACCCGCAGTCGCAATCCGCCGAGCGTCACCTCCAGGGCCGCGTGCGTCTCGGGATTGCCGACCAGCCGGTTCGCCAGCCGCACCGACGAGCGGTCGGCCGCCCCGGACCGCCCGACGCCGACGGCGGCGAGACCGGGCCGGCCCAGGTCCTGAACGGCTGCGAAAGGACCGGTCGCGAGCACTTCCACATTCCCGGTCATCACACCGCCTCGAACCGCACGCGCGTGCCCGGTGTGAGCCGGTTGGGCGGGTCGCGCTCGACATCCCACATCGGCAGGGAACTGGTCCCCACGAGGTGCCAGCCGCCGGGTGACGGGCGGGGGTAGACGACCGAGTACTCGCCCGCGATGGCGACCGAACCGGCGGGCACGCGGGTGCGCGGCACGGAACGGCGCGGCAGGTGCAGCGCGGGGTCGAGGCCCGTCAGATACGCAAAGCCCGGGGCGAAGCCGCAGAACGACACCACGTACGAAGCCGAGCTGTGCAAGGACACGACCTCCCGCACCGACAAGCCGGAAACCTCCGCGACGTCCGCGAGATCTGCCCCGTCGTAGCGAACCGGCACGGTGACCACATCGGAAGTGCCGGTGGCAACATCCACAGCGGACACCGAAGACAACAATCGAGTCAGCGAAGCCGCCTCCACCACCGCAGGGTCGAACCGCACCAACAGCGTCCGCGCCGCCGGCACCAGCTCCACCACCCCGGCCGGCGGAGCCGACTCCAGCGCCGCCTGCAACCCGAGCACGTCCTGGGACTCCACGAGAACCGCGGACCCGCCGTAAGGCAACACCGAAATCACACGAACGACTCCACCGTGACCCCGGCCTCCGTCAACGACGCGCGAATCCGCCGCGCGATGTCGACGGCTCCCGGCGTATCACCGTGCACGCACAGGGAAACCGCCCGCAGGTCGAGCTTCCCACCGTCAACATCGATCACCGAGCCCGACGTTGCCATGGCCGTGGCACGCGCGGCGACCTCGTCGACGTCGTGCAGCACCGCGCCCGGCAGCTTCCGCGACACGAGCCGCCCCTCCGGCGTGTAAGCCCGATCGGCGAACGCCTCCGCATACCCCGTCACCCCGGCCGCCGAAGCCGCGCGCAGCATCTCCGAATCCGGCGGGCACAACAGCGCCAACCCGGTCCCGAACTGCCGCACGCCCTCCACGAGCGCCGCCGCCTGCGCCGGATCCACCGCCGCCGTGTTGTACAGCGCTCCGTGCGCCTTCACGTACTTCACCGAAGACCCCGCCGCGCGCGCGAACGCGTCCAAAGCACCGATTTGGTACAGCACGTCGTCCGTGAGGTCCGCCGGCGAGATGTCCAGCGCCCGCCGCCCGAAGCCGGCGAGGTCGCGGTAACCCACGTGCGCCCCGATCGTCACGCCGCGCTCGGCCGCGCGGGCGCACACCCGCCGCATCACGCCGGGGTCGCCCGCGTGGAAGCCGCACGCGATATTCGCGCTGGTCACGATGTCGAGCATCGCCTCGTCGTCGCCCATCCGCCACGCGCCGAAGCCTTCGCCGAGGTCGCTGTTCAGATCCATGTCACTCCCATCTCGCGCTGGTCTGTCAAGAACATGTACCCCGGCGCGTGCGTGATGGCGAACGGCGGCCGCGAAGCATCACGACCGCCTGCGGGGTGTCCGGCCGCGCCAGGTCCGCGATGCCCGGCGCCGCCGGGTCGCCGACGTGCATCGGGGCGCCGGGCAGGAAGGACGACGCCGAGGTGATCCGCCCCACGGCGGCGTCGAGCAGCTCCGCCGGGACCAGCCGCACGTCACCACCAGAGGCCCGTGCGGCCGGCCGCCGGCGTGCACTGCCGGTCGGTCACAGACATCGCCACACCACGTCCCTGCGTCAGGTTCCGCAGGGGCACCCCGCCCGCGACCGGCGGCGCCTCGAACGAGCAGGTGCGGGCGATCGAGAACGCCACCATGTCGCTGCGCCACAGGCCGGTCGCGTCGGTGACCTCGACGGTCCGCACCCCGTTGTGCCACACCCCGTAGCGGGGCGGTCCACAGGTCGCCCCAGTCGGCGCCCGGCGCGAGCCGCGCGCCCGGGTCGCCGGGCCGGCTGACGTCGAGCACCGGACACGCGCGCGGGTTGCGCGCGCAGCACAGCAGCATGTCGTCGGCCCGGTCCTGCGGGACGGCGATGGGGTAGGCCTGCGCGCAGCCCCGAGCCCAGCCCTCAGTCGGCGGCTCGGTGCCCGCGCGGAAGAGCGCGCGGGCCTCGGCGGGCGTCAGCGTGGCGCGGGCGCGCAACGTGGTCATGACCCGATCCCGGCCAGTTCCCGCCCGCGGGTTTCGGGCAGGCCCAGCAACGCGAGCGCGGCGATGGCGTACCCGACGGCACCGAGTGCGATCGCGCCACCCGCGCCCATGAACCCGACCACCGCGGGGAACGCGGCGCCCACCGCGCGCCCGAAGTTGTACGTGAAGCCCTGGCCCGTCGCCCGCACCTCGGTCGGGTACAGCTCCGCGAGATACGCGCCGAAGCCGCTGAAGATCGCCGAGGTCGAGAAGCCCAGCGGGAAGCTGATGAGCAGCATGAGGCCGTTGGCACCGTACGGCAGCTGCACGAACAGCACGATCAGCGCCGCCGACAGCACGGAGAACAGCAGGAAGGTTCGCTTGCGTCCCAACAGGTCCGTGAGGTATCCACCGCAGACGTAGCCGATGAACGCGCCGGGGATCAGCAGCGCGAAGTACGCACCGGTGCCGACCACGGACAGGCCGCGGGCGGTCTTGAGGTACTGGGGCATCCACGTGAACAGCGTGTAGTACCCGCCCTGCACCCCGGTCGCGAGCAGCGCCGCGAAGAGCGTGGTGCGCAGCAGGCCGGAGCGGAAGATACCGGCGAGCGCACCGCGCGACTTCGTCTTCAGAGTCTCGAGGCGGCGTTCGGTCACGTGCTCGGCGTCGGCCACGCGCCGGCGCACCCACAGCACGAGCAGCGCCGGCAGCACGCCGACCCAGAACAGCACGCGCCACGCGACGGCGTCGTCGAGCACGCTGAACAGCACGGTGTAGACGATCACCAACAGGCCCCAGCCCACGGCCCACGCGCTCTGCACGAACGCGACGGTCCGGCCGCGGTAGCGCGCCGAGCAGTACTCGGCGACCAGCGCCGCGCCGACGGCCCACTCGCCACCGAAGCCCAGGCCCTGCAGACCGCGAAACACCAGCAACGTCTCGAAGTTCGGCGCGAAACCGCAGAGCACCGTGAAGACCGTGTACAGCGCGATGGTCAGCTGCAGCGTGCGGACGCGGCCGATGCGGTCGGCCAGCACACCGGCGCCGACGCCGCCGATCGCGGAGACGACCAGCGTGGTCGTGCTGAGCAGCCCGGCTTCGCCGGAGGAGATGCCGAAGTAGGCCGTGATGGCGGCCAGGCCGAACGGCAGGGTCTGGTAGTCGAAGGAGTCGAGCCCGTATCCGCCGAAGGCGGCGAAGAAGGCGCGCTTGCCCTTGGGCCCGAGGGAGCGGAACCACTCGAACGGCCGGGCCGCACTCGTGGTGCCTGCTGTCACGTTCTTCGTGTTCATGGGTAGCTCGCAGGGAGAGTTCTCATCGTGGCACGAGTCACATGGGAGGCACCGTACGGATTGTTCAACAATTCCACAAGTCTCTCATTTTATTGTTCTCAACCCTGTGGCTACGCTGGGCGACGTGGCCACCGACGAGAGCCCGCTGGGCCTGGAAGCCGACCGCGGCCTGCTGAGCCGGACGAGCACCGCGGAGCGGGTCGCCGGCGTGTTGCGCACGCGCATCTCCGAGGGCTTCTTCCTGCCCGGCGGGCGGTTGTCGGAGCAGGACATCGGCAACGCGCTGGGCGTCTCGCGCAACACGCTGCGCGAGTCGTTCCGCCTGCTCACCCACGAGCGGCTGCTCACCCACGAGCTCAACCGCGGCGTCTTCGTGCGCGTGCCGACCGTCGACGACGTGCGCGACATCTACCGCGTCCGCAAGCTCGTCGAGTGCGCCGCGGTCCGCGGGATCACCGAGCGACCGGCGTCCTACGGCAAGATCGCGGCCACGGTCGCCGAGGGTGATCAAGCGGCCGAAACCGGCCGGTGGCAGGACCTCGGCACGGCGAACATCCGGTTCCACGGCGAGCTCGTCGCGTTGACCGGGAGCGAGCGCGTGGTCGAGCTGATGCAGGGGCTCACGGCCGAGTTGCGGCTGGTGTTCCACGTGATGGCCGACCCGCGGCGCTTCCACGAGCGGTACCTGCCGCGCAACCGCGAACTGCTCGGGCCGCTCGGAGCAGGCGACGGCCGGCGCGCGGAAAAGCTGCTCGCGGCTTACCTCTCCGACGCGGAAGCGCAGCTCGTCGAGGCGTACTCGGAGCGTTCGGCGGACGCATGAGCCGGTAGCTCACGGGAGTGGTCCACACCGGACTGCCGGCGTTTCGCAGCGGGGCGGGATCCATGTCAGGGGCCCGAAAACACCGAGACCCGGCGGGAAAAGTGTGTGCTACGCCATGGAAAACGTTGTCACGAGTTGCGCCACCGCGACGCACGAGCGGCAGTACTTCCGTCGCAAAAGGGATGAAGCACTTGCTTACATAGCGTGCTTCCGCGCGGATGGGCACCCGATTGTGGCCGTTCGGGCCGTCCGCAGTCTGGGTGGTGTCAAGATCGCGCACACCTGATTACCGTCTTCAGCAGGTCGCGTGAAGCGATGGGCATCGCAGGCCCCGGAACCCCCAGACGGGGCCTGCCGCCTTCGCGAAGGTCGAATCGGGATGGTCGCCCCCAGTGCCCGATCCGGCGTGCGTGGCCAGGAGATGGTGGAGATGGTGGAGCGACGGCGAACCGTGGTCCCCGGGGGGAGATCACGGATCGCCGTCGCGTTACTACCAGGTCAGTCCACTTCGGATCCTCAGCCCGCGTACTGGGCGAACACCTTGGTGTAGTCCCACGGCTGCTGCGAGACCTTCGAGCAGCTGTCGTCCGGACCGCCCGTGCACGGCCGGTCGCGGTTGGCCGACCAGAACGTCAGCCGCGCCAGGTGGTGCTGGTTCGCGTAACCCAGGATGGTGGTGAAGTCAGCCACCGTCACCGTCTCGTTCTGATCCGTGATGCCGTTCATGGACGAAATGCCCATGTGCCGGTAGGCGTTGTCATCGGTGTAGCCGAAGGCGTTCTTGACGACGTTCTTCAGGCCCTCGGCCGCACGGATGGTGAGCGTGCCCATGTTCTGCCCGGCACCGCCGAAGTCGAACGGCATGATGACCCAGCCGTCGGCCGCGAAGCCGGACTGCGCCGCGCGGTTGACCAGGCTCGAGTCCGGACCGCTGGTGTCGGTGCCGAACGTCACGTAGATCTTGATGCCCGGGTTGGCGGCGCGCACGGTCTTCAGCGCGTCGACGGTGCGCTGCTGCACCGTCGGGTTGCTGTAGGCGTCGGCCTCGATGTCGATGTCGATCGCCTTGAGGCCGTAGGCGTTGATCACCTTCTGGTACGCCGACGCGAGCTCACCCGCGCTGCCGCACGAGGACTCCAGCTTGTTGCCGCTGTAGCCGCCGAACGACGGGATGACATCGCCGCCCGCACCGCGGACGGTGTTGATCGTGCCCTGGTCCACGCCGCCGGTGAGCGCACGCGCGCCGTCCCACTGCGGGTTGCAGTACCCGTTGGACAGCACGAACGCCAGCGTGAACCACTTCACGCCCGTCGCGTTCATGATCGTGGCCGGGTTCGGCGGCGCGCCCCAGCCGTTGTAGAGGTACGGGGCCACGGCCATCGCGCCGGCCGACGGCGGCGGAGTCGTGTCGCCGCCGCCGGAAGGCGCGGTCCACTTCTGGTTGGCGGTGCCGGTGCAGGTCCAGATCTGCAGCCGCGTGCCGTCGGCCGAGCTCTGGCCGGTGGCGTCGAGGCACTTGTTCGCGGCGGTGTTCACGATGTCGTGGGCGGAGGTGACCGACCACTGCTGTGCACCGGTGCCGTTGCAGTCGTACAGCTGGACTTTGGCGCCGTCCGCAGTGGACGCCGCTGTGACGTCGAGGCACTTGCCGAGCGCGCGGACCGTTCCGTCGGAGCCGACGTTCCATTGCTGGGCCGTTGTGCCGTTGCACGTGTAGAGCTGAACGGCGGCGCCGTTGGCACTGCTGGCAGACGCGACGTCGACACACTTGCCGCCGATGCCGGTGATCTGCCCGGTGGCCGCCTGCGCGTTGGCCGGGATCAGGGTGACGGCGGAGGCGGCGAGCACGCCGCCGAGCGCCGCGAGGACTCTTCTTCTCATCGGGGACTCCTGGGGAGGGTTACGGTGCGGTCCACTTCTGGTTGGCGGCGCCGGTGCACGTCCAGATCTGCGTGCGCGTGCCGTTGACCGAGGTGTTTCCGGTGACGTCGAGGCACTTGTCGGCGGCGGTGTTCACGATGTCGTGCGCTGAGTTGGCCGTCCACTGCTGGGCACCGGTGCCGTTGCAGTCGTACAGCTGCACCTTGGCACCGTTCGCGGTGGACGCCGAGGCCACGTCGAGACATTTGCCCAGCGCGCGGATCGTGCCGTCGGAACCGATCGTCCACTGCTGCGCGCCTGTGCCGTTGCAGTCGTAGAGGTCGACCGCGGTGCCGTTGGCGCTGTTGGCGCCCGCGACGTCGAGGCACTTGCCGTCCAGCCCGGTGATCTGGCCGGTGCGACCGGTCGGCGGCGTGGTGGTGCCCCCGCCCGCCTGCGTGCCGGTCCACGTGAACGTGGCCGACGTGTGGCCTGGCAGCGCGTAGGTGAACGACTGCCCGCCCCAGTTCACGCGCACGCTCTGGTTGCTGGTGCCAGAGTTGTACGCGATGAGTGCCTTGGACCCGTCCGGGTTCTTCCACGCGACGTTGCGCACGGCCGAGCCGTCGTTCGAGTCGATCCGCACCGCGCCGGGCTTCACGAACTTGGTGAGGTGACCCATCGTGTAGTACTCGACCGTGTAGTCGACCTGCCCGCTGCGCGAGTCTCCGTTGTGGACGGTGATGAGCCCGGTGCACGTGCCGCAGCCGCCGTTGTGCGGACCCATGTTCTGGTCCACGGCAAGGCTCCACTTGGTGACCGACCGGCTCCAGTTGCGGGTGTAGTCGATGATGTTGTTCATGTCCTCGGCCTGCTGGTTGGCGATCCAGGTGCCGCCGGAGTGCTCGGTCGAGTACGCGTTCACGTTCGGGTACTGGTTGTGCACGGTCGTCTGCTGCGCGACGTTGCCGCCGTATCCGTGCCACGCCATGCCGCCGAAGTTCGGGTCGTCGCGGATCGCGGCGTCGTCCATGGTGGGTGCCGCGTATGCCTGGTACTGGTCCCAGTTCCAGTCGAGCGCGAGGACCTTCGTGGGCAGCCCCGCGGTGTGCAGCGCCGGCAGCAGGTTGTTCTTGGTGAAGAAGGCCAGGCCGGAGCCGTTCCAGTTCGTGGACGGGTAACCGTTGCAGCAGGTCGGTTCATTCGACACGGAGAGGTAATCGATCGGCACGCCGGCGCTGCGGTAGGCCTGGAGGTACTTGACGAAGTACTGGGCGTAGGCGTTGTAGTACTGGGACTCGACCCAGCCGAGTTTGTAGCTGTCGTTGTCCTTCATCCAGGGCGGCGCGCTCCACGGCGACGCCATGATCTTCATCTGCGGGTTGAGCTGCTTGGCCTGCTGCGTCAGCGGGAGCACGTCGGCCTGGTCGTGTGCGATCGAGAAGTGGGTGAGGTTCGGGTCGGTCTGTCCGGCGGGCATGTCGTCGAACGTGTAGCTGAACCGGGCGAGGTCCGACGCGCCAATCGGGTTGCGCAGGAAGCTCAAGCCGATCCCGTTGTTCGGGTCGAAGAGTTTCTGCATCACCGAGCTGCGGGTGCTCGCCGACAGCGCGCCGGAGGAGTTCATCAGCCACGCCGCGGTGTCGGTGAACGACGCGCCGCCGCCTTCGAACTGCTGGTAGGTGGTGTTCTCGTTGACGTTGATCGTCTGCTGACCGCTGCCCGTGCCGGCCGAGAACGAGACCGGCGCCTGCTGCTGCAGGCCGCGGGTCACGTTCACGCCCCGGGAATCGTCGGTCGTGGTGAGCCAGACGTTCACGGTTTCGTTGGCCGCTTGCGCCACCGGAACAGCCAGTGTGGACAGTGCGAGCGCCGCGGCGCCGAGCAGCGGGAGCAGGTGGCGTTTGCGCATGCCTACGACACCGTCCACTTCTGGTTGGCGGTGGCGGCACAGGTCCAGATCTGCAGCCGGGTGCCGTTGGCGGAGCTGTTGTCCGTGGCGTCGAGGCACTTGCCGGAAGCGGCGTTCACGAGGTTGCCGGTCGAATTCCGCGTCCAGCGCTGGACCGCGCCGCCGGTGCAGTCCCAGA
Organism: Amycolatopsis sp. NPDC023774; assembly: GCF_040639695.1. NCBI lineage: Bacteria > Bacillati > Actinomycetota > Actinomycetes > Pseudonocardiales > Pseudonocardiaceae > Amycolatopsis > Amycolatopsis sp. NPDC023774. The sequence goes on from NZ_JBFAAJ010000001.1 coordinate 257,008, forward strand.
TCTGCGTCTTGGTGCCGTTGGTGGTGCCGGCCGCGTCGAGGCACTTGCCGAGCGCGCGGATCGTGCCGTCGGAGCCGACGGTCCACTGCTGCGCGTTGGTGCCGTTGCAGTCGTACAGCTGCACGGCGGTGCCGTTGGCGCTATTGGCGCCCGCGACGTCCACGCACTTGCCGCCGAGGCCGGTGATCTGGCCGGCGCCACCCGTCGGCGGGTCGGTCTGGCCGCCGCCGACCCAGCTGCTCGCCGACGACTCGCCGACGCTCACCGCGGTGTTGTGGTTCTCGATCGGGTTCACGTGCGTGTTGGGGAACACGACGTAGGTGACCGGGCCCTCGGTGCCGCCGGTGCTCGGGTCGGGGTCGATGCCGAGGCTCACGGCCGTGGCGTAGGACGCCTCGCCGATGATGCTCGTCGGACCGGTGTCACCGACGACCGCGTAGGTGACTTTGTTGTTGTAGATGACGGCGACCACCGAGCCGCCGTCGATCCCGTACTGCCGGTAGTCCCAAGTGGACGTCGGCTGCGGGAGCACGATGTAGGGCAGCTGCGCCGCGTTCAACGGCTGGTCGGTGGACGTGTGGAACGCCGTGTCCGGGTAGAAGCAGCAGTCGGTGCTCTCGTTGCACTGCGTCGTGCGCTGGCCGTCGCAGTCGATGTCCATGTCGGCCTTGAAGAACACGGCGCCACTGGCCTGGCAGACGGGCACGGTGGCCGCGCCGCCTTCGTCGTAGCTGTACTTGCCGTTGGAGATCTGCTGGCACGGGTTGGTCTTCGCGAGCAGCTCGGCCGCGGTGGGCGCGGCGGCGGGTGCCGCGGGGGCGGCCGGAGCGGCCGTGGCCGAGGTTGCGGACAGGAAGGAAAGCGTCAGCAGGAAACAGCCTGCCAACGCGACGAGGAATCGCCGCATTATGGGGTTCTCCTTGGGGGGAAGGGAGATTCGGTTGTCCACAGGCGAGGCGAGTGGTGGGTAGCCGGTGCAGCACCTGAGGGATCAGGGTTGTTGATGTTTTCAGGGCGTCGGGACCGTGCCGTGCTGGTGCGGGTTCGGGCCGAGTGTGGCTTCGCCGGTGGAGCGGGCCGCTTGCTCGCGCTGGTGGATGCGGGTTGGGAGTCGGGTTGCCTGTCCGGTTTCTGTTCTGGCAGTGCGGATATTGATCGCTGATCGAGTCCGACAACCTGCGGTGTCGCAACAGTTTTTGCGACACCGCTGGAAACCACCGGGGTTCTGTCGGTCGGTTGGGCGGATTGCTCGGTTGGGGACCGAGGCGGTGGGAGGGGGAGTTCTCGGTGCGGGAGAGGGGAAAGCCCCGGTGGGGCCGGGCTTGGTGGAAAGGGTCTGCCGGGGATCGGGCTTGCCGGGAGGAGAACTTTGCTCGACCGAAGCCGGGCGGTTGGGAGTGCCCGGTGGGGACCAGTCCGGTGGGGAGAGGAGAGTCCCGTGGGGACGGGCGGATCGAGCGCGTTCGCGGACGCCCCGGCGGGTGCCTCGCGGGTGGAGGCGGGCCGGTGGGGATCCGGGGCGCCGGGTGGCGCGATCCGGTCGGGATCACGCCGCCCGCGCGAACGGGGAACCGGTGGGGACCGGAGCGGAACACCGCGCGAGGCTGCCGGAGGAGGGAGAGGAGGCGAGCAGCCCCGCGCGGTGGCTTTCAGGGGCACCGGGGTTCGCGTCGGATTTCGTTGTGGCGCAACGCGTATCGCCGGTCAGTGGCTCAGGGTGCGGTCCACTTCTGGTTGGCCGTGCCCGTGCAGGTCCAGATCTGCAGGCGGGTGCCGTTGGCCGAGCTGTTTCCCGTGGCGTCGAGGCACTTGTTCGCCGCCGGGTTCACGATGTCGTGGGCCGCGGTGACGACCCACTGCTGGGCGCCGGTGCCGTTGCAGTCGTAGAGCTGCACGGGGGTGCCGTCGGCTGTGCCCGCGGCCGCCACGTCCATGCACTTGCCCAGCGCGCGCAGGGTCCCGTCGCTGCCGACGGTCCAGTTCTGCGCGGCGTTGCCGTTGCAGTCGGTGATCTGGATGGGCGTGCCGTTGGCGCTGTCGGCGCCCGCGACGTCCACGCACTTGCCGCCGATGCCGGTGATCGTGCCGGTGCGCCCGCTCGGCGGCGTGGTGCCGCCGCCGGTGTCGGTGGTCACGTGCACGTAGTCGACGACCAGCTGCTGCGGGAACTGCGTGCTGCCGTTGGGGTCGCCGGGCCAGTACCCGCCGACGGCGAGGTTCATGATGATGAAGAAGTTGTGGTCGTAGACCCAGCGGTTGCCGTTGAGGTCGGCCGGTGTGCGGGTCTGGTAGACGTTGCCGTCGACCGACCACACGATCTTGTTCGGCGACCAGTCCACGGCGTAGGTGTGGAAGTCGTCGGAGAAGTTCGGGCCGCTGTAGCCGGCGCCGATGCCGCCCGAGCCCGAGTAGCCGGGGCCGTGGATGGTGCCGTGCACGGTGTTGGGCTCGAAGCCGACGTTCTCCATCACGTCGATCTCGCCGTCGGTCGGCCAGTTGCCACCGCCGAGCATCCAGAACGCGGGCCACATACCCTGGCCGCGGGGGAGCTTCATGCGGGTCTCGAAGTGGCCGTAGGCCTGGCTGAACTTGCCGGAGGTGTTGAGGCGCGCGGACGTGTACTCGCAGCGGCCGTACCAGCAGTTGTAGTTGCCCGGGTTCTCGCGCTTGGCCGTGATCACCAGGTGGCCTTGGCCGTCGAGCGCGGCGTTGTTCGTGCCGGACGTGTAGTACTGGCGCTCGTGGTTGTTGACGTTGTCGCCGGTTTCGTAGTTCCACTTCGAACCGTCGGCCGGGCTGCCTGCGGGCCCGTTGAAGTCGTCGCTGAAGCTGGCCGCCGCCGCGGCCTCCGTGGGCGCGAAGACGGCGGGCGTCGCCTGCACTCCGACGGCCAGCAGCGAAGCGGCCGCGAAGAGCCCGGCCCAGCGGGAACGTCTTAGAGAACGTGAGATGGACATCGTTGTCACCTCTTCTTGCGGAGGGGACCGCGCTTTCACGCGCAGCACGAAAACGCGGTGGGGCGGAGGAGAGCACGGCAGGGGGCCCGTGCGGCTCTCGGCCGAGCGCTTCGTGTCCACTCCGGAGGTGGACCGCAGGCGGGCGGCAGGGGTCGGACTAATCGGACTACTTTGTTGTGCCTGGCAACAAAGTAAGAGCAGTATGCATGGTCCGGACCACTGCGGCAATGGCGGATGTGAAAAATTTTTCAACCCGAATTGAGGCGCGGCGATCGCCACCCGGGTGATCGACGATGATCGCCGACCGGTCACCTGGGGTGCTCGGGAGCGTTCGCTCGGTGACCGCGGGGTCCTACGCCGCGCCGGCGCCCGACCGGATCGTGGGGGCCGGCTTGACCAGAAGGCGGGGATCAGCGCCCTGCTCCAGCAGGTCGGCCACGGGCAGGGTGGCGGCACCTGTCGCGACGGCGTCGAGACCGAGGTACCCGAGCTGGATCGTGGTCTCGCTGAACGGGTGGCTCAGCGCGTGGGCCGACGCGGTGGAACGGATCAGCGGCAGCAGACGCTCGCCGAGGGCGAGGCCGGCCCAGCCGCCGACGACGATGCGCTCGGGGTTGAACAGGTTGATCAGGTTCGCGATGCCGGCGCCGAGGTAACCGGCCGTCTCCTCGAGGACCTTCTGGGCCGACTTCGACCGGTCGGCCGACGCGAGGAGAGCCGCGAACTGGTCCTGCTCGGTCTCGCCGGGCACGGGTTTGCCGCGGGCGCGGCGGTAACGCGCGAGCACGGCCTCGGCGCCGATGTACGCCTCGAGGCAGCCGTGCGAACCGCAGCGGCAGGCTTGCCCGCCGTAGACGATCGTGGTGTGGCCCCACTCGCCGGCGCTGCTGGTGGAGCCGCGGTAGGTGGTGCCGTCGGCGATCACGGCCGCGCCGACACCCGAGCCGATGAGCACGATCACCGCGTGGCGCGCTCCGCGGCCGGCGCCGAACCACATCTCGGCCTGGCCCTGGGTTTTGGCGCCGTTGTCGACGAACACGGGCAGCTCGATGCCGGCCGCGCGCAGGTCGTCGGCGAGTGCGACGGAGTCCCAGCCGATGGTGGGCGCGTGCACCAGCACGCGCTCGCCCTGCTCGACCGTGCCGGGCACGCCGACGCCCACGCCGATCACGGCCGACTCCTCGGCCCCGGCGGACGCGATCACCTCGCGCAGCCCGGAGACGACGGCGGCGACGACCGCGGCCGGTTCGGTGCGCGCCGGCGACAGCTCGTGCTCGACCGTGGCCAGCCGTTGCATCGCGAGGTCGAACAGCTCCACGCGCACACCCGTCTCGCCGATGTCGACGCCCGCCACGTAGCCGTACGCCGGATCCACACGCAGCAGAACGCGTGGGCGCCCGCCGTCGGATTCGACCAGGCCGGCCTCCGTGATGAGCCGTTCCTCCCCGAGCTCGGCGGTCACATTGCTGACCGTCGCCGCCGAAAGGCCGGTGAGCTGGCTCAGTTCGTGCCGCGACAGCGGGCCGTCGAAGTACAGTTTCGACAGCAGCAGGGAACGGTTGTGCCGCCGCAGATCTCGGACGGTCGTGCGCTTGGTCGCCATGTGACACCCATCTGGCCTCGAACTCTCCCGGCACCAGGATGCCTGATCACCGTAAGTTGTGGCCATGTATTAACTAGTGAACTAAGTCCCGAACATATGGTCGTCTGGCAGAATCCCCCAGGTGACGAGGGTGCTTCGGCAGACAACCCGTGACCTGAGGCGGCACAACCGAGCGGCGCTCCTGTCGTCGCTCTACCTGCGAGGGCCGGTCAGCCGGCTCGAACTCGTCGCCGAGTCCGGGCTCAGTCCCGCGACCGTGACGAACGTGGTCGCGGAGCTCATCGGCGACGGTGTGGTGACCGAGGCCGGTTCCGTCGAGTCCGATGGTGGCAGGCCGCGCACGCTGCTGCGCGTCCGGCCCGAGTACGGGCAGGTCGTGGGCGTCGACGTCGGCGAGACCCACGTGCGCGCCGGGCTCTTCGACTGCGCGCTGGGGACGCTCGCGACCGTGCAGCACCCGCTCGCGAGCAGCAACCCCGACCCGGCGGAAGTGGTGGAACTCGCGCGGGCCGGCGTCGCCGAGGTGCTTTCGGCCGGTGCGTCTCGCGTGCTCGGCATGGGCGTCGGCGTGCCGGGCGCGGTGCGTGACGGCGGGATCGTCCACGCTCCCACGCTCGGCTGGGCCGGTGTCGCCTTCGCCGACCTGCTGCGCGCTCACGCACAGTTCGCGGACGCACCGCTGCATCTCGACAACCGCGCCCGCACGCTCGGCCAGGCCGAGATGTGGCTCGGCGCCGGCCGGGGAGCCGACCGCGCGGTGATCGCCCTGCTCGGCGTGGGCGTCGGCGCCGCCTTCGTCACGGACGGTGGGTCTTTTCCCGGCATCACGACCAGCGAGTGGGGCCACACCGTGGTGCAGGCCGCGGGTGCCACCTGCCGCTGCGGCTCGCGCGGGTGCCTGGAGGCGTACGTCGGCACCGAGGCTGTGCTCCACCACTACGCCGGGACCCCGGGCGCCCAGCCGCTGCCCGGCGCGGACAGCGAGAGCCGGCTCGCGGAGCTCGTCGCCCTGGCCGAAGCCGAGACCGCCGCCGCTGCTCGCGGACGCGCCACCGGCGCACCTGGCGCCGATCTCGCGTCGGCGGCCGGGCGCTCCGGCGCGGCAACCACCGCACCCGGCTTCGCTGCCGGTAACCACTGTGAGGGGACGACTGGCCACCTCGGGCCGGCCCCTTCGGCGTCCCGCGCACCCGCTCGTGGCCCCGGCTTGGCCGGCTCCGGACCTGCCGAAAGGTCTGGTCCACCTGTGGAAACCCTCGCCGCCTCAGCACCCGGCCCCGCCGCTCGGGGCCGCGGGCCGGCGGACTCGGGAGCCTCGGTCGAAAGGTCTGGTCCAGCGGCCGAAACACTCGCCGCGACGGGTGAATACCTGGGCATCGGCATCGCCAATCTGATCAACCTCCTGGCGCCCGACCGGGTCGTGCTGGCAGGCTCGGCGGGGGCGATCATGGGCCCGGCGATCCTGCCGCACGTCCGTGGTGCCGCCGCCCGGCACGCGCTCGGCTACCTCGCCGAGGCGACCGTGGTCGAGCTCGGGGAGCTGGGCCCGGAGGCTGTCGCGCTGGGAGCGGCGACGTTGCCGATCGCGGCGCTGCTGGCGTCGGGTGGGCGTTCAGCCGGCTGAATCTCCTTGCCCCGCAAGGAGTTCGGCGGCCGGACACCGAGCGTGAGCCTTTCTTTCAGTACTTAAACTTAGACACAAAATGTTACCGCTGTGTTATTGACGTGACCCGAGTCACCCGGGTTGACTCCTCCTGTCGCGCGGCCGGACCGAGCTCTGAAGAGCGCGGGCGGAATCCGTAGCACCAGGACCTAGGAGGACGAATGCGAGTGAAGCGCTCCGTCGTCGCAGCGCTCGTCGCGGTGGTGGCAGCCGCGGTGCTCGCCGCTTGCGGCGGCAGCTCGAGCAGCGCGGGTGGCGGCGGCAACGCCGCGGCCGTGCTGAACGTCGGCATGCCGAACGGCCCGCAGGCCGAGAACAACAACCCGTTCCTGGAGACCTCGGCGGCTGCGTCGCTCGGGTACCGCTACGTGATCTACGAGCCCCTCGTGATGCTCAACCGCGTGAAGCCGCAGGAAGCCGGCAAGCCGTGGCTGGCCACGAAGTGGGACTGGTCGGACAACTACAAGAAGCTGGTCCTGACCATCCGCGACGGAGTGAAGTTCTCCGACGGCACGCCGATGACCGGCGACGACGTGGCCTACACGTTCCAGCTGTTGCGCGACAACAAGGCGCTGAACATCGACTCGGTGCCCTACAAGGACATCACCGCGAGCGGGAACCAGGTCACCCTGGGCTTCGACACCTCGCAGTTCGTGAACCAGGTCAAGATCCTGCAGACGATCGTGGTGCCCAAGCACATCTGGTCGCAGATCAAGGACCCGTCCACCGACCTCGTGAAGAACCCGGTGGGCACCGGCCCGTTCACGCTGAAGTCGTTCACCCCGCAGACGATCACCGTGAGCCAGCGCACCGGCTACTGGCAGCAGGCGCCGGCCGTCAAGGAGATCCGCTACACCTCCTACAACGACAACAACGCGCAAGTCGCCGCCCTCACCAGCGGTGCGGCCGAGTGGAGCTTCGTCTTCATCCCGAACTACAAGACCGTCTACGTGAACAAGGACCCGCAGCACTACAAGCTGTGGTTCCCGGCCCAGCTCGCCGTGCACGGACTGTGGTTCAACACCGAAAAGGCGCCGTTGAACAACGCGAAGCTGCGCCAGGCGATCAACAAGGTCATCAACCGCGACGACATCTTCAACCAGGGTGAGGCCGGCTACTTCTACCCGAAGAACGACCAGGTCACCGGCATCCCGACGCCGGCGGGTGACTCGTTCATCGCGCCGCAGTACAAGGGCCAGACCGTGAAGGTCGACGTGCCGGGCGCCAAGGCGCTGCTCACCGGCGCGGGGTTCAAGTACAACGGCAACCAGCTCGTGGACCCGACCGGCAAGCCGGTGACCCTCAAGCTCACGGTGCCCTCGGGCTGGTCGGACTACATCACCGACCTCGAGATCATCAAGGACAACCTGGCGCAGATCGGCATCACCGCCACCGTCGAGAAGATGAACCAGGACGCGTGGACGAAGTCCGTCGACACCGGTGACTTCGAGGGTCTGCTGCACTGGACCAACGACGGTGCCACGCCGTACGACCTGTACCGCGACGTGATGGACGGCAACCGCTACAAGCCGACCGGCCAGGGTGGCATCAACGGCAACTACGGCCGCTACAAGAACGACCAGGCGACGCAGGCGCTCGAGACCTACGCCAACGCCGCCGACGACGCGAGCCGCGCCACCGCGATGAACACGCTGCAGCAGATCATGATCGACCAGCAGCCGATGGTCCCGCTCATGGCCGCCAACTCCGGCGGCGAATACAGCACCAAGCACTGGACGGGCTGGCCCGACGAAGCCAACCCGTACGGCCCCGCGCAGCCGACCCTGCGCAACGCGCTGGACATCGTCATGCACCTGAAGCCCGCGGCCTGATCTATGGCCGAGGACAACGCAGTGGCCACCCGGGAAGCCGCCACCGCCTCGCCCGAGGCGGGGGTGGCCTCCCCGGCCGGCGAGATCGAAACCGGGTCCTCGGACACGATCGTGCTCGAGGCCTCCGGGCTGACCAAGCACTTCCCCGTGCGCAAGCGCGGGCGCGAGGCACTCACGAAGGGCCGCCGCAGCGTTCAAGCCGTCGACGACGTCGACCTGGTCCTGCGGCGCGGCCGCGTGACCGCACTGGTGGGCGAGTCCGGCTCGGGCAAGTCGACCGTCGCGCGGTTGCTCGCCCAGCTGTACCCGCGCACGAGCGGCGACATCCGCCTGCACGGCAAGTCCACGACCGTGAAGGGCGGCAAGGCGTTCCGCGCCTATTGCCGCCGGGTGCAGATGATCTTCCAGGACCCGTTCGCGTCGCTGAACCCCGTGCACACCGTGCGCTACCACCTCACGCGGGCGCTGAAGATCCACGACCGCGCGGGCAAGTCCGACGCTGACCTGGAGCAGGCGCTGCACGAGCTGCTCACGCGGGTGCAGCTGACCCCGCCGGAGCGCTACGTCGACAAGTTCCCCCACGAGCTGTCCGGCGGCCAGCGCCAGCGCGTCGCGATCGCGCGGGCGCTCGGCGCGGACCCCGAGGCACTGCTGGCCGACGAGCCGGTGTCCATGTTGGACGTCTCCATCCGCCTCGGTGTGCTGAACCTGTTGCGAGACCTCAAGGAACGCCTGCACCTGGCGATCCTCTACATCACGCACGACATCGCGTCGGCCCGCTACTTCGCCGACGAGACGCTGGTGATGTACGCCGGGCGCATGGTCGAAGGCGGCGACTCCGAGACCGTGACGCAGCAGCCCGCGCACCCGTACACGCGGCTGCTGATCGAATCCGCACCGGACCCCGACCGGCTCGATCCGGGCACGCAAGCCGAGCCGGGCGAGGCACCGAAGGAGAAGGGTTCCGGCGAGCCGCCGAGCCTGATCGCGCCGCCGTCGGGCTGCCGGTTCCACCCGCGCTGCCCCGTGGCGATGGAACGCTGCAAAACCGACCTGCCGCCGCGGTTCGAGGTGGCCGACGCCCCCGGCCACTGGGCCGCGTGCTGGCTGTACGACTCGGCGGTGCGCCCGTGAGGTACCTGCTCCAACGGCTGGGCTTCTACCTGTTCACCGCGTGGGCCGCCGTCACGATCAACTTCTTCATCCCGCGGCTGATCCCGGGTGACCCGGTGCAGTCGCTCATCACGAAGAACCAGGGCACGCTCAGTGCGGACGCGATCCAGTCGCTGTACGTCCTGTTCGGACTGGACAAGAACGAAAGCCTGATCACCCAGTACTTCCACTACTGGGCGCAGCTGTTCCGCGGCGACCTCGGGCTGTCGTTCACCTTCTTCCCCTCGCCCGTGTCCGAGGTGATCGGCGACAGTCTGCCGTGGACGATCATCCTCGTCGGGTTCACCACGGTGGTGGGCTTCTTGATCGGCACCGGCCTCGGCGTGGTCGCCGGCTGGCGGCGCGGGTCCTGGGTGGACGGTCTGCTTCCGGTGACGACGTTCCTGTCGTCCATCCCGTACTTCTGGCTCGGCCTGATCGCGATCACCCTGCTGGCCGGCCCGGGCAGCTTCTTCCCGGCGTCCGGCGGCTACGACCCGGGCCTGGTGCCCGGGTGGGGCGGCGACTTCATCGGCAGCGCGATCCAGCACAGTCTGCTGCCGGCGATCACCATCCTGATCAGCTCGATGGGCAGCTGGATCCTCGGCATGCGCAACATGATGGTCACCGTCGCGTCGGAGGACTACATCACCGTCGCGCACGCCAAGGGCCTCAAGGAACGCCGCGTGATGGTGAGCTACGCGGCCCGCAACGCGCTGCTGCCGAGTGTGTCCGGTTTCGCGCTGGCGCTGGGCTTCATCGTGGGCGGCACGCTGCTGGTGGAGATCGTGTTCTCCTACCCCGGTGTCGGCTACGAGCTGTTCCAGGCCGTCGGTTCACAGGACTACCCGCTGATGCAGGGCATCTTCCTCATCATCACGCTCTCGGTGCTGGTGGCGAACCTGCTGGCCGACGTGGCCTACCTCGTGCTCGACCCGCGCACCCGGAAGGAGGGCTGAGCCGTGGCACTTCCCGCAGCCGACCTCAAGGCCGCCGCGCCCGAGCCGCTCCCGGCCGACGCGATCGCCGGGCCCGCAGCCAAACGCCGGCGCTTCCGGTTCCTGACCGGCGGCAAGACGATCACCGGCCTCGTGGTGCTGGCCTTCTTCGTGGTCATCGCGGTCATCGGGCCGTGGATCGCGCCGTTCGACCCGTCCGCGCGCAGCAATGACCTGCTCGAATCGCCTTCGGGCAAGCACTGGTTCGGCACCACGCACCTCGGCCAGGACATCTTCAGCCAGGTCATCGTGGGCACGCGCAGCGTGATGCTCGTGGGGCTCACCGCCGGCATCGTGGCGACCATCCTCGCCGTGGTCGTCGGCGTCACGTCCGGCTATCTCGGCGGGACACCGGGTGAGGGGCTGTCGGCACTGTCCAATGTGTTCCTCGTGATCCCGGCGCTGCCGCTGATCATCATCATCGGCACGGCGCTGCCCAGCGGCGGCGACTACCTGGTGGCCGTGATCATCGGGTTCACGTCGTGGGCCTGGGGTGCGCGGATCCTGCGAGCGCAAACACTTTCGTTGCGCCGTCGCGAATACGTCGAGGCCTCGCGCGCGAGCGGCGAGTCGACAGGGCGGATCATCTTCTTCGAGATCCTGCCGAACCTCACCGCGGTGATCGCGTCCAGCTTCGTGGGCACGGTGGTGTTCGCGGTGATGTCGGAGATCACGCTGGCGTTCGTCGGCGTCTCCAGCTTCTCGGAGTGGAACTGGGGCACGATCCTGTTCTGGGCTCAGAGCCAGCAGGCGCTGGCGCAGGGCGCGTGGTGGTGGTTCGTGCCGGCGGGGCTCGCGATCGCGATCCTCGGCACCGCGTTGTCGCTGCTGAACTTCGGTATCGACGAGTTCGTGAGCCCGCGGCTGCGGTCGAGCGGCAAGACCAAGGCGAAGAACGCCGAGGGCAAGACAGTGCGCCTGCGCGTCGGCTTCACGCCCGTGCTCGGCCGGGAGAAGGAATGAACGAACCCGTACTCGAGATCAAGGGCCTGGACGTCGACTACGGCCTCGGCGCCGACGCCGTGCATGCGGTGCAGGACGTGCACCTGACGTTGCACCGCGGCGAGGTGCTCGGCCTGGCCGGCGAAAGCGGCAGCGGGAAGTCGACTTTGGCCTACGGCCTGACCCGGTTGCTCCCGCCGCCGGGAGTGATCCGCGGTGGCAGCGTGGTCTACCACCCCGGTGACGGCGAGCCGTACGACGTGCTGAAGCTGACGCCCAAGCAGCTGCGCGACTTCCGCTGGGCCGAGACGTCCATCGTGTTCCAGGGCGCGATGAACTCGCTCAACCCGGTGCACAAGGTGTCGGTGCAGCTGATGGACGTGATCAAGGCCCACGACCCGCGCAGCACCAAGGCGGCGCGGCTCGCGCGGGCGCGCGAGCTGCTGCGCCTGGTGGGCATTGCGGCCGACCGGCTCGACGCGTACCCGCACCAGCTTTCCGGCGGCATGCGCCAGCGCGTGATGATCGCGATGGCGCTGGCGCTGGAGCCGCGCGTGGTGATCATGGACGAGCCGACGACGGCGCTCGACGTGGTGATGCAGCGCCAGATCCTGGCGCAGCTCGTGGAACTGCGCGAGCGGCTGGGCTTCTCGGTCCTGTTCATCACCCACGACCTGTCGCTGCTGGTGGAGTTCTCCGACCGCATCGCGATCATGTACGGCGGTCGGATCGTCGAGCAGGCCCGCGGCGTGGACCTGTACCGCGATTCGCTGCACCCGTACAGCGATGGCCTGCTGCACTCGTTCCCCGCGTTGCGCGGGCCGCGTCGTGAGCTCACCGGCATTCCCGGCTCGCCACCCGACCCGCGGTCGCTGCCGGTCGGGTGCGCGTTCTCGCCGCGGTGCCCGCACGCGTTCGACCGCTGCACCACCGAGGTGCCGGTGCTCGGTGTGCCCGCCGACCGTGCCGATCCCGCGCGCACCGTGGCGTGCTGGCTGCACCCGGCCGACCCCGTCGCCGCCGTCAAGTCGTAGATAAGGAGACCCCTTGACCGAGACCACCGACGCTGCGACCCGCGAGCAGCAGGCGCTGATCGACTCGCTGCCGCCGGACTTCCGGTGGGGCGTGGCGACGGCCGCGTACCAGATCGAGGGCGCGGTGGCCGAAGACGGGCGCACACCGTCCATCTGGGACACCTTCTGCCGGGTCCCGTGGGCGATCGACAACAACGACAACGGCGACGTCGCGTGCGACCACTACCACCGCATGCCCGAGGACGTGGGGCTCGTCAAGGAGCTCGGCGCCGACACCTACCGCTTCTCCGTCGCGTGGCCGCGGGTGCAGCCGCACGGCAAGGGCCCGGTCAACGAGGCCGGGATCGGGTTCTACGACCGGCTCGTGGACGAGCTGCTGGCCAAGGACCTCGCGCCGTGGCTCACGCTGTACCACTGGGACCTGCCGCAGGAACTCGAAGACGCGGGCGGCTGGCCGGCCCGCGACACGGCGTACCGCTTCGCCGACTACTCGATGCTGGTGTTCGACCGGCTGAAGGACCGGGTGCGGCACTGGACCACGCTCAACGAGCCATGGTGCTCCGCGATGCACGGCTACGTGCACGGCGTGATGGCCCCCGGCCGGCGCGACTTCGCGGCCGGCATGAAGGCCATCCACCACCTGCTGCTCGGCCACGGCCTGGCCACGCAGCGCATGCGCGAGGCCGCGCCCGAGAGCACGCAGTTCGGCATCACGCTCAACATGGGCACGTCCGACGCGGCGTCCGACAGCGAACTCGACCGCGAGGCCGCGCGCAACGCCGACGGCATGGGCGTGCGCGTCTACCTCGACCCGCTGGTGCGCGGCGAGTACCCGGCGGATGTCGTCGCGGACATGGCTGCTCGCAGTGCTTCACTGCCCATTGAGGACGGTGACCTGGCGGTGATCTCGACGCCCTTGGACTTCCTGGGCGTGAACTACTACTTCGGGCAGCAGTACTCCGGCGTCGACGAGCAGGGCCGCACTGTCGGCGAAGACGGCTTCCCGGTGCAGCGCGCCGTGCCGTTCGGTGAGCCGACGACGGCCATGGGCTGGGAGATCCTGCCGGGCAAGTTCACCGAGCTGCTCACCCGCCTCGGCCGCGACTACCCCGGTTTGCCCATGTACATCACCGAAAACGGCTCCGCCTTCGACGACACGCCCGACGCCGACGGTTTCGTCCGCGACGAGGGCCGGACGGCTTATCTCGCCTCACACCTGGCGGCGGTGGCTGCCGCGCGGTTGGAGGGCGTGGACATCCGGGGCTACTTCGCGTGGTCTCTGCTGGACAACTTCGAGTGGGCGTACGGCTATGCCAAGCGCTTCGGCCTCGTGCGCGTGGACTACGAAACGCAGGTGCGCACGATCAAGCAGAGCGGCCTGTTCTACCGGGACACGGTGCGGCGGGTCCGCGGTTCCTGACTCACCCCGGGGCTGAAGAGAAGGGCGCCCGCGCTACCCGCGGGCGCCCTTCGGCGCTGGGTGACAGGCGAAAACACTGCTCACTGAACGAGTTTCACACCGTGTCGCTTCCCGGTTGCCGGCCGAGGTAGTAGCCCAGGCGCTTTTCGTAGTCACCCGCCTGGTTGCGTCCGGCCGCGATCGCCGCCGGCAGCCTGCGCTGGGACCCGGGCCAGCCGAAGGATGCGAAGTAGCTGTCGTAAGAGGATTTGAGGTCCTCGGCCGACGGCAGGGTGTAGCGGTTGACCTGTTGTTTGACCGCGGTGATCGAGTCCTTGTCGAACGAGGCGATCCGCCGGGCCAGGGTGTCCACCAGCCCGTCGAGCTCGATGTCGAGGACGGTGCGGTTGACCCAGCCGTACCGCTCGGCCAGCTCTCCCGAGTAGTCATCGCTGGACAGTGCGACTTCGAGCGCCCGTGCTCGCCCGAGCAGCAGCGGCAGGTGCTCCAGCCCGCCGCCACCGGGCAGGTTGCCGTTCGCGGTCTCGGGCTGTCCGAACAGCGCCCGCTCGCTGGCGAAGCGCATGTCCATCGCCAGGGAGAACTCACTGCCCACACCCCCGACCCGTCCCCGGATTTTCGCGATCGACACCACGGGCAGGCGTGACAGGCGGGTGCTGATGTCGATGACCAGCGGGTAGCCGGTCGCGCCCAGGTCCTTCGGTGTCTCGGCGACCCGGGAGGTGTCGTAGTGGTTGAGGAAGTAGTCCGGGTTGGCCGACTCGACACCACCACCCGCAACTCGCGCGCCGCCTCCATCCGGCTGACCAGCTGCGGTAGTTCGGTGAGCATCTCCGGGGTGACCAGGTTGATCGGCGGGCTGTCGAACGTGACTCGCCACAGACGGGGGGTCTCGGCGGTCACGGAGAAATGAGTCCACTGCTTCACGGGTGGCCTTCTTCCTTGTCCGGCACAGTGGGGGACCATGGTTGGTCGACACAGCGTTCGACACAGCGTTCGACACAGCGTTCGACACAGCGTTCGACACAGCGTTCGACACAGCGTTCGACACAGCGTTCGACACAGTGGGTCAGGCGACCTCGGCGAGCCGCACGGGTGGACCGTCGGCACCGGGGCGGGTCCACTCGGTTCTTTCGGCGGTCAGGGATTGCTCGCACGTGGTGCACCAGTCCGCGGACCGGGTCGGGCAGCCGCACCCGGTGCAGGTGATCGCCATCGGCCTCGCCCATTCCGGCGCGGCGGTGTGCGCGGCACCCCACAGTGCCAAGGCATGCAGTACAGGCAGGGCGTCGCGCCCGGCGTCCGTCAGGCGGTACTCGACGCGCGGTCGGACCGACCCGCTGTAGGGGACGCGCGTGACCAGGCCGGCCTCGGTCATGCGCGTCAGCCGGGCCGACAGGACCTTGTCGGCCACGCCCAGCGCCACGCGCAGGCGCTCGAACCGGGTGTTGCCGGTGAACAACTCGCGCATGATCACCAGCGTCCACGCATCTCCGAGCACGTCGAGGCTGCGGGCGATCGGGCACGCCTTGTCCGACCAAACCGACCGGAGTGGCACGGGATTTCCTTCCCTCAAGAAAGCTAATAGGCGCACCGTAACCCCCTCCTTGACAGGTCGCAACAAGAGGGACGAGGTGCCGGGACGGTGGCGCCTCGTGTCGTGGCGGCCCAGCTGGGATCCAGGCGTCGGCGATCGACCGTGGGGGTGGCTGCCGACAAGCCGGCGCGGCAGGTGCGGATCGATCCTTCTGCCTCCGCGGTTCCGCACGGTTTCGCCGCGTTCCCCGCGCGCCGTCGCGCACCTCAGCCAGGCCACGCACCCGCACCGGAAGCCGAGCCGGGCGCACTGAAACGGGTACTCGTGGGCGCACGAAAATCAGCCCTGAGCTGCGAGAATCGCCAAGCCCGACCCCGTGGAGGGTAAGGCTGCCCCCACCTCCGCGACGCCGGTCCGCACCATCGCTGCGGCGTGTGGCCGGCCATAACGTCGAACGCATCAGGCGCGACGACGACAGGGAGAGCGATCATGACGGCGACGAACCTGCGACCACCGCGAGTGGAGCACCCACCGGCGGGGCGGCCGCGGCGCACGCGCCGCCCGTGGATCGGGGTACTGGGGCTGGTCGTGGTGGCCTTCCTGGCCTACGGGCTGCCGCCGTACCTCGCGCTCGACCCGGCGCAGTCGCGCGTGCCGGCCCCGGCCGGCTTCGGCGCGCACTACTGGTTCCTCGTGGGCCACGTCGTGTTCGGCTCGATCGCGATGATCTGCGCGGTCGTCCAGATCTGGCCGTGGGTCCGCCGCCGCTTCCCGGTGCTGCACCGCTACTCGGGCCGCGCGTACGTGTTCGGCGGCGTGCTGCCTTCCGGCGTGATGGCCCTGACGATCGGCGCGGTCAGCCCGTTCGGCCCCGCCACGCGAGCCAGCGACGTCATGCTCGCGGTCATCTGGATCGGCTGCACCTGGGCCGGTTACCGCGCCGCCCGCGACCGCCGCTTCGGCGACCACCGGCGCTGGATGATCCGCAGCTTCGCACTGACCATGTCGATCATCCTCAACCGGATCGTCTCGCCGACCGTGATCATCATCTTGGAGCCCCAGATGGCCACCACGTTCGGCGGCAGCGAGGTCGCGTTCATGCAGTCGGTCGCGGCCATCGCCGCGTGGGTGAGCTGGACGGTCGCGCTGCTCGGTGCCCAGCTGTGGCTGGAGCGCAAGCCGAAGAAGGCCGCCGCCGCCTAGGCTCGGCCCATGCGTCTCGGCCTGCTCTACCCGACCAGGAACGCCGGCGAGGACGACTTCCTCGACCTCGCCGGCAGGCTCAGTCCCCCGCTCGGCCTGGCTGTCCGGTACTTCCCGTGGCCGTCCGATGTGGACGACGTGGGGGTGCTGGACCTCGCGGAAGTCACCGACGCCGTCCGCCGCCTGGGCTCGGACGCGCACCTGGAAACGGCCCTGCGTGACCTCGAGCCGTTCGACGCGGTCGCCTTCGCCGTCACCAGCTCCAGCTTCCTGACCGACACCCGGCACCAGCTCGAGACCCTGCACCGTCTCTCCGGCGCCCCGGCCACCAGCACCACCGCCGCGTTCCAGGACGCGATCCGCTTCCTCGGCCTCGACACGGTCTCCCTGGCCTCGGTCTACCACCCGAGCCTGTCGGACGAGTTCATCGCGTGTCTCGAAGCCGAAGTCGTCCACCGCGTCGACGCCTCCGCCGGCTCTGACCGCGAACTCGCCGCGTGGCCGGCCGAGCGGATCGTCGATCTCGTCGCGCGGGCCGCGCACCCGGCGGCGCAGGCCGTGCTCCTGCCGGAGACCGCCCTGCACGCCAACCGCCTCACGGCCGACCTCGAACGGGCCGCCGGTTGCCCCGTCCTGACCGCCACCCAGGTCACCTTGTGGGCCGCCGCACGGCTCGTCGGCGCGCGGCCCACCGCCGAAGGCGCCGGGCCCCTCTTCCGTCCCTAGCGCGGCAGGTTCTCCGCGAACAGCCCGGCCAGCGCGGACCAGTGCCGTTCTGCGGCAGTGAGGTCGTATGTGTCGTTGTCCGGGACCGCGAACCCGTGCTTGGCCGGGTAGGTCTCCAGCGTGTGCCGCACGCCCGCGGCGACGAACGCGCCCCGCAGCCGCTCGAACTGCTCGGGCGGGAACGCGCTGTCGTCCTGCGCCGCGGCGACCAGCACGGACGCGCGGATCCGGTCGGCCAGCAGGTGGGGACTGTCGGGATCTCCGGCGGCGAGGTTGCCGCCGTGGAACGAGGCGGCGGCCGCGACGCGCGACGGATACTGCGCGGCGGCCCACAGCGAAAACCGCCCGCCCATGCAGTACCCGGTCGTCCCCACCAGCGAGCCCGTGATTTCGCCGCGCCCGGCCAGGAAGTCGAGGTACGCCCCCGTGTCGCGCACCGCCATCTCCGCGGTCACGCTCCGCGCGAGCCCGGTCAGCCGCTCGCGTTCTTCCGGCACCGTGAACACCGTGGCGACGTCGAACGGTGCGTACGGCGTGCGGTAGTAGCCGTCCGGCAGGAGGACGACGTAGCCGAGCGCGCAGAGCCGGTCTGCCATCTCGGCGAACGTCTCGCGGACGCCGGCCGCATCGGCGTACAGGATCACCGCGGGGCCCGCGCTCAGCGGTGTGTGCAGCGTGGCCGTGCAGAGGCCGTCCGGCGTGGTGATGGTGACCGCGATCCTCGACATGGCACCGAAGCTACCGGCCACCGCGAACTCGCGGCACCGATATCGCCGAAGGCGGAAACTTCAGGAACGCAGCGACCGCGCGATGATCGTCCGCTGGATCTCCGACGCGCCTTCGTAGATTCGCGGCGCCCGGACCTCCCGGTACAGGTGCTCCAGCAGGTGCCCGCGCCGCAACGCCCGAGCCCCGTGCAGCTGCACCGCCGAGTCGACGACGTACTGCGCCGACTCCGTTGCGAACAGCTTCGCCATCGCCGCCCGACCTGCCAGGCCGGTCTCGCCCGCGTCGTAAGCCGACGCCGCGGCGTAGACCAGCAGCCGCGCCGCCTCCGTCCGCGTTGCCATCTCCGCCAACGTGTGCGCCACGGTCTGCTGCTTCGCCAGCGGCCCACCGAAAGCGATGCGCTGACCTGTGTATTCCACGGTCGCGTCGAGCGCGGCCTGAGCCATCCCCACCGCGAACGCCCCGACGCTCGGCCGGAACAGGTCCAGTGTCCGCATCGCGACGGCGAAACCGCGGTTCTCCTCGCCCAGCAGCTCGTCGCGGTGCACACGCACGCCGTCGAACTCCAGCGTGCCGATCGGGTGCGGGCTGACCAGGTCGAGGTGCTCGCCGGTCAGGCCCGCGCGGTCGCCCGGCACGACGAACGCGCTCACGCCCCGCGAGCCGGCGTCCGGCGTCGTGCGCGCGAAAACCGTGTAGAAGTCGGCCTCGGGAGCGTTGGAGATCCACATCTTCTGTCCCGTGAGCCGCCAGCCGTCGCCGTCGGCCTCGGCCGCCAGCTGTAACGCGGCCGCGTCGGAACCGGCGTCGGGCTCGGTCAGCGCGAACGCCGCCACCGCGTCACCCGCCGCCACGGCCGGCAGCCAGCGCGCGACCTGTTCGTCCTTTCCGGACTGCAGCACCGGGTAACTTCCCAGACCCTGCAACGCGAGCGCCGTCTCGGCCTCGGTGTTCACCGACGCCAGCGCTTCTCGCAGCAGGCACAGGTCGAACGCCGCCGCCTGCCGGGTCGGGTTGCCCGCCGAGACGCCGGGGAACAGCCGCGCCAGCAGACCGTGTGAGCCCATGGCCTTGAGCAGCGGCCGGTTCACCGCACCTTCCTCGCCGGCCTCGGCGAGCGGCCGCAGTTGTTCCGCGGCCATGGTACGAACGGAAGCAGTGAAAGCCTGTTGTTCGGGCGTCAGTGCGAAGGCGTTCATCGATCCCTTTCCGGTCGCCAGCGGGCGTGCGCGGTCTGGTGCCCACCGGTGCGTACGAGTTCCAGCCGCGGCTCGGGCCCGTCGGTGCGGCCCGTCTGCGGCCGGCGCTTCCCGGCCGCCCACGGCTTCGGCCACGGCATCGCGTAGCCCTGCTCCGCCGCCGCGTGCAACGTCCACTGCGGATCGTAGAGGTGCGTCCGGCCCAGCGCGCACAGATCGGCGCGGCCGGCGAGGATGAGCGCGTTCATGTCGTCGTACGAGGAGATCGCGCCGACGGCGATCACGGCCGTGCCGTACTTGCGCCCCACCTCGTTGCGGATCCGGTCGGCGTACGGAGTCTGGTAGCTGCGCCCGAACTTCGGCTTCTCCTCGCTCACGACCTGCCCGGTCGACACGTCGACCGCGGCGGCTCCGTGCTCGGCGAACGCCGTCGCGATGGCGACGGCGTCGTCGGCCTCGATCCCGCCGTCGTACCAGTCGCTGGCCGAGATGCGGACCGTCATCGGCCGCTCGGCCGGCCACACCGCGCGTACCGCGTCGAACACCTCGAGCGGATACCGCAGCCGGTTCTCCAGCGAGCCGCCGTACGCGTCCGTCCGCTGGTTCGTGAGCGGCGAGATGAACGAAGACAGCAGATACCCGTGGGCACAGTGCAGCTCCAGCAGGTCGAACCCGGCGCGAGCCGCCGACCGCGCCGAAGCCACGAACTGCTCGCGGATCTCCGCCAGCTCCTCGACGCTCAGCTCACGCGGCGTCTGGCTGTCGGGCCGGTACGGCAACGGCGACGGCCCGCAGACCTCCCAGTTGCCCTCCGGCAGCGGGTCGTTCATGCCTTCCCACATGAGCTTCGTCGAGCCCTTCCGCCCGGAATGGCCCAGCTGCAGGCCGATCTTCGCCGGCGTGCTGTCGTGCACGAAGTCGACGATGCGCTGCCAGGCCTGCTCCTGCTCGTCGTTGTACAGCCCAGGGCAGCCCGGCGTGATCCGCGCCTCGGGAGACACGCAGATCATCTCCGTCATCACCAGGCCGGCGCCGCCGAGCGCCTTGCCGCCCAGGTGTACGAGGTGGAACTCGCCGGGCACACCGTCGACGGCCGAGTACATGTCCATCGGCGACACGATCACGCGGTTGGGCAGCTCCAGCTCGCCGATCTTCACGGGCTGGAACATCGGCGGCGCGGGTGTCGTGCCCAGCGAGCGGGCGAACCACTCGTCGAGCTCCGTGGCGAACTCCGGGTCGCGCAGCTTGAGGTTGTCGTAGGTGACGCGGCGGCTGCGCGTGAGCAGGTTGAACGCGAACTGCTCCGGCTCCTGGTGCGTGTACTGCGCGAGGTTCTCGAACCACTCCAGACTCGCCTGCGCCGCACGCTGCGTCGACTCGACGACCGGCTTGCGCTCGGCCTCGTACGCCGCCAGCGCCTCGGGCACGGTGTCCTGCTCGTGCAGGCACGCGACCAGCGCCAGCGCGTCCTCCATCGCCAGCTTCGTGCCGGAGCCGATCGAGAAGTGGGCGGTATGGGCGGCGTCGCCGAGCAGCACCACGTTGTCGTGCACCCAGCTTTCGCAGCGGACGGTGCCGAAGGTGTTCCACTTCGAGTTGTTGGCGAGCACGTCGTGGTCGCCGAGGACCTCGGCGCACAGCTCGCGGATCAGCTCGATGGACTTCTCATCGTTCTCCCCCGGCCCGAGGTCGGTGGCGGCGATGGGTGCGAACGCCTGCTGCCACACGTCCTCGTGCAGCTCGAGGATGAACGTGCTGCCGTCGCGGCCATAGGGGTAGCCGTGGATCTGCATGATCCCGTGGGGCGTCTCGAGCACGTGGAACTTGAAGGCGTCGAAGACGAGGTCGGTGCCGAGCCAGATGTAGCGGCAGCGCCGCGTCTCGACCGTCGGGCGGAACGAGTCGGCGAAGCGCCGGCGCACCCCCGAGTTGACGCCGTCGGCGGCGATCACGAGGTCGTAGTCGCGCGAGAGCTGCTCCGGGTCGGGGGCCTCGGTGCGGAAGCGCAGGTCGACGCCCAGCTCGCGGCAGCGTTCCTGCAGGATCGCGAGCAGGCGCTTGCGGCTCATCGCGGCGAAGCCGTGGCCGCCGGACGTGTGGACCTCGCCGCGGTAATGCACGTCGATGTCGTCCCAGCGCGCGAACTCGCGGCTCATGGCCTCGTGGACCTGCGCGTCGGCGTGCTCGATGCCGCCGAGCGTCTCGTCGGAGAACACCACGCCGAACCCGAAGGTGTCGTCCGGCGCGTTGCGTTCCCAGACCGTGATCTCGTGGTCGGGCCCGAGCTGCTTCGCGAGGGCGGCGAAGTACAGGCCCGCCGGGCCGCCGCCGAGAACCGATATCCGCACGAGAGCAAGGATATGTCGTCTGGCATACGATCGTCAAGAATGCGATACATGAGCTAGACTTCCGCGACATGGAGCGCATCAACCCGCCCGAGCTGGGCCGCCCGTCCGGTTTCTCCCACGCCGTCTCCGCAACCGGACAGCTCGTGTTCCTCGCCGGACAGACCGCGCTCGACGCCGAGGGCAAGATCGTCGGCGACGGTGTGGTCGAGCAGTTCTCCCAGGCGCTGGGCAACTTGCTCACGGCTCTGCGCGCGGCCGGCGGCGAGCCGGCGGACCTGTGCAGTGTGACCGTCTACATCGTCGACATGGACGACTACAAGGCCCACGCGCGCGAGATCGGCAAGGTGTGGAAGCGCCTCGCCGGCACCGAGTACCCCGCGATGGCAGGCATCGGCGTGAGCCGACTGTGGGACGTCGAGGCGCTGGTGGAGGTGCAGGGGTTCGCGGTGCTCAGCCGCTGAGGACCTGCAGCAGGTACTCGCGGGCCGGGGCTTCGAGGCGTTCGTGGAGCGAGAAGAACACCTCGGCCGCGCGGATGCCCGACCAGTCGGCGGGCAGCAGCTCGACGGGCAGGCCCGGGTCGAGGTAGGGCATGCGGCGCCACCCGGTGAGCACGCGCACGTAGTCGGCGAACGCCTCGTCGCCGGGTACGGTGCGGCGGCGCTTCCAGCGGCCGAGCACGGGGGCGTGCTCGTCGAGGAACGCCGTGTACAGCTCGTCGAGCTGGTCGAGGTCCCACCACTCGCGCACCTTGTCCTGCGCGTTGCCGAACGCCAGGTGTTCGGCGCGGAACAGGTCGGCGTAGCTCGCGAGGCCCAGCCGCGTGAGCGCCTCCGCCGTGACCTGGTGCAGGTGCGCGGGTGCGATCCACACGCCGGACGACGCGGTGCCGAAGCCGAGGCGCGCCAGCTGCGTGCGCAGGACGTGGCGCTTGTGGCGCTCGGTCTCGGGCACGGAGAACACGGCGAGCAGCCAGCCGTCGGCCAGCGTCGCGCGGTCGCGGCGGAAGATGCGGTCGTCGCCTTCGCGCAGGATCGCCAGCGCGGTGTCCGACAGCTCGTAGCCTGCGGTCCCGTCGCGCCGAACGGCCTCGAGGATGCTCCGGCGCTTGAGGCGCGAGATCGACGAGCGCACCGCCGGCTCGTCGACGCCGAGCGCCGCGAGCAGGTCGATGAGCGACGCCACGGACAGCCAGCCACCCTCGATGCGGTGGTAGAAGCCGTATACGGACACGATCAGCTGTCGAGGCTGGGCGGCACGCCCGGCGTCGAGCTCGGTTGACTCCGGTACGGCCGTCACCTGGTCACCATAACAACCGTCGGCCATGACTGCGGGTACCATTTGGCGCGCGATGGTGAACCTGGGTGAAGCACCGCTGTTCGGCCGGTTGACCCGCCGAGGCCGGCTCATGGCGAAACGCACCTGCGACCGCAGGGGCCACGCGTTCGTCCTCGGCCGATTCCTCTTCCGCACCCCCACTGCCTGGGAATACGCCGCCGCGGTGGCCTCCGGCAGCGATCCGGCCGCCCAACGCTGGCTCGGCTGGCTCGCGGACTCGGTCATCGCGGAACCGATGCGATCCGAAGCCCTCCGGGTGACACCCGGCACCGGGCCGGCTTGGACCTATCCGGATCCGCAGTCCGTCGACGTCGTGGCCATCGATCTGCGGGAGAACCGGTGCGCCGGGCTGGTCAGCGTGCACGCCGGCGAGAACGGCGGCCCGGAGACCGGCGGCTACCTCGCGCCGGCCTATCGGGGCCGCGGCCTGGGACGGGACCTGTTCACGGCAGGGTTGGTGCTGGCGCATTCGCACCTCGGGCTGCCGCGGGTCCGGGCAGGGGCCGAGGTGGGGAACGTGGCCAGCGGACGGTCTCTGGAGGCCGCGGGGATGTGGCGAGCCGCTGGGCCGCCCCGGTACACCCTGCCGAACGGACGGGTGAGCGAGGCTTGGTGGTACCAGCACGACGCGCCACGGCCGCATCGGTGTGAGGGGCCGCAGGCGCAGTGGTTGTCGGTGTAGATGAGTGCTGCGGTTGTCCGCACCCTCCCGTAGTTGTGGATAACTCGACCCCTGCCGGCGCTTTCCGCCGGTTTCGTCGGTGGTGGCCGGTAAAATGGACGTGGGGACGCCCCCTCAGGGAGGGCGGGGGCCATGTCGGCCGGGGTCGGCGGCACCACACTTCGGCCGGCGCCGATGCTTCCCCGCCCTACCGTTCGCGGCATGGATTCCCGAGAGCTCCTCACTGAAGCGCCCGTGCCGCCGGTCGAAGTGAATGTGGCCTGGTTGCGCGCGATGGTGGCCAGGTTCAGCAGCGGCGAGGACCACGCCAGGCGGCGAAAGCTGGTCGTCGAGGAACTCGCCGGGACAGACCCGGAAGCGCTCAGGAAGCTGGCAGCCGCGAAGCCCCACCAAGGACCAGTCGTGACGCTCGCCGAGGTGCTCGGGTTCGAGGTCGACCCCGGAGACGTCGACAAAGTGGCACGGGCCTACCAGCCCCACTTCCCCGAAAGCGCCGAGGCCGATGAAGCTTGCAAGCGGCTGGTCGAAGCTCTGGGACAACCCGACGAGCGAACCGCCGCCAAAGTCGGCCTACTGGTCCAGGCCGCGGCCACCGAGAACCTGATCAACAGCACCCAAGACCCACCCGTCCCCAGCACCCGCCGCTGGGTCGACGGCGCCGAAGTCACCGTCGATCTCAAGGATTTCCCCTTCGGTGCCGGCCCGCACGCCTGTCCGGGAGAAGCCCACGCCAAAGCCCTCGCCGAGGGAGCCCTCAGCAGCACCCATCCGTGAACTCCAGCGAATAAGCCTTCAAAGTATCGATCACCAATGCCCGCTCGGCAGGCGACAACGGCGCCAACGCCCGCTCCCAGGCCCGTGCCCCCGGCGCCAGCCAGGCGTCCACGGCGGCGCGCTGCGAGGGGCTGATGCTGACGATCGTGCGGCGGCGGTCGGCGGGGTCTTCGGCGCGGACGAGCACGCCCTGGCGCGAGAGGTCGCCGATCATGAGGCTGGCGGTGGTGGGGGCGACCTCGAGGCGGCCGGCGAGCTCGGTGACGGTCATGGGGCCGTCGAACAGCAGAATGGACAGCAGGCACAGGTGCCGCGGTGCCAGGGACAGGTTCGCGAGCTCGGGCGGCACCGGGGTGCGCTTGCCGCGGCCGGCCAGGCGGGGCATGAGCAGCAGCAGCTCGCGCACGCCGTCCTCGAGGCTCGGCCCGGTGGTCATCCCGCTCCTTCGACCAGAACCACGCGAAACACCTTGTCGCGCAAGAGAATACCTCGCGTTGACATCAGTTTTGCATACAAAGTAAGTTTGGTCACAAATCAAACTGGAGGGACACCACTGTGTCTGACTGGAACGACCAGATCATCGAAGAGTTCCGCGCCAACGAGGGCAAGGTCGGCGGGATGTTCGAGGGCGCCAACATGGTCCTGCTCACCCACACCGGCGCGAAGAGCGGGACTCAGCGCGTCGCACCCCTGGTCTACACCACCGACGGAGACCGCTACGTGATCGCCGCGTCCAAGGGCGGCGCGGACACCAACCCGGACTGGTACCACAACCTCGTCGCCAACCCGAAGGTCACGCTGGAGATCGGCACCGAGAAGTTCGAAGCCACGGCCAAGCTGATCGAGGACCGCGCCGAGCGCGACCGCCTCTACGCCGGCATGGTCGCGCACATGCCGGGCTTCGCCGACTACGAGAAGAAGACCACGCGCCTGATCCCGGTCTTCGTGCTCGAGCGCTGAGCACCGCTGAAAAGCGCTCAAACCGCTAAACGCGAGCCGGCACCGGCACCGCGTCGGCAGGAACCGCGGCCCGTGCGGCTTTGCGGGCCTGCCGGCTCGTGAGCAGCCGCTTGCCGGTCGCGATCATCGGCTGTTCCACCCAGCGGTGGATCAGGTCGGCGATCGCGAGGTCGACCAGGAACACCGTCACGGCCGTGACCAGCCGGTTGTGACCCAGCGCCGGCACGGCCTGCACCACCACGAAGTGCACCGGGCCCTGCAGCAGGTACAGCGAATACGACCGCTCGCCGACGAAGCGCATCGGCGCCGTCGAGAGCAGCCAGCGTGCGGGGCCCGGTGACAGCAGCACGATCAGCAGCAGCATGGTGAGCAGCGCATACGCGAGCAGCACCAGCAGGTTCTGCCGCGTCTCGCGCCAGAGCGGGTCGAGCTTCGCGTGCAGCACGAGGAACCCGGCGACGATCGGGATCGCGGCCAGCGGGTGCGTGAACGGCCGCAGCACGGCGAAGCTGCGCCGGTAGTGCAGCAGGATCGCGAGCAGGCAGCCGCCGAGCAGGATGGCGTAGTGGATGCTCGAGCGGTAGATGGCCGTCGGCGAGAAGTCGAGCAGCCAGCCGCCCGTGGTCAGCGGCACGAGCGCCAGCAGCACGGCCATCGCGGCGAGCACCAGCGCGAGCTTGCGCCGCGCGGCGCCGATGCCGATCGCGACCAGCAGGAACGGCCACACCAGGTAGAACTTCTCCTCGATGCCCAGCGTCCACGAGCCGGAGAAGAAGTTGTCGGAGCCGTTGCCGTGCGAGCCGGGGAAGAACTCGTTGAGGAAGGTCAGGTAGTACTTCAGCGCGTGGGGGAAGTCGCGCGCGAGGAACTCGCCGCGCAGCAGCACGAACGCGATGATCCCGCCGAGGATCACCAGGTACGGCGGCAGGATCCGGAACACGCGCCGCACGTAGAAACCGCTCAGCGAGATGCGCCCGGTGCGGTCCTGCTCGCGCAGCAGCAGCGTCGTGATCAGGAACCCCGAGAGCACGAAGAAGATGTAGACGCCCACCCAGCCCGACGGCCACACGAACTTCGGCCCGGCGAAGTGGAAGAACACGACGATCGTCGCGGCGATGGCGCGCAGGCCGTCGAGGCCGGGGAACCTGCGCATGCCGAGGTACTCGTCATGGCTCATCGTTCGCAAGAAATCGACCCCAATCGCCTGGCTGCTGTGGGAGTATAGGTGGACGATCACGGGCACCCGCGCGGCGGGTTCGCGCCCGTGACCTGCGAATTACTCTGGGTGGTGGGGGCTGTGACGCTGCTGGTGATCCTCGTCGGGACGGTACTCGTGGTGGTCGGCGTCGCCGCCGCCCTCGACATCCGGGCGCGCCGGCGCGGTCGCCGCGCCGCCGAAGACGGCTGGGACGCGCTCCGGGAGACTCGCCGCGATTTCCACGCCGCCGAGCTCGCCCGCTACCAGAGCAGCGACCTCTCCTGGCTCGACCGCGTCCGCCGGAACAAGCGCTGACGGAAAGCGGCCGGCGGACCCGAGCAGGATCCACCGGCCGCCTGCGTGAACGCCGGAACTAGCAGCCCTCGCCGATCCGGCCGGCGTAGCGCTGCTGCCACGTCGAGTCGCCCTCGGCCGTGATGACTACGTCGTAGTAGCCGTTCTCGGTCGGCCAGTTCACGATCGCCGGCAGCAGGCCGAGCACCGTGACGGTCTTGGTCCCGCCGCTGAAGTCGTTCGCGGCCAGCTTGTAGCGCATCGGCTTGAGCAGGTTGTCGTTGTGCAGCGTGAAGCGCACGTGCTGCTCGCGCACCAGCAGCGTCGGCTGCAGCAGGTCGGCGTCCACGCGCGGGTCGTGCCCGGACGAGGTGACCTTGCCGGCGAACGAGCGCACGAAGCCGTCGTTGGAATAGATCGAGAACGCGTACTCGCCGCCGGTGGCGGAGGTGTCCCAGGTGTAGGACTGCGACTTGCGCTCGGTGACCGTGAACGGCGTGCTGGTGAACGGCTTGAGCTTGTCCGGGAAGACCTGGAAGCTCACGGCCTTGCCCTTGTCGCCGCCGGCCAGCGTCATCTTCGCCGTGACCTGGCCCTTGTGGTCCTGCGTGACCGTGGCGTGCGGGTGGAAGTTCAGCGGCCGCGGCTTCATGTGGCCGGCCGCGACCTTCACCGGCTGCTCGGCTGCCGGATCCGCGAACGTCGCCGGCCCGGTCTGCGGGTGGGCGAAGTCGAGCGCGCTCGTCAGGTCACCGGCGATCGAGCGGCGCCAGTCGCTGATGTTGGGGCAGGTGAACGGCTTTCCGAGGTGCGCCGCCCACTTCTCCAGGAACTTGATCGTCGACGTGTGGTCGAAGACCTCCGAAGCGACGTAGCCACCGCGCGACCACGGCGAGACGAGCAGCATCGGCACGCGCGGGCCGAAGCCGAGCGGGTACGAGCCGGTGTACTCGCCCGCGGTGCCGGCCTCGGGCCACGGCGGGAGCACGTGGTCGAACTTCCCGTCGTTCTCGTCGTAGTTGAGGATGAAGAGCGTGTGGTTCCAGATATCCGGGTTGCTCTGCAGGATGTCGAGCACCTCTTTGACGTAGCGCTCGCCGTGCAGGGTGTCGGCGTCCGGGTGCTCGGACCAGCCGTAGGGCGCGACGATCCACGAGACGGCCGGCAGCGGGTGCTCGGCGCCCGGCCGGCAGGCGTCGCGGAAGTCCTTCAGGACGGCCTGCAGGTTGGCGTCGGAGTCGTCGTCCGGCGTGGTCTTGCCGGCGTAGTAGGTGGCGTTGCCGCGCCAGATCAGGCCGGTGCCGGGCTGCAGCTTCGGGTCCAGCGGGCTCAGGCCCTTGGGTTCGAAACCCTTGAAGTACTTGAGCTCGTTGTCGCCGTAGTCGCCGATCCACGAGCTGAGGTAGCCCTGGCGGCCGTTGCCGCTGTTGTCGGAGTAGAGGCGCCAGTCGATGCCGGCCTCCTGCAACTGCTCGGGCACGGTGATCCACGGGCGGCTGTAGTTCGACTCGTCCGTGTTGCCGGTCTCGGTGTTGGACGTGCCGCTCCACAGGTACTTGCGGTTCGGGTCGGTCGGGCCGAACTCGGAGCAGAAGTACTGGTCGGCGATCGTGTACTGGGCCGCCACCGAGTGGTAGAAGCTCATGTAGCCGTCGCTGTGGTAGTTCATGCAGCTGGCGCCGTTGTGCTGCACCCACTGGTCCCAGCTGCGGTGCGCGACGTCGCCCCAGGCACCGTGGTCGTTGCCCCACATGCCGTCGTCGACCTTCGGCGTCACGATGGCGCCCGTCTTGTCCTTCTGCTGGAAGACGGTGGTGCCGTCCTGGAACTTCAGCGCCTGCTTGTCGTTGAAGCCGCGCACGCCGGGGAACGTGCCGAAGTAGTGGTCCAGCGAACGGTTCTCCTGCATGAGGATCACGACGTGTCTCAGATCGGACATGTCGCCTCTGAACCCTCGCGGCAGGCCGTTGCCGCCCAGGGTGGCGGCGTCGGCGGTGCCCGCGTCGGCGATCCCGCCGAACATCAGCGCTCCGGCGGCGACGCCCGCGCCCTGCAGGAATCGGCGGCGGGTGGTGCCGGAGTCGGGCTCTGGAGTGGGGATGGTGGGGTCGGCGGACAAGGCAAAACTCCTCACGCGGGGGTCGTGTCGACCGTCGATCCAATCCAGCCGACACCAACGCCGCGTGAACACTTGCGAAGCGATCACTGGCAGGCGGCCGACGGTTGGGGGCAGAAGGCCTCACGCGCCCGCGTCGAGCGCCGGAAACCGCACAAAACGGCCGCTTCGGTCAGGCGTTGGCGGGCGTGCGGAGGGAGCGGGCAACGCAACCGCCGCCCCCGGAACTCGAGTGGCCTGGCGCAAATCCACTCAGCGCGCGGCGGGCGTTGGGTGCTCAGATGAAAACTTGAGATCGACGTGGGAGAGCGGCTGCCCGTACACGAAACTGCGCAGCCGGCCGGTCGCGGTGAGCCTGACGAACAGTTCGGCGTGGGCCCTGCGCACAGTGTCCGGGCCGGACTCGTCCAAAACGGACAGAGCGCGGATGGTGTAGCGCGACTGAGCAGTGAAATCGGCAGTGGAATCGGCAGTGAAGTCCGGGCCGTTCGGCCGGGCGTAGGCGCCACCGAGGAGGTCGACGATCAGGACCGTCGGCACGGGCGCGCCGGGGCCGGCGTGCTCCAGGATCGCGTCGATCGTGGTGTCGGGCAGCTGCGCGACCACGCGGTTGTCGCCGAGGTACGCGTGGGGGTGCGGCGGCTCGGCGGCGATGGAGCCGGAGTCGGTGAACGGCATGGTCTTGAGCGTGTCCACGAGCGGTCGCAGCGCGCGCAGGGGTGCGACGAGCCGCGGGCCGTCGTCGCCGAGGTGGGCGATCCGGACGTGGGCGATGTGCTTGCCGCGCAACGGTTCCGGCACCATCGGCAGGTCCGGGTAGGGGATCAGGGCGAGTGACGTGGTGAGCGCGTCGGGCAGATCGGCGGTCCAGTCGCGCCAGGTGCGCAGGACCTCGGGCAGCTTGGGGGTGTCGAAGGAGAGGCCGCCGCCGTACAGGCTGGTCACGCGGACGAGGCCGAACTCCAGTGAGGCGATCACGCCGTCGCCGAGGTCGGTGGTGCGCTCGATCGCGCCGTCAGCGGTCACGACGTCGGCTGAGCGCACTTGGCCGGCGGCGAGGCCGTAGCGGCGTCCGAGCAGGCTGAAGCCGCCGCCGAGCGTGTAGCCGACCACGCCGACGCCGGGTGCCGAACCGCTGAGCGGTGCGAGCCCGTGCGCGGCGGCGGCTTCGAGCACCTTGCCCCAGGTGGTGCCGGCCTCCACCCGGGCGACCGCGTTGACCGCGTCGATTTCGACAGCCTGCATGCGTGTCGTCGAGATCAGCACCCCGTCGGCCGGGGCGCGCAGGCCGTGGCCGGTCGCCTGGACCGCCACCCGCAGGTCGTGGGCCGCGGCGTGGCGCACGGCCTCGGCGATGTCGTCGGCCGTCCTGGCGGCGACGACCAGCTTCGGTGTCGACTGGATGCCGGTCTGGAAGCCGGCGATTTCCTCGCGGTAGCCGTCCTGGCCAGGGGTGAAGGTTTGCATGACTCCAGCCTGACGAGCCGCCGTCGAGAAGTACAAGAGATAGTACTTCCTCCAGCTAGAATCAGTGCTTATGGAACTGCATCAGCTCGAGTACTTCGTGGCCGTCGCCGAAGAAGCCAACTTCACGCGCGCCGCGGCCCGGCTGCACGTCGCGCAGCCCGGCGTCAGCGCGCAGATCCGGCGCCTGGAACGCGAACTGGGGCAGCCGTTGTTCGACCGCTCGGGACGCGCGGTGCGGCTCACCGACGTCGGCGCCGCCGCGTTGCCGCACGCCCGCGCCGCGCTCGCCGCGGTGGCCGCCGTGCGCGAGACCGTCGCCGAGCACGAGGGTCTCGTCCGCGGGCAGGTGGCGATGGGGATCGTGACGTCGGCGGGACCGGTCGCGCTGCCCGATTTCCTGGCCGCCTTCGCCGAGCGCTACCCGGGCGTCGAGATCACTCTCGGCGAGGCCAACTCCGACGTGATGGTCGAGGCGCTGCGCGAAGGCCGCCTCGACGTCGCCGTGATCGGGCTGGCCGACGGCGTGCCCGCGGGCCTCACCGCGCAGGTGGTGCTCGACGAGGCCGTCGTCGCCGTCACTGCGCCTGGTGATCCGCTGGCTTCGCGCGACGAAGTCGCGTTCGCAGACCTGGCCGACCGCGGCCTGATCTGCCTGCCGAAGGGCACGGGCGTGCGCGGCGTCCTCGACCGCGGCTTCGCGACGGCGGGCGTCCACCCGCGCGTGACGATCGAGGCCAGCGACCCGAACGTGTTGGCGCAGCTGGCGATGCGCGGCCTCGGCGTGGCGATCGTGCCGGAATCCCTCGCGCGGTACTACGCCGCCGAGCTGCACACGCTGCAGCTGCGGCCGCGGCTGCGCGGCCAGCTGGCGCTGGCGTGGCGCGCCGACGGCCCGAGCGGTCCCGCCGCGCGCACGTTGATCGAGTTCGCCCGCTCGGTGCTCTAGCGCGCCGCGAGCTCCCCGGTGAGCCGGTCGTGCATGCGGGCGCTCGGTGAGTTCAGGCCGACGATCTCGACGGTTTTGCCGCGTGCGGCGTACTTCGTGGTGATGGCGTCGAGCGCGGCGACGGTGGAGGCGTCCCAGATGTGGGCGTCGGTGAGATCGAGGACGACGTGCGCGGGGTCGCCGGCGTAGTCGAAGCGGGAGACGAGGTCGTTGCTGGAGGCGAAGAACAGCTCGCCGGTGACCGCGTAGACGACCTGGTTGCCGTCCGGGTCCACGGCGGCGGTCACGCCGAGCAGGCGCGCGACGCGGCGGGCGAAGATGACCATCGTGGTGATCGTGCCGACGACGACGCCGATCGCGAGGTTGCTGGTGGCGATCACGACGGCGACGGTGATCACCATGACGGCGATCTCGCCGGCGGGCATCCGCTTGAGCGTGGCAGGGGCGATGCTGTGCCAGTCGAACGTGCCGAACGCGACGAGCACCATCACGGCCACGAGCGCGGCCATGGGGATGCGCGAGACGAGCGGGCCGAAGACGATGCACAGGATGATCAGGAACGTGCCGGCAAGGAACGTCGACAGCCGTGTGCGGGAGCCGGCGGTCCTGACGTTGATCATGGTCTGGCCGATCATCGCGCAGCCGCCCATGCCGCCGAAGATGCCGGTGACGACGTTGGCGATGCCCTGGCCGATCGCTTCGCGGGTCTTGCTCGACGGGGTGTCGGTGATGTCGTCGACGAGCTGGGCCGTCATCATCGACTCCATCAGCCCGACCAGCGCGAATGCGATCGCGTACGGCGCGAGGAGGGTGAGGGTGTTCATCGTGAACGGCACGTCGGGCACGCCGGGCACGGGCAGCGAAGACGGCAGCGCGCCCTTGTCGCCCACGGTCGGCACGGTGATGCCGGCGCCGATCGTGAGCGCGGTGAGGACGACGATCGAGATCAGCGGCGCCGGCACGGCCTTGGTCAGCTTGGGCAGGAAGACCATGAGCAGCAGGCCGCCGGCGAAGAGCGGGTAGACCGGCCACGGCACGTCGACCAGCGAAGGCAGCTGTGCCAGGAAGATCAGGATCGCCAGTGCGTTGACGAACCCGACCATCACGCTGCGCGGTACGAACCGCATCAGCTTGGCCACGCCGAGCGTGCCGAGCACGATCTGGATCAGACCACCGAGGATCACCGTCGCGACGAGGTAGCCGAAGCCGTGCTCACGCGCCAGCGGCGCCACGACCAGTGCGATCGCCCCCGTGGCGGCGGAGATCATCGCCGGGCGGCCGCCCACGATCGAGATCACCACGGCCATCGTGAACGACGCGCACAGCCCCACCCGCGGGTCGACGCCGGCGATGATCGAGAACGAGATCGCCTCGGGGATCAGCGCGAGTGCCACGACGAGCCCGCCGAGCACCTCGACCCGCGCCACCTTCGGCGACAACCACGCCGGCCGGGCCATCTGGAACACCTTCGGCACGCAACACGCCCTGATTCGCTCGGACGCGCCGCCGGCGCGCCTGGGGTTCACCCCCGGCTTCTCCAGCCCGGCGGCCACTGTGGGGGCGCCGACCAGCCCGTCGCCGGGAGCGGGCCGCCCTCACTGGCGGCTCGGGGCTTGACGTTAGATCAGCGTGAACCGCGTGGTCGCAACCTCCCCGGTCGAGTGCGGTGGAGATCACCCCGTCCCAGCGTGGGCGGCGGGGCCTCCTCCGCGAGCTTCTGCGACCACGACATCGACGCGCCGGCCGCGCGGATGCGTTCGGAGCGGGGCCCGTCGCCGGTGAGGTTCAGGCCGTCGCGCGTTGATCATTTCGACCCGTGCCAGTAATTCCAAGCTGTACTGAAACAGCCGGCCAAGCCAAGGCGCCGACGTCTCTTGACCTGGCGTAAACAGTCGCGTTTCCTTGATCCAGGAGGAGGCGCGATGGGTGACGTGCTCAAACAGGCGATGGTCGGCATCGGCTTGATGGCCGGCAGTGCCAATGTGATCATGCAGCTCGGGCGGCCCGCGGTCGCGTACGGGGTGATGGAGAGCCGCGTCGAGAGCGGGAACCTGTTCAGGCACCCGGTCAAACGCGCGCGCACCACGGGGACGTACCTGGCGGTCGCGACGTTCGGGACGGACGAGGAGCGCAAGGCGTACCGCAAGGCGGTCAACGGGTCTCATCGGCAAATCACGTCTACAAAGGACAGCCCTGTCGGTTATAACGCCTTCGATCCGGAGCTGCAGCTGTGGGTCGCCGCGTGTCTCTACAAGGGACTCGAGGACGTCCACGTGGCGTTCTTCGGCAGCGCCGCGCCCGAGGAGCTGTACGCCGAGGCGGTGGTGCTCGGCACGACGCTGCAGGTACGGCCGGAGATGTGGCCCGAGAACCGCGAGGTGTTCGCGAAGTACTGGGCCGACGGGCTCGACCGCGTCGCCATCGACGACCGCACCCGCGCGTACCTCACGGACCTCGTCGACTTGCGGTTCCTGCCGTGGCCGTTCGCGCTGGTGTTCGGGCGGTTCCACCGGTTCGTGACGACCGGGTTCCTGCCCGCGTGCTTCCGCGAGCACATGCGGCTGCCGTGGAGCGAACAAGACCAGCGAACATTCGAACGTCTCACGCGCGGGATCGGGCACGTCGTGCGGCGATTTCCGTGCAGTGTGCAGCGGTTCCCCTACAACGCGTACTTGCGCGACTTCCGCAGGCGCCGCCGCGAGGGCCGTCCGCTCGTGTGAAGCGGTTGACCGGCGCCCGCGCGGTGGGCGAAGGTAGGCCGATGAGCAGCGACGACGTACGCGAGGGTGTCAAATTGACCAATCTCGACCAGCCGCTGTTCGCCGACGCCGGCGCGACCAAACGCGACTTGCTCGACTACCTCGACGGTGTCTCGGAGCGGCTGCTGCCGGTGCTGCACGACCGGCCGCTGTCAGTGGTGCGTGTGCTGCGCGGGCAGGACGCGTTCATGCAGAAGAACCTGCCGAAGTACACGCCCGGGTTCGTGCCGCGCGTGAAGCTGTGGGCCGAGAGCTCGAAGCGGGAAGTTTCCTACGCGTTGTGCAACGACCGCCCCACCCTTCTGTGGTTCGGCAACCAACGCGCGATCGAATACCACCCCACATTGACGCTTCACGACCACCCCGAGGGGCCGACCCATCTGATCATGGACCTCGACCCGCCGGAGGGCGCACCGTTCGGCGTCGCGGTCGCCGGAGCGCGCCTGGTCCGCCAAGCCCTTGTCGACGCGGGGCTCGCCGGTGCGTTGAAAACCAGCGGCTCCAAGGGCGTCCACGTCTTCGTGCCCCTCGCGCCCGGCCAGGCCCACGAGGACGTCGCCGCCGCGACCCGCGCGATCGCCGCCCGCGCGGAACGTCTGGACCCGGAGCTCGCCACCACCGCGTTCATCCGCGAAGACCGCCACGGCAAGGTGTTCCTCGACTCCACCCGCGCCGGCGGTGCGACCGTGGTCGCCGCCTACAGCCCGCGCGTGCGGCCCGGCCTCACCGTGTCGTTCCCGATCCCGTGGTCCGCGGCCGACGACGTGACCCCGCGCGACTTCACCGTCCACACGGCACTCGACCTCCTCGGCAACACCGACCCGTGGGCCACGGAAATGCCCGCACCGCAAGCACTTCCGGACGATCTCGTCGCCGAAGGCCACACCATCCCGATCGCCCGCGTCGCCGCGATGCACGAGGGCAAACGGCGGGCCAAAGCCCGCCGCGAAGCCGACAGCCAAGGCAGCCAAGGCAGCTGAAACGGCTGAGGCAGCCACGGCGGCTAAGGCAGCGCCAGTAAGTCCTCGTGCTCCACAACCACCGAATCGAGCCTCCGCCGATACCCCGACAGATCCAACGTCGGATTCTCCTCCGACGCCGCGGAAACCCAGCCGGAGAACCACGTCTCGATCAACGCCGAATTCTCGGCACCCAGCCGCCACGGCGTCGGCACCCGATGCACTGTGAACCCGCGCTCGGCGAACTCGGCCGCCGCGAACGCCACCGCCTCCGGCCCCAGCCGGCCCTCCCGGCGCTGATGCGCGTTGAACGCCGCCGCCACCGCCTCGTCGCGCGGGTCCGCCGGGGTGAGTGCGACCCGCCCGACCACCGACAACGTCAGCAAGGCCGGCACCCGTGCCCCTGCGCAAGCGTCGACCAACCGCCGGATCTCCTCGGCCGTGAACAGGTCCAGCAACGCCGACGCTGTGACCAATGAGGTTCCCGAAAGATCCGCCGCCGTCAGCCGGGTGACATCACGAACTTCGCCTGTCGCATTCTCGACACCCGCGACAGCCAGCTGCACGAGGCCCGGATCCTGGTCGTGCAGTATCCACCGCTGCGGCCGTGGCAACCGGCCCGTGAGCCAGCGGCTCATGGAACCGGTGCCACAGCCCAGATCGCGGACCACGACCGGCGGCGGCAACGCGAGCGAGTCCACAAGGGACGGGGCACGCGCGACGGAATCCGCACCTTCCCGAAGCCGCAACCACTCCGGCGCGTAGCCGGACGCGTCCACCTCGGTCAAAGCGAACGCTCGTACCCGGCCGAAGCGACGTGCGACTCGTGCAGCGTCACCGAAATCCCCGACAGCCCGTGCGCACCCTCGCCGAGCTCCCCCGCGTGCACGGCGTCGGCCAGCCGGTCGGCGATCACCTTCGCCAGGTACTCCGTGGAAGTGTTGATGCCCTCGAACGCCGGGTCGTCGTCGAGGTTGCGGTAGTTGAGGTCGGCCAGCACCGAGCCCAGCTTCTGCGTCGCGAGGCCGATGTCCACCACGATGTTGTCGGCGTCGAGGTCGGTGCGGCGGAACGTGGCGTCGACGACGAACGTGGCGCCGTGCAGCTTCTGCGCCGGGCCGAACACCTCGCCGCGGAAGCTGTGGGCGACCATGATGTGGTCGCGGACGGTGACGCTGAACAAGGTTGTCTCCTTAGGAATCACAAGAAATCACGGATAAACGATCCGGTGCGCGAGCCCCGGCAGGTCCCCGCCGGCGAGGCGGGAGATCAGCTCCGGCAAGTCTTCGAACGCGGTCTCGCCGGTCACGAGCGCGTCGAACGCCGGGTCGGCCAGCAGCCGCAGCGCCGTGGCCATGCGGTCACCGTAGGTGCGCCGCGCGGCTCGGGCGGGGGAGACCGTGCCCACCTGGCTGCTGCGGATCGTCAGCCGCCGTGAGTGGAAGTTCTCGCCCAGCGGCACGCTCACACGCCGGTCGCCGTACCAGCTCAGGTCCACCACTGTCGCCTCGCGGCCCAGCAGCTCCAGCGACCGCGCGAGCCCCGCGTCGGTCGCGCTGGCGTGCACCACGAGGTCGAGATCGCCCTCGGCGTCCTCCGGCCGCACGTAGCGGATGCCGAACGCCGCCGCGACCTTCTCCCGAGCCGGATCGGTGTCCACGAGCTGGACGTCCACTCCCGGGAAGCGGGAGAGCAGCCCGGCGACGCTGCTGCCGACCATCCCGGCACCCACCACCGCGATCCGGTCGCCGACCAGCGGCGCGGCGTCCCACAGCGCGTTCACGGCCGTCTCCACCGTGCCCGCGAGGATGGCCCGCGCGGCCGGCACGTCTTCCGGCACGACCGTGACCGCCGTGGCCGGCACCACGAACTCGGTCTGGTGCGGGAACAGGCTGAACACTGTCCGCCCCACCAGCTCACTCGGCCCGGCCTCGACGCGCCCGACGTTCAGGTAGCCGTACTTCACCGGGAAGGGGAAGTCGCCCTCCTGGAACGGCGCGCGCATCACCTCGCGCTGGCTCTCGGGCACACCGCCGCGCAGCACAAGACTTTCCGTGCCGCGGCTCATGCCGGAAAACAGGGTCCTGACCAGCACTTCGTCCGGTCCCGGCGCCGGCACCTCCGCCGCCCGGATCTCACCGGTTCCGGCGGATTTGAACCAGAAGGCCTGTCCCGTACGTGTCATGGTCGTCCTCCTCTGCCGCGAGATCGAGGCGATATGGCTGTCACCACCACTACACGATCACGTTCCACCGTGGGTTCACTCGTTCGGCAGCAAGCCGCGGGTGCCGGAGCCCAGGTGGCGCTGCTGGGCGTGCTCGCCCTGACCGTCGGCCTCGGCGCCGCCGGCTGGGCCGCGGGCCTGGCGTACACCGTCGGCCTGTGGGCTCTGCTCGCGGGCGCCGCGCGTAAAGCCGGAGCCCGGTCCCTCGGACCCGCCGACCACGTCACGCTCACCCGCGCGATCCTCATCGGCGGCGTGACGGCGCTGGTCGCAGACCACCTGAACGGGGGAGCGCCGCTCGCCGTGCTCGTGCCGCTGGCGTCCGTCGCACTGGCGCTGGACGCCGTCGACGGGCAGGTCGCGCGCCGCACCGGCACAGCCTCGGCGCTCGGCGCTCGGTTCGACATGGAGTCCGACGCGTTCCTCATCCTGGTGCTCAGCGTGCTGGCCGCGGAGACGTTCGGCTACTGGGTCCTCGCGATCGGCCTGATGCGCTACGCGTTCGTCGCGGCGTCCCGGGCCCTGCCATGGCTCAACGGCGCGCTGCCGCCCAGCCGGGTGCGCAAGGTCGTCGCCGCGCTGCAGGGTGTGCTGCTGGTGGCCGCAGGCTCGGGCCTGCTGCCGCACGTCACGGGCCTGGCCGTCACGGTGGCCGCCCTGGCCACGCTCGTGTGGTCCTTCGGCCGCGACGTCCTCTGGCTGCACCGCGCGCATCGCGCCCACCGCGCCGCCGCTCGCCCGGAAGCCCGCGTCAGCCATCCGACCTGCGTCGTCCGGCCCCGCTCGACCCTGCGTCGCCGGCACCACCTGGCGACTCGCAACCTGTAGCCGAAGAGACGGGGATCACGCGTCCGGGTTGCCCGGTTTTCCCTCGACACAGGGCCTTGCGGGTACCCCCTCCGGGACAGGTCGGCGGTGTCCCTCCGAAGTTCAGCGAACCGGCGCCGGGTCTCCTCGACACGCGCCGCGTGACCATCGCAACCGGTCCCGTCGCGTTCGACGAGCCGATGGAGTTCTCCGCCGACATGCGCGTCACTGGTCGGCTGACGCGAGCCTGGCGGTCATCCGCTCGGCGTCACCGGTGCGGCCGTGGGCCCGAAACAGCTCACGCGCCCGGGCCCAGACGTCGCGGGCGGCGGCCAGGTCACCGAGGGCGGCGTGGGTGTCGCCGAGGTTGGCGAGGATCACGGGCTCGTCGTAGGCGTCTTCGGTGTCGCGGGCGAGCGCGAGGGCGGCGGTGTAGTCGGCCAGCGCCTCCTCGCGTTCGCCCATTGCCGACGCGATATAGCCGAGGCTGTCGAGCGTCACGGTCTCCCCTCGGTGGTGGTCGTGTTTGCGGCACAGCACGAGCGCCTGTTCGCAGTGTTCGCGGGCTTCGGCCAGGAAGCCGAGCTGCGCGGAGTACCAGCCGAGGGTGTTCAACGCGTCGGCCTGGCGCAGGCCGTTGTCGGTGGCGCGGTAGTGCCTCAGCGCGACGGTGGTGTGGTGCAGGGCGCCGTCGAAGTCGCCGCTCTGGCCGAGCGCCCAGCCGAGCGCACGGGAGGCGTCGGCGGCGAGATCCGCGTGCTGCGCAAGGACAAGCGCTTCGCGCAGGTGTCGGATGGCGTGATCGTGGGACCCGGTGCGCGTGTAGGCCGTGCCGAGGTACATCGCCGCGATGGCCTGCGGCTCGGGATCGCCGAGGGCGCGGGCGGCGGCGAACCCGGCCAGCCACGCCGTGAGGTCTTCGCCGAGCTGTCCGTGGATCACGTGGTAACCGCTGACGCACCACGCCAGCCGCCACACGTCTTCGTGCGCGCCGCGCCGCACGGCGTAATCCAGCGTCGCGCGCAGGCTGTGCTGTTCGTCGTCGAACCAGCGCGTCGCGGCTCGGCGGTCGGCCAGCGGGGGCGCGCTGGCTTCCGGAAGATCGATCGACTGGCGTTCCGGCCGCAGCAACCGGTTCGCGACGCCGGCCGTATGCAGCAGGAAGTCGGTGAAGCGCCTGAGTGCTTCGGCGCGTTCAGGCGGGGTGACCAGCTCGTCCGCGTACAGGCGCAGCAGGTCGTGCATCCGGTAGCGGCCGGGCAGGTGCTCCTGCAGCAGGTGCGCGTCGACGAGCCGGCGCAGCACCGCCCGGGGCCGCTCCAGACCGGCCAGTGCGCCCGCGCCCGCGAGGCTCACGTCCGGCCCCGTCGCGGCGCCGAGCAGCCGGAACACGCGCTGGGCTCCCGCGTCGAGGGCTTCGTAGGACCACGAGAACACCGCGCGGACGTTGGTGGCCAGGTCGCCGGCGTCCAGCGCGTCGAGCCGCGCCGACGCGTCCTCGAGCTCGCGCGCCAGCACCTCCAGGCGGAAGCGCGGGTTCGCCCCGGCCCGGCTCGCGACGACGCTGATCGCCAGCGGCAGGCCCCCGCACCAGCGCACGAGGTCGTCGACGGCCGCCGGTTCCGCGGCCACCCGCCGGTCGCCGAGGTGGCGCGTGAGCAGCTCGCGTGCCTCACGTTCGGCGAGCTCACCCAGGTCGAGCAGCTGCGCGCCGCGCACGCCGAGGCCGCCGAGCCGGTGGCGGCTGGTGATCATCACGGTGCACGTCTCGCTGCCCGGCAGCAGCGGTTCGACCTGCGCCGCGTCACGCGCGTTGTCGAGCACCACGAGCAGGCGCCGGCCCGCGGCGAGGCTGCGGTACAGCGCGAAGCCGCCTTCGGGGCCGGCGGGCACGGCCGCGGGTGCGACGCCGAACGCGTCGAGGAACTGGCGCACCACGGCCTCGGGCCGCAGCGGCGCACCGGCCGGGTCGAAGCCGCGGAGGTTCACGTACAGCTGGCCGTCGGGGAACCGGGCGACATTCCGGTGCGCCCACCGCAGGGCGAGCGACGTCTTGCCGATTCCGCCGGCGCCGCCGATCGCGGAGATCGCGACCGTGCCCGAGCCGCCGGCCATCGCGGCGTCGAGCTCGGCCAGCTCCGCGTCGCGCCCGACGAACCACCGCGGCGGCGCGGGCAGCTGGCGCGGCACGGGCGTCTCGCGCGGTGGGCTGAGCTCCGGGTCGGTGGTGAGGATGCGCTGGTGCAGCTCGCGCAGCGCGGGTCCGGGGTAGGCGCCGAACTCGTCGGCGAGCCGGCGTCGGATCCGGTCGTACTCCTCGAGCGCGCCCGCCTGCCGCCCGGCGCGGTAGCGGGCGAGCATCAGCTGGCCGGAGATCCGCTCGTCGAGCGGGAAGGCCACGGCGCGCTGGGCCGCGTCGGCGAGTACGGCGTTGTGCTCACCGAGCCGCAGCGCGAGGTCCGTGCGGTCGAGCTGGGCGGACAGGCGTTCGGTGGCGAGCGTTTCGCGGGCGGCTTCGGCCCACGGGGTGTCGAGGCCGGCGAAAGCGTCGTCACGCCACAGGACGAGGGCCTCGTCGAACAGCTCCGTCCGCCGCTGCGCGCGCGCCTGCGCGACAAGCGCGCGGAACCGCAGCACGTCGACGCTCCCGGGTGGGGTGGTCAGTACGTAGCCGCTCGGGCCGTGCTTGATCTCGACGCCCTCGGCCGCGGCGAGCGTGCGGCGCAGCCGGGACAGGTAGCTGGCGAGCAGCCGGTGCGCGCGGTACGGCCGCTCGGCCGCCCACACGCGCTCGACGAGCCGTTCCGTGGACACGGGCCGGTTGGCGTCGGCGAGCAGCGCGGCCAGCACCCAGCGCTGTCGCGCGTGCCCGAGGTCCACGGGCTTGCCGGCGACGTGCGCCTCCACGGGGCCGAGCAAGCCGAACCGGACCTTGGTCATGGCCCATGCTTACCGCAACCGGGCCGCGGCGTGCGACCGGGAATCCCGCGTGACCTGCGGGTTCGGCGATTCCTCAAAAACTTTCGATCTCACGTGAACCGAACACGACCCCCGCCCCGTGTCACGGGCAAGAGCGGCTCCGGACGGTCCAGGAGCCCGGTCGAACCCCCTGGAGTTCCCCCCATGTTTCGCAAGCACGCCCTGTTTTTCGCTGCCTTCGTGACGGCGGGCGCGGCCCTGCTGTCGGCCTGCGGCGGCCAGACGGACGGCACCCCGAGCGCGGCCCCGGCCGGCGCCGCGGTGGACGCCGGCGACACCGGTGGCCTCGACCTGCTGAGCGGCACCGCCCGCAGCAACAACGCCGCTCGTGACACCGGCGACCTCGCCCCGGCCGGCGCGCCCGCGGAGGTGCGCACCAAGTGGGTGTCGCTGCGCGCCGGCAAGGCGGGCAACCTGAACCCGGTCGTGATCAACGGCGCAGGGATGACGATCTACCGCTTCGACAACGACTCCCCGAAGCCACCGAAGTCCACTTGCAACGCCGACTGCGAGAAGAAGTGGCCGCCGGTCAAGGTCACCAAGGGCACCAAGGTCTTCATCGCCGGCATCAAGAAGTCCGCGATCGGCGTCGTGAAGCGCGACGACGGCTCGCTGCAGCTGACGGTCGGCAACTGGCCCGCGTACACGTTCTCCGGCGACAAGAACCCGGGCGACACCAATGGCGAGGGCGTCGGCGGCACGTGGTTCGGCATGAGCCCCACCGGGGGCAAGGTGCTCGACGGCTCGGGCTCCGGCACCACCACCCCGCCGTCGGGCAACCCGACCCCGTCGGGTGACTCGAAGGCCGCCACCAGCACGATTCTGTTCGACGACGCGTTCTTCAGCGACAACGGTGCTTCGCAGGGCCTGTCCTTCGGTTCCGGTGACAACGCCTGCCAGAACCTGGCCCGCCCCGGTGTCACCTCTTCGCTGACCACCGACGGCAAGCTCAAGCTGTGGACCGGCCCGAACTGCACGGGCAAGTCCACGGTCGTCGACAGCGACGTGAAGGACCTCTCCACGATCGGCTTCGACGACGCCATCCAGTCTGTCCACTTCGGCGCCTGATCTGCTTCGAGCCGGTGCGGCCCCTCGGTCGCACCGGCTCATTTTCCTTGGAGGAGCTATGACTTCGCGGTTCACGTGGGTGGCGACGCTGGTCGTGGGCGCCGTGCTGTTGGCCGGGTGCACCACGGCCGTCCAGGGCAGCGCGCGCGTCGACCGGCCCGACCCGGCCAAGGTCGCCGGCCTCGCCATCACCGACGGTCCGAGCGGCCCGAAGGCCGGCGTCGCGGACACCGACCTGCCCGTCGCCAACACCGACGGCGGCGCGATCGACAAGCTCGCCGCCAACGCGGTCGCCGACGTGCAGCAGTACTGGACCGAGGAGCTGCCGGAGAACTTCGGCAAGGACTACAAGCCCGTCGGGCAGCTCATTTCCTACGACTCGCGCGGCCAGGGCCTGAACCTCTGCGGCTCCAGCACCGCCGGCCTCGTGAACGCGTTCTACTGCCCCTCCGGAGACCTGGTCGCGTGGGACCGCGGCGAGCTCC
This sequence comes from Amycolatopsis sp. NPDC023774, assembly GCF_040639695.1. NCBI lineage: Bacteria > Bacillati > Actinomycetota > Actinomycetes > Pseudonocardiales > Pseudonocardiaceae > Amycolatopsis > Amycolatopsis sp. NPDC023774. The sequence goes on from NZ_JBFAAJ010000001.1 coordinate 299,407, forward strand.
TGCCCATGCTGAACGACTCCTTCGGCCCGATGTCCGTGGTCGCCGTGCTGGCGCACGAACTGGGCCACGCCGTCCAGACGCGCCTGGGCCTGAGCCCCGACACCCCGTCGATCGTGAAGGAACAGCAAGCCGACTGCTACGCAGGCACCTTCTTCCGCTGGGTCGCCGAAGGCAATTCCCCGCACTTCCAGGTGTCCACCGGCGCGGGCCTCAACCAGATCATGGCGACGCTCTTTTTCATCCGCGACTCCGCCGGCTCCAGCTTCGACACCGCAGGCGCCCACGGCAGCGCGTTCGACCGCGTGTCCGCCTTCCAGTTCGGCTTCACCGACGGCCCGAAGCGCTGCGCCGCCATCGACAACGCCGAGGTCGTCAGCCGTACCAGCCAGTTGCCGTTCTCGGCGAAGGACCTCGCCACGGGCGACGGCAAGGGCAACCTGGACGTCGTGGACCCGGCGAACCTGCAGGACCTCGAGTCGAGCCTGCGCGCCGCGTTCCCCAAGGGCGCCCCCAAGCTCACCTCCGACCCCGAGTCCTGCGCGGACGCTCGCGTGACCACCCCCTCCGCGTACTGCCCGTCGACGGACACCGTGTCGGTCGACCTGAACTCCCTCCGCCGCGTCGGCACCCCACCGTCCCGCGGCACCTCAGGCGGCTTCGGCGACTTCGCCGCGTTCGCCGAGGTGGCTTCCCGGTACGCGTTGTCGGTCGAAAAGGCCTACGGCCTGCGCCTGGACACGGCTTCCACCGGCCAGCTCACGGCCTGCCTGACGGGCATGTGGGCGGGGACGTTGACGCCCGACAAGAAGGCTTCACTGGAGCTTTCGCCGGGTGACCTGGATGAGGCCATCGCGGAGCTGTTGTCGCCCAAGAGCGTCATCGCTTCCGACCCTTCCGGCACGACGGTGCCCTCGGGTTTCGCCCGGGTGGAGGCCTTCCGCGACGGGTTCACGTCGCCGACTGTTGCCACGTGCACCAGTAAGTACGGCGGCTGAGGTCGGTTTCCGCGGCCCTTCCTCGCTGTTTTCGGCGGGGGAGGGCCGTTTTCGTCGCTGGTTCCTGAGGCACGAATCCCGGCAAACCCACGGACCACGCCGATGTTCTCGGGCAATGATTTCCCTCTGCTCCACGGCTCGCACCCTTCGGCAGCTCTTTTCGACGGCTGCCCACGCTGAACCAAGGAGTGCCATGGGCAAGACCGTCCTCGGTCTGCTGGTCCTCCTCGCGCCGCTCGTACCACGGCTGCGTTCCACGGTCTGGCACGCTCGCCGGCGTCGTCGTGGGTGCCGCGGTGCCACTGGCGCGGCCGGTGTCCGCGCGAGGCGTCGAACACCGGCCGGCGGCTCGGCTCTGACCACGGTGTCGTCGCGGGCGGTCAGGCAGAGTCCTACGACGGCGAGGCCCGAGGGCTTCGTTGTCAGCCACTCGTTCCAGCGCGGCACCACTCGGTCGCGGCCTCACCGAAGCCGCCTGGCCATCAGCCACCGCATCGCCGACCGGCTCGGCACTTTCCGGGCGACGGCGACGCTCACGTAGCCCGTTGCAGCACGTTCTCGTGGAAACCGATCTCGTCGATCTCCGTTTCGAGGACGGAACCTTCGCAGAGCCACAGCGGAACCTCCTCGTGTCCGGCCGCGACGACGTCACCCGGCTCGAGCCGCACGCGCTGCGAAACGCGGTGGACCAACGCGGCGAAGTCCAGGTCGCCCGTGTCGGTCTTCTGCACCGGACGGCCGTCGACGAAGCTGTGCAGGGCGAGTCGGGGCCGTAGACCTCCTGGCAGCTCGTCGGGAGTCACCAGGGCGGGACCGAGTGCCAGCCACGGCACGGTGACCTCGTTCAAGATCGAGAATCCCGCGATGGTGCCGCGCCGCCCGATGACCGCTGCCGGCTCGACCTTCCATCTGACGGCCACGGATCCCTGCGGCAGCACGATCGCGTCTCGCGGCCCGGCCAGCGACTGCGGCCGGGTTACGTGGAAAGATCGCCGGTCCAGGTCCACCCGGACCACCTTGCCCGGGTGAGCCAGCAACGGTGCCCGGTCGCAGAACATCGCCTCGTGCGTCTGTCGTCCGGTGGCGAGTGGCCATTGTGGATCAAGCAGCAGTGCGCCGACATCCGGGTACGGCAGCTCGACGAGCGTGCCGTCGCCCTCGGTCCGCGCCGCGCGAGTGCCGCCGCTGGTGCGGATCGTGGTCAGTTTCATGCCGGGCCTCCTGGAAGGTTCAAGCGGGTGACGTCCGGGTCAGTAGGACACCGGGGTGGCCCGGAGAAATTCGGACGGCGAAGGTATGGATTCGTCGTTCCCGGTTATCGGTCAGTGCTCGGACTCGCGGAACCTTGACATTATATATCCAGATTCGTATCGTTCGACGGCACCGACCGCTGACCGACTGTGGCCGATACGGTGTCGTAGCAGGAGGAGAATCCGGCTGGCAAGGATCCTGATCGTAGGCGGTGGCTTCGCGGGGGTATGGAGTGCTGCGAGTGCGGCGAAGCTTTGCCAGCAACGCGGACTGTCCGAAAGGACCTTCAGGTCGCCGTGGTGAACGCCGGTGACGACATGGTGATCCGGCCGCGGCTCTACGCGGCGGATCCCGACCGCATGCGCGTGCCGCTCGACCGGGTGCTCGGCCCGATCGGCGTGCACCGTGTCGCCGGCACCGGGGTCGGCATCGACACCGACACGCGCACGGTCTCCACGGTCCGCCGCGACGGGACCACCGCCACGCTGGGCTACGACCGCCTCGTGCTCGCTTCGGGCAGCCAGGTCGTGCGGCCCGCCCTGCCCGGCGCCGAGCACCTCTTCGACATCAACACCCTCGCCGGCGCGGCCGCTCTCGATACGCACCTGCGCCGGCTGCCGGACCGTGAAGCCGGGCCGGACAGGTTCACCGCCGTGGTCGTCGGCGCCGGGTTCACCGGGTTGGAGATCGCAACCGAGCTCGTCGGACGGCTGAAGGAGCTGGCCGACGACGTCCGCGTGGCGCTCGTGGAGCGGCTCGACGCCGTCGGGCCGGAGCTGGGCGCGGGGCCGCGGCCGGCGATCGAGAAGGCCCTCGCCGACCTCGGCGTCGAGGTGCGACTCGGCGTCAGCGTGGAGGAGCTCGCCCACGACAAGGTGCGGCTGTCCGACGGCACGGTGATCCCGGCGTCGACGGTCGTGTGGACGGCCGGCATGACGGCCAGCCGGCTCACGTCGTTCATCGCGGCGGAGAAGGACCATCTCGGCCGCCTGGACGTGGACGAGTACCTGCGCGTTCGAGGTGTCCCCGACGTGTTTGCCGCGGGGACACCGCGGCCGCGCTGTCGCCCGCCGAGGGCCGCGTGGTGATGCAGAGCTGCCAGCACGCCCTTCCCCAGGGCAAGTTCGCGGGGCACAACGTCGCCGCGGACCTGCTGGACGAGGCCCTGGTCCGGTTCGAGCCGGCGCCCTACGTCACCTGCCTCTCGCTGGGGCCGGCGGGCGCGGTCGTCACCTCGGGCTGGGACCGCGAGGTGCAGCTGACCGAGCGTATCGCGAAGGATCTCAAGCACACGATCAACGAGCAGTGGATCTACCCCCCGGTCGACGACCCGGCAGAATTGCTGAACCAGGCTGTCCGTACGCCGCCTGGCCGGAGTACGAGCCGGCTGGAACAGTGGAGTCGCTCGCGGTGTGAGCCGAGGTCGGTCGGAGGTGAGGTCCGGATGGAGCTGCGGCACCTGCGGTACTTCGTCGCCGTCGCCGAGGAGTGCCACTTCGGCCGCGCGGCCGACCGGCTGCACATCGCCCAGCCCGCGCTGTCGCACCAGATCAAGCAGCTCGAGGCCGAGCTCGGCGTCGAGCTGCTGACGCGGACCACGCGCAAGGTGCAGCTCACGCCCGCGGGTCAGCGCTACCTCGATCGGGCTCGAGCCGTGCTGACCTCGGTGGACGCCGCGAGCGTCGAGGCCGGCCGCGTCGCCCGGGGTGACGTCGGCCGGGTGGCCATCGGCTTCACCGGCTCGGCCACCTACGAGCTGCTGCCCTCGCTCGCGCGGGTGCTGCGCCGCGACTTCCCGGGCATCGAGCTGGACCTCAAGGGCGAGATGCTCACCCCCGACCAGGTGACGGCGCTGGTGGAGGAGACCCTCGACATCGGTTTCCTCCGCCCGCCCGTCCGCGAGCCGGGGCTCGTGGTGCAGGTGCTGCGCCGCGAGCCGCTGATCGCGGTGCTGCCCGCCAGCCACCCGCTCACCGACCGGGACACCGTGCGACTCGCGGACCTGCGCGACGAGCCGTTCATCTGCTACCCCTCCCGCCACCGTTCGGTGGTGTACGACGCCGTGTTCGACGCGTGCCAGCAGGCCGGTTTCGTACCGTCCGTGGTGCAGGAAGTCGGCGAGACGTCCACTCTGGTCTCGTTCGTCGCGGGTGGGCTGGGCGTCGCGCTGGTGCCCGCGTCCGTGCGGCACCTGCAGATCACCGGCTCGCAGTACCGCCCGCTGGCGGGCACGACCCGTGAGGTCCAGCTGGCCGCCGCGACGCGCGCGGACGACCTCTCACCGCACGTCGCCAAGGTGCTTTCGCGCGCTCACTCGCTGCTCGGCGGTCCGCGCTGAACCGGCCCGATTGATAAGCCACATCTATCGATCGTGAAGTTGTAAGTATTTCTCATTTCCGAATCCGTCGGAAACAATCGTGAAATGCCAGGTATTCCCTGGTCGAGGTTTGCCCGGACTCAAGGAGGAGCCGTGACCCCGTTCATGCTGGCTGTCCAGTCGTTGCTGGACGGGGAGGAAGCCCCCGTGCCGGCCACCGAACCGGCCACCCCGAGATCGGTGGCCGTGGCCACCGACGAGCAGGTGATCATCCGTTCCCTCGCCGAGCAGCTGGTGTGCGAAGCCAACGCGATCCTCCGCGAGCACGGGCCGGTCTTCAGCCTCGTCGACGACAGCATCGACGGCGAACTCGCCTTCACCGTGGGCTTTTCCGACCGCAGGGCGCGCGTCCGCACCGCGATGTCCGGTCGGGAAGCGACCGTGCAGCTCGTGATCGCCGGGGAAACCGACGAGGTCCCGCGGCGCCTGGCCGGCGACGAGGAGCTCCGGGCGCTGCTGCTGAGCCTGCTGAGGCCGGCCCCCCTCCCCGCCCACCACTGACCTGGAAGAGGACTGATGCAATACGAACTGCGGTATCAGGTCATCGAGCCGAAGAGGCAGACCTACCAGAACGTGATCGACCGGTTCGGCGACCAGCCGGCCAGCCGCTACCTCGAGGCGACGCTCGACGTCGAACCGCGCGAGAACTTCCACTACCGGCCCACGTGGGACCAGCACCGTGAGCTCTACGACGCGGACTACACCGCGCTGAAGCTCAAGGATCCGTACAGCTACACGGATCCACGCCAGTTCTACTACACGCCGTACGTCACCAACCGCGCGAACCTGCACGACGAGTTCACCAAGCAGATGGCCTACCTCGAAGAGCGCGAGCTGCTCGCGAAGCTGCCCGCGGCGTGGCGCACGGTGCTCACCACGGCCATCCTTCCCTTGCGCCACTACGAATCCGGCGCGCAGATGGTGAGCGTCGGCGGCGCCCGGTTCGCGTACGGCACCTCGCTGGAGCAGTGCTGCACCTACGCGGCGTTCGACCGCATCGGCAACGCACAGATGCTCTCCCGTGTCGGTATCGCGTTGGGCGCGGGCACCGGTGACCTGCTGCAGGTCGCCAAGCGCGAATGGCTGGACAGCGAGCACCTGCAGCCGCTGCGCCGGTTCACCGAAGAAGCCATGGTCACGCCCGACTGGGCCGAGGGCCTGATCGCGGTCGACCTCGTGGACTCGCTGGTCTACCCGGTGCTCTACCGCGAGCTCGACGAGATCGCGCTCACCACCGGGGCCGGCGCGTACAGCCTGTTCACGCAGTACCTGCACACCTGGTTCAAGGACCAGCGCAAGTGGCTCGACGCGCTGATCAAGGCGTGGGCCGGCGACGAGGAGCACGGCACGGAGAACCGCGAGCACCTGTCCCGCATCGTCGCGACGTGGAACCCGCTGGCGCACGAGGCCGCCACGGAGCTGGCGCGCGTCGTCGACCAACAGCTGCCCGACGCCGGCACGGTCGCCGCGCTCGCGCGCACCACGGCCGCCGCCGAGCGGCGCTGGGCCGAGGTCACCGGGGGTGCGGCGTGAGCGACACCCTGCGCCAAGTCGGTATCGACATCCAGGAGTCCGAAGAGAACCGCGGTCTCGTCGCCGCCATCCGGGCCGACAACCCGGAGCTGACCGTCCGCCACCTGCCGGGCCTGGTGAAGATCCAGGCCGCGGGCCAGATCGTGATCAACCGGGAGTCGGTGGAGCGCGAGCTCGGGCGGGAGTGGGAGACCGGCGAATTCCAGCTGGCCATCGTCTCATTCGCCGGGAACCTCTCCGAGTGGGACGACGACCGGATCATCGTGAAGTGGGAGCACTAGGACATGACTCAGACCGCACCGCGCCGCAAGCTGCCGCTCAAGGAGCGCTACGCGCTGCTCACCCGTGACCTCGACTGGGAACCCAGCTACGTCACCAAGGAACAGCTGTTCCCGTACACCGGCTACGAGGGCATCAAGGTCCACGACTGGGACGGCTGGGAAGACCCGTTCCGCCTCACCGTGGACGCGTACTACAAGTACCAGGCCGAAAAGGACAAGCGGCTCTACGCCGTGCTCGATGGGTTCGCCCAGAGCCAGGGCCACCTCGGCCTCGCGGACGCCAGCTACCTCAACGCGATCAAGCTGTTCATCCAGGGCGTGACGCCGCTGGAGTACGCCGCGCACCGGCACTTCGCCTACCTCGGACGTTACCTCGAAGGCCCGGCGCCGCGGTTCGCCGCGCTGTGCCAGAGCGTGGACGAGCTGCGCCACTGCCAGACGCAGATCCACACGATCAGCAACTACAACAAGTACTACGGCGGCTTCCACAGCTGGTCCAAGATGCACGACCGCGTGTGGTACCTGTCCGTGCCGAAGTCGCTGTTCGACGACGCCATGACGGCCGGGCCGTTCGAGTTCCTGATCTCGATCTCGTTCAGCTTCGAGTACCTGCTCACCAACCTGTTGTTCGTGCCGTTCATGAGTGGCGCGAGCTTCAACGGTGACATGCCGACGATGTCCTTCGGTTTCTCGGCCCAGTCGGACGAAAGCCGGCACATGACGCTCGGCCTGGAGGCCATCAAGTTCCTGCTGGAGCAGGACGAGGGCAACGTGCCGATCATCCAGGACTGGATCGACAAGTGGTTCTGGCGCGCGTACCGGATGTCCGCGCTGGTCGCCGGGATGATGGACTACATGCTGCCGAAGCCGGTGATGAGCTGGAAGGAGGCGTTCGAGCTCTACTTCGAGGACCAGATGCTCGGCGGCCTCTTCCCGGACCTGGAGTTCTACGGCATCCGCCCGCCGCGGCACGTGCAGGACGCGATCGCGGAGAAGGACAAGCTGTCGCACGAGGTTTACAAGGTGCTGCACAACTTCTCCTTCGCCGCGTCATTCACCACGCAGGCGCCGAACGAGCAGCACATGAAGTGGCTGGCCGAGCAGTACCCGGCGACGTTCGACCAGCACTACCGGCCCGTGTGGGAGAAGCACCACCGCATCGAGGCCGACGGCGGCCGGATGTTCTTCCAGGGCCTGCCGCAGCTGTGCCAGGTCTGCCAGATCCCCATGGTGTTCACGGAAAAGGACGACCCGGCCAAGACATCCTTCCGCGCCAGCGAGTTCCGCGGCGAGCGGTTCCACACCTGCAGCGACGGGTGCCAGTGGATCTTCGAGCGTGAGCCGGAGAAGTTCGTGCAGGCGTGGCTGCCCGTGCACCAGATCTACCAGGGCAACTGCGGTGGCCCGTCGGTGCCGGAAGTCCTGGAGTGGTACGGGATCCAGGAAGGCGACAACGGCGAGTACAAGGGCTCGCTCGACCACAAGTCGTGGATCGGGTGGCACAACGGCGACGTGGAGCAGGGAGTCTGACATGGCGGTGAAAGCTCTTTACGACTACGACTTCCCGTCGGCCGACCGCGCCGAGCTCTTCGGCGACGACCAGCTCGTGTACGTGCACTGGGAAGGCAACCCGCTGTTCTGCTCGGCCGCCTGCTTCCGCGTGCCGAAGGCATTGGGCTTCGGCGAGTTCGTGGAGACGGTCGTCGGTCCCTGGGCCGCCTCCGACCCGGAATTCGACCCGACGGCGGTGCGCGACTGGCGGGTGAACGGCCGGCCACTCGACGGCTCCGCCGAAGCCCCGCTCACCGAACTCGGCATCGGCCACAAGGCGCTGCTGCAGTTCACCGCCTGAACGGAGAATTCGTCTTGACGACGCACACCATCCGCGTGGAACCGATCGGCGCCGAAATCCAGTGCCGGGAGGACCAGACCGTGCTCGACGCGTGCCTGCGCGAGGGCATCTGGCTGCCGCACGCGTGCACCCACGGCACGTGTGGCACCTGCAAGGCCCAGATCCTCGACGGTGAGGTCGACCTGGGCGACGCGTCGCCGTACGCGTTGCTGGAGAGCGAGCGCGACGAGGGCGCCGCGTTGATCTGCGTGGCGCAGCCGCGCGGCGACGTGGTGCTCGAGGGTGAAGTCGACATGGACGAGGGCGTCGGGGTCCACCCGGTGCGCGACTTCCGCGCCCGGGTGGACAGCCTCGAAGAGATCGCGCCCGACGTCCGCCGGCTGGTGCTCGCGCTCGAGGAACCGATGCAGTTCAACCCCGGGCAGTACGTGCTGCTCGACGTGCCGGGCGGCCACCAGCGGCCGTACTCGATCGCCAGCTCGCCGTCGAACGGATCGCTGATCGAGCTGCACCTGAAGCGCTCGAAAAACGGCGTCGCGACCGACGGCTGGGTCTTCGCCGGCCTGCAGGCCGGAGACGAGGTGACGTTGTCCGGTCCGTACGGGCGGTTCTCGTTCCGTCCACTTCGGACGCAGCCTATTCTGCTGCTGGGCTCGGGCACGGGACTGGCGCCGTTGAAGGCGATGATCCGCCACATCGACGAGGACGGCGGCGGCGAGTATCAGGTCACGCTGTACCACGGAGTGGCCACCAAGGACGATCTCTACGACCGGGAGTACTTCGAAGAGCTCGAGGCGCGCACGGACTGGTTCACCTACCGGCCGGCGCTCTCCCGCGACGACTGGAACGGCCGCTCGGGGCGGGTTCCGGCACTGCTGGCCGAGGACTACCCCCGGGCCGGCGGGAACGTCGCCTACATCTGCGGCAGCCCGGACATGGTCTCGGACACCATGAAGGCGCTGATGAAGGCGCGCCTGTTCCCCCGGGACATCTACCGCGAGGACTTCTTCGACTCCGCCGACCGCGCCGCGGGCACCCACGTGGTGCGCAGTCCGCTGATCAGGCGCTGATCCGGCCCCTGTGAAAGGACCGCGATGAAAGTCACCGAAATCGAGGCGATCCCGTTCGCCATCCCATACCGCAAACCGTTGCGGTTCGCGAGCGGCGAGGTGGACACGGCCGCGCACATCCTCGTGCGGGTGCACACCGACGAAGGACTGGTGGGGACCGCCGAAGCCCCGCCCCGGCCGTTCACCTACGGGGAGACCCAGGGCTCGATCAAGGCCGTCATCGACTCGGTTTTCGCTCCCCAGCTGCTGGGGATGTCGCCGCTGGCCCGCGAGGCCGTGCACGCCAAGCTCGACCGCACGGTGGGGAACCCGGCCGCGAAGAGCGCGATCGACATGGCGCTGTGGGACCTCATCGGACAGAGCCTCGGCGTGTCCGTGACCGAGCTGCTCGGTGGCTACACCGACCGCATGCGCGTGTGCCACATGGTCGGGTTCGCCCAGCCGGGCGAGATGGTGGACGAGGCCGAGCGGGTGCGCGACCTCTACGGCATCACGACGTTCAAGGTGAAGGTGGGCCGCAGGCCGATCCGCCTCGACGTGGACGTCTGCCGCGCGCTGCGGGCCGGGCTCGGTGAGGACGTCGAGCTCTACATCGACGGAAACCGCGGCTGGACGGCCTCGGAGTCGGCCGCCGCGTTGCGGGCGCTGGAAGACGTCGGGCTGCTGTTCGCCGAGGAGCTGTGCCCCGCCGACGACGTGCTCGGTCGCCGGTGGCTCGCCACGCAGAGCCGGATCCCGCTCTACGCCGACGAAAGCGCCACCCGGCCGGGCGAGGTCACGCGCGAGCTGCTGGCCGGCGCGGCCCACGGCGTGAGCATCAAAACGGCGCGCACCGGCTTCACGTACTCGCAGCGGGTCCTCAGCCAGTGTTCCGGGCTCGGTGTCGAGGTCGTGCTCGGCAACCAGATCGACGGGCAGATCGGCTCACTGTGCGCGGCGACCTTCGGGGCCGCGTTCGAGCTCACCTCGCGGCGGGCCGGTGAGCTGTCGAACTTCCTCGACATGACCGACGACCTGCTCGCCGAACCCCTGCGCATCGAGCACGGCGAGCTGCGCGTGCCGCAAGGCCACGGCCTCGGCATCCAGCTCGACGCCGACAAGCTCGCGCGTTACCGCCAGGACTGATTCCCACCACGAAGAGAGGTATTTGCCATGACTGAAGTCGTTTCGCCCACAGCCGCAGCTTCGGGCGCGTCGGCGACCGAGCGTTTCCAGGAGCGCGCCAAGGGTTCTGCCGCGGCGGACGCGGCCCGCGTGGACGCGATCGCGACGGACGCACTGGCCGCGCTGCACGAGGTCGTCCGCAAGCACCAGCTGACCTACGACGAGTACAACGCCTTCAAGGCCTGGCTGATCCGGGTCGGCGAAGACGGTGAGTGGCCGCTGTTCCTCGACGTGTTCCTCGAGCACGAGGTCGAGAAGGTCGCGAACGCCAGCCGCGAGGGCACTGTCGGGAGCATCGAAGGTCCGTACTACGTGGAGGGTGCGCCCGAGTTCGGCGCGGAAGGCACCCTGCCGATGCGCGACGGCGAGCCTGGCGTGCCGTTGCGCTTCTTCGGCCAGATCCGTTCGGTGTCGGGTGAACCGCTTCCCGGCGCCGTGGTGGACTTCTGGCAGGCCGACGACAACGGGCTGTACTCGCAGTTCGCGCCGGGCATTCCCGAGTGGAATCTGCGCGGCCGCTTCACGACCGAAGCCGACGGCAATTTCTCGATCCACACGATCCACCCGGCGCCGTACCAGATCCCGACCGACGGCGCGACGGGCGCGCTCATCGCCGCCGCCGGCTGGCACGCGTGGCGTCCGGCGCACCTGCACATCAAGGTTTCGGCGCCGGGGCACCAGCTGATCACGACGCAGCTGTACTTCGACGGTGGCGAGCACGTCGGCGACGACATCGCCACGGCCGTGAAGGACGCGCTGATCCTGTCGCCGACCTCTGTCGGCGACGGCGAAGAGGTCCGCTACGACTTCGTGCTCGACCCCGCCTGAGGCCGGCATGTTGTTCGCGGTGCGCATGGACGTCTCTCTGCCGCTGGACCTCGACTCCCGGTTCCGGGACGAGCTGCTGGCGACGGAGAAGGCGTACAGCCAGAAGTTGCAGCGGGAGGGGAAGTGGGTCCACCTGTGGCGGGTCGTCGGTGAGTACTCGAACCTGAGTGTGTTCGACGTGGCGGACAACGCGGAGCTGCACGAACTGCTGTGGAACCTGCCGCTGTTCAAGTACATGAGCATGACCGTGACGCCGTTGGCTCAGCACCCATCGGCGTTGGCGGGAGCGCAGGACGGCTGAGCCCGTTGTGGAATCGGGCGCCTGAGCTGGTTCTCGGTTTGGGTGCCCGATTCTGCAATGGTGGCCGCGCGGCGAAGGATGAGCGATTGCGTCTTGCCCGGATCAGCCGCTTGGTCAGCACTCGACGACCGGTTCAGGCAACAGGGAAGCCGTAGTGGGAACAGTCGGAAGCCACCCCGGCTCGACCCGCGCTGGCCGAGCCCGGGCGGCGCCTGCCGACCGGTCAGGGTCGGGTGACTACCGCTTCGGTGCAGGAATCCGCTCGCCGGCCTTGGCCGCGAGTTCCTCATCACTGACCATGGTGAGCATCGGGACCCCAGGGGTCATCATCGCGACCACGACGAGGCGGGTCGTCTGGTCGGTGAGCAGGTTGGCGATCGTGTAGTGGATGACGTCACCCCCCGGTTCCCAGAAGGCTTCTCCCGCTTTGACCGGATACGGCGCCTCACCCTCGAGCTCGAACAGCATCTCGCCCTCGAGCATGTAGCCGAAAACGGGGCCCGAGTGACGATGGGGAGCGATCCCAGGGTCCCCCGGCGGCAGCTCGAGTATGCGGATCATCGCGGAGGAACCCGGCGCGATGGACGGCGGCACAACTTCCAGCAGATCCTTCTGCCGCATGTTGGTGATAACAGGCATTTTTATCCTCTCTGGGCTGAATGTCCCTTGTGCCTTCGCCGGGACTTCGCGGGTTCCCGAACTCCGGATCAGAGGTCTCAGCGGTGGAGCACGCACTACGAACCAGGCGAAATGACCATGGTTGCGATCTCTCAGGCCTCTCGGCCTCGACAGCGACGGCTTGCGTGACAGCTTTACTGGAAGGATCGGTCGACCGGACCTGATCCCGAGCATGCCCTCCTCTTCTCGCTTGCGTTCTCAGCGGGGAGACGAGATAGCCCATCGAGGTGTGACACCTCAGACGCGATCAAGTTCGCGCGGGTCGACGACCATGCGGTGGACGGTGCTCAGGCCGTCTGTGAGCTGCACAGTGTCGACGGTGTGGACGCGGCCCGGTCGGTGCCACACGAGCGGGGCTGCCCGCCGACCTCGATGGCATGCATCGACGTGGTCCGGCGCCACTGGCGGCTCGCGTGCACCATCACCTCGACGTTGCGTCGTACCGTCCAAGGAGGAGGCCAAGGTCACCCACGTGAAGTCGATGCCGACGAGTCGAAGTGGTTCGCCGCCGAGCGGAGTAGTGTCGCCGCTGCCCTGCACCTTTCCACCTGTTCGCAGTCAGTGGCGCGGTTCTTGGTGGTGCACCCGATCCTCCCTCCCGAGATATTCGTCGCATCGGAATTGTTCTGCTGCTGACTTCCGAGTGGCACTCAGCTGCGGCGCTTTCGGCCTTTGCCAGGTCCGCGCCTCGAGCGGGACACACCCGCCAACGGATGCACGGTGGCGCGGCCGGGCCGGCGCGTGGTGAACAGCTGGCGGAGTTCGTCCAGGCCGACGTGGTCGGGATGACCGGAGGCCAGCAGCGCCACCATCAGCTCGCGGGCCTCGTCCGCCGACATCTCGGCGAGCGCGTCGACGACGGCGTCGGGACCGGCGACTTCCAGGAGGTGGATGAACTGCTCGGCCATGGCGCGCAACCCTTCGTCGGGGCCGAGCTCGTCCATGGAGACCTCGCCGTCCTCGAGCAGTAGCTGCGCCACGATCGGACCCAGCTGCTGGTCCGCACGCAGTCCACGCAAGAACGCGGGCCGGTCGGGCATGGTGCGGGCCAGTACGTCGAGCATCATGGCGGCGCGGGCGCGGAACGGGCAGGCCCGAACTCCTTCCAGCAGCTGTGGCAGGCCATCGGGCTGGCCTCCGTGGTTCTCCAGCCATGCGGCGATTTCAGCCTCGGCCGCCTCCGGGGTGTAGTGGTCGACGATCATGCCCAGCAGCGGGGTGGGGCCGGCGTCCGACAGCTCACCGACCAGTGGCGCGTAGCGACCCGCTTTGACCATGCGGCCGCGAACCGCGCGCGTGGCCAGTGGTGTGAGCGAGACCAGTTCAACGGGGCCCGAACTGAGCGCGGCGCGCAGCCTCGCCGCGGTGTCCGGAGGGAACATCTCGGGTGCGTCCAGGTCCCTCTGGAACAACGGGTCGGGCTCGGCGACGGTCAGCTCCAGTGCCCCGAATTCGGCCAGCTCGGCGAACAATCGCCGCACATCCTCGCCGACCCCCTCGCGCCACACGGCCGTGGCGTCGGGATCCAGCTCGTCGAGGTAGGCGACTTCGGTGCACGCCAACCAAACGGTCTCCGCAAGCCGGACCACCGGCACGGGCTCGGGCAGCCCGTAGATGGTGTGGAGGATGTCGGGCAGTACGAGATCGATCATTTCGTCCAGCAACACGGTGTGACCGGCCTCCCGCGCTCCTGGTCGCGGGAGAAGCCCTAGCTCGGGCAGGGCGTCGAACCCGTCCGTCCACAGCGCGAGGCTGTCGCGCAGCAGCGGCGCGCTTTTCGCGATACGTACCAACCGGTTCTTGACGACTCGGACGAGCCGGATTTTCTTGGCCAGCTCGACCAGCGTGGTGAGAGCGGGCAGCTCGGCGCTGCTTTGGGTACGAAATACCTGGTCGCCGATCTGCGGGTCGATGGTGTCGCCCGTGTCCAGCAGCCGCACCAGTTCCCGGGCATCAGCGAGCTTGATGTTGCCGGTCGTGGTCAGCGCTCGTCCGTCACCAATCCAGTCGACGAGCGCACGCAACCGGGCGACGACCGGGGCCTGCCCGGCCACCGCCGCGAGCTCGGTCTCCGCCGGAAGCGACACCGGGAGCTGCGCGACCGCGCGTTCGGGCCGGCCACCGCCATCCTCGGCGTGCCGCGCGGCGATGTGGGTGAGCACGTCGTCGTCGTAGCCGATCTCGCCGGCGCGGGCTTGTTCGGCGAACCGGTTCATGGCGACGTGGTCGGCGGGATCGACCCCATGGTTGATCGCGGCCATCACCCAGAACTTGGCCAAACCGAAGTTGCGTTCGTCGGTCATCGCCGCCGCGAATTCGGCAGCGGCCTTCGTGATCGCCGCGTCGAGCTCGGTCAGCGTGCTGCCGGTGGCATCGGCCAGCCCGGTTGCGTGCAAGTACCGGACGAACACGCGCAGGTCCTCCGGCATACCGGCTGCCTCGTGCGCGGTGGCCGAGAGAGTTCGCGGTAGATGTGACAGCAGGAATTCCTCGACCAGGCCGGTGGTCCAGTAGCCCCATCGTCCGTCGATGCTGTGGTGCCGGAAATCCAGCGCCGCGGACAGTGTGAGCGGATCGACCCGTTGTCCCTGGCGTTCGGCCCAGCCCGTGGACCGACGGATCAGCAGGTCTTTGGCCGCTTCGAACGCCTCGACGTCCTCCGGCTCGAAGTAGGTGTGCATCGCAGCCTCACGGGTCCTTCGTCGGTCGCAGATTCGGTGAACCTGCTCATGGCAGGTCCGGATCGGGGTGCTCGGCGATGAACCGGTCGGCGGTGTCACGGGTGACGAGTGCATTGTCGGCCAGCCACTCCACAGCACGGCGTTGCCCGCGAATGTCGCTGAACTCGTGCCAACGGGAGAGGAGTCCCGGATACTCCGCGTACAATTTGTTCTTGAACCGACGGAAGGCGCCTTTTCCATGAATGGCTCGTGCCAGCCGTTGCCCGGCCCGCTCGTCACTGATGCGTTCCGCGAAATATGCCATGTCCTCATACCAGACACGCGACGGCAAAGGACCGATGGCGATCAGGTCCAGTTCGTCGAGGCCGATCGGTTGGTCGCCGTCGATCCCACCGTCCGATGTCCAGAATTCGATCTCGCCCGTGTGCGGGTTGATCAGGTGGCGGTGATCGTCAGCGGACTGGTCCTGCAGTGCTGTTGCGATCCCTTCGAGGTTGAAGTCGTCCAAGCTGAGCACCCGGGCAGAGTATCCCGGGTGGTTCGGCTTACGCACGCCGTGCGCCCGGGAGGACTGCCCCGGCAGGATCCGAACCTGCGACACCCGCTCTTGGCTGGCCTCGGCCCTGCGCTCGACCGCGAAGCACTCGGGCAGGATTGCGTCGGTGAAGTTCGCCTCGGTGAAGTTCGCCTCGGTGAGGTCGGCGCGGGTGAGGTTCGCACGGGTGAGGGCTCGTCGACGAGTGCTGCGGATGTTGGCCTGGGTGACGTCCGCGTCTCGCCGCGCGCTCCTTCTTACTGTTCGGTAGCGTCAGGTCGTTCTGCGCGGACGAGTTCACCCGTCGCTTGCCGAATGAACACCTCAGCTGTTTGACCGAACGACCATGCCAACGCCTCGTCGAGCGTGGCGGCATCGAACATGTCCAGAAATTCACCATCGGGCTGCTCGGACCAAGCTGCGGTCCACGGCCTACGCCTGCCTGGCGGCAGGATAATGACGTACCCAGCCACACGGGCCCGACGGGCAGGACCATCTGGTGGCATGCCGGCGCGTGCCGCACTGGGACTCAGTGGTGTGTAGCCACCACCCCGCTGCTCTTCTCGGAAGAACCGCTGACGAGGCGCTTCGCGACTGTTCACCGCTGCATCCTACTGCCCGCGAGCCGCGCCCGTCCGGGGTGAAAGTGGAACTGATCAGTCGCCCGACAGAGGTGTGCCAGGTGAATCATCGGGTTGTGCGGTGTGGAAGCGGCACAGCGGATCGCCATCGAAATTGCAGACCACGGGACTCTTGACGATAAGCCAGATATTCGTGTCTGGGCATTTCGGAATATAAAGCTGAACTTGTTCCACTGAGACTTGCAGGCGCCATTCCTCCAGTGGCTATTAAATCCGTTTGGTGGAAGAAGTCCTGGAATCCCTCAACGCCGCTGTCACTGGCATCGCGACGGCAAGTGTCGAGTCGTGGAGCTACCGGCGCCAGAAACCCCGACGAGATGCAGCCGCGGTTCCGGCGTCGTTCGCCACGGCGACCGACTCGGCGGCGGTCATCAACTCGCTGACCCGGCCGGCCGGCGGTCAGTTTGCGCTGTTCGTCCTGTTCAGGGCGTGAATGTGATCTACTACGGGCAGGCCCACGAGGGGATCTTTTGCCGTGGTAGCCGAACGGATGAACGCAAACGACCAGGCCGCACCCGCCGTAGACGTGTACGATCTAGACTTCCCGGGCCCGCACAAACAGTGGGTCGCGGCGATCGAGAACTCGCCCACGACGCCGGTGTGGCTCGGACATCGGACCGACTCCGGGGACCAGGCGGCGCTGGTGGGCACACTGCCACGCGGCGCGTTCGCGTCAGGTATGGCGCCGTTGGACTGGCGTGCGCCCGGTATGGCACTCGGCCACCTGATGAACGCTGTCGAGCCGACCGAGCCCGGTACGGATCGCGTCACTCTCGGCAGGGCGGTTCAGGCGCAACTGGCCGAGCGCGTCGCCGCCCTGTCCAGCTGGCCACGCTCGACGTGGACGGTGGACGGCGTCCGCGTGCAGGCGGCGGTTCTGCACTTCGCGGGAACCTGGCTGGCGCTCGCTGATGAGCTGAGCGATGCCTACCTGGTCACCGTCGGTGTGGGCATTTTGCCAGACGATCTGAAATTCCATAAGACTCGTGGCGAAAAATATGGGGCCGATTCTCCGCTCCATTGACCATCGGTCAGCTCAACCGTTTCCCAGGTGAAGCTGCAGCGGCCGCAGATGCTGGCGTAGTTTGTGTCGGTGTGCACTTCACTGCAGTTGCACAAGTGCTGATACGACTTGTAAAGCCTCATCGAATAGACGTGGCCATTGCACCACCAGGGAACGTTGACATTGACCGCTGTATTGCAATAGCGCCGTCGCAGTAGCTCACTTGAACTACTGCGAAGGCTTTGCGCTGTCCAGGGCTGGTAGGCGTGTCGTGTGTCGTGTTGCAACGGCCCCCGTGTGCGGGCTAGATCAGGGATGCCTGCACGGGCTGGACCGGCGCTGACCCGTCAGCCCCACTCGCCCAGCGCTGTGCGCAGTAGAACGGCCCGCTGACCTGCACGTTATCCGGCAGGTCTTGCTTCGCGCGGAACCCTTTCAGTTCGACCTCGTCGACGTCGAACGGCGTGGTGGACCAGGTGTAGCCCGGGCCGCGGGCGAACTGCTACTTCTCAGGGCTGCGTCCGGAAGAAGCCGTGAACCTCAACCGGGACCTCTGCACACTGCCAAGCCCGACGACCGCCAAAGAGACCGGTGAGAAGGTCTACGACTGGGGCGAGCTGTACGTGGAGGAAGCCACGCCAACACGCGGGTGCACAGTGGACAGACACCGGCAAAACCCACGGATCGTCTCCAGCTCAAGCACCGCGAAGCCGGAGACGGGCCTTTCGTGGCCCGCCCGCCAGAACTGACCGCGGTCCTTTTCGACCATGTCGAGGACCTCGGGGTGGCCGAAGACGGCTCTTTCTTCCACGGTGTGCGCGGTGGACCGGTGCCGCTCGTCACGTGGCGGCGCGTGTGGACGGTCGCTCGTACGGCGACGTTCACTGGACCACTGGCACGATCGCCGCTGGCCCGCCGCCCGTACGACCTCCGCGATGCGTGCGTGTCGACGTGGCTCGCGTCCGGCGTTGACCCCAGCCAGGTCGCGGAGTGGCTGGTCAGTCAGTGGAGGTGTTGCCGCGGATCTACGCCACCGTGGTCGACTGCCGCCGCCAAGAAGCTCTCCAGAAGATCCAGCGCGCGCTCGGGCACCGCTGACAGCGGTCTGACGGATGGCCGCATCCAGGTGTATCAGGACGGATATGGCCGCATAACGCGAGATCGCCCATCACCAGTGTTTCCACTGGTAGATGGGCGATGTTCGCTGGACTCGTGGGGTGCCCCCGGCAGGATTCGAACCTGCGACACCCGCTTTAGGAGAGCGGTGCTCTATCCCCTGAGCTACGAGGGCATGTGTAGCCAACCAGCAGCTTACCGGTCCCGGACACCCTGACAAGCACCTACCTGCCCAACCGGCGGCCTCACCCGCGCGAGGGCTCCTGTGCGCGGCGTTTTGAAGATCATTTCAACCCACCTCGACATGATTGGTAACGATCAGGCAATCCACCCGATAAGGCGTGCGCCGGGCCGTAAAGTTCCGGTTCCGATCCGTGGAAAGGTGAAGTACGTGAGCACGCCCGACAACCCTGAGCAGTACCAGCAGTACCCGGCCGGCCAGAGCGCCCCGTTCGCCGCTCCGCCGGTCAGTGCCGGTTACGGGCAGCAGCAGCCCGTGGGCGCGCCGCGCAACGGGTTCGGCGTTACGGCCCTCGTGCTGGGCATCATCGCCCTCGTCCTGTGCTGGACGGTGTGGGGCGGCATCATCCTGGGCGTCCTCGCACTGGTCTTCGGCATCCTCGGCGTGAAGCGCGTCAATCGTGGCCAGGCGACCAACAAGGGTGCCTCTATCTCCGGCATCGTGACCGGCAGCATCGGCCTGGTCATCGGGGTGCTGCTCGCCATCCTGGTCGGCTCGATCTTCGCGACGTTCGGGAGCCAGCTCGGCGACCTGCAGGACTGCTTGCAGAAGGCCGGCACTGACCAGTCGCAGATCCAGAGCTGCCAGCAGCAGTTCAGCGACAACGTGCAGAACCGCTGACCAAGCCGTAGTGCCGTCGGGGATCGGGGCATCCCCGACGGCCGGGCGTCAGTCGAGGAATTCGACGTAGCCGTGGGTGCCGTTCACGCGGACCCGCTGACCGTCGCGGATCAGCCGCGTGGCCTGGTTGACGCCGACGACGGCGGGCAGGCCGTATTCGCGGGCAACCACGGCGCCGTGGGTCATCAGGCCGCCCACCTGCGTGACCAGGCCGGCGATCGTCACGAACGCCGGTGACCAGCTGGGGTCGGTGTAGGCGGTCACGAGGATGTCGCCCGCCTCGAGGTCGGCCTCGGCGAGGTCCAGGACGACGCGGGCGCGGCCCTCGACGGTTCCGGTGGACACCGGCAGACCGGGAAGTGCGCCGGCCGGCGCATCCGAACGGCGGTAGCTCCCGGAGACGGTCTCGCCCTCGGAGGTCAGCACCCGTTGCGGGGTGAGTGCCTGGTCCGCCGCGAACTGTTCCTTGCGCCTGCGGATGAGGTCGCCGTCGGCGGTGCCGGTGCGGGCGGCCTCGTGCAGTTCCTGGAACCGCAGCGAAAAGCTGTCCTCCGCCGACTCGAGGACGCCGGCCGCCACGAGCCGCTCGGCCTCGGCCAGCAGCGCCTTCTTGTACTGGAAATAGCGGCTGATCATCCCGTACTTGGGGTATTCGCGGTAGCCGACAAACGTGCGCAGCCGGTCGATCATGGCCTTCGTCTCTTCGGCTTTTCGCGCGCCGCCGGGCAGAATCCGCAAACGCTCCAGCAGTTCCTGTTCTTTCTGCCCGGCTTCCCGCAGCCCCTGGTCGAAGCGCCGGCGGGCGGCGCCGGGTTCGAAGTTGTCGACGTTGCCGAGCAGCACGGGCAGCAGCGTGCTGGGACGTTCGCTCCACCGCGGCCTCGTGATGTCGATTTCGCCGACGCACCGCATGCCGTACGTGTCGAGATACGCCTGGATCTTCTCCCGTGCTTCACTTCCGCCCGGCAGCGCGGGAAGTTCGTCGAGGAAGCCCTCGCCCCGCACGGTCCGGAGGAACGCCACCACTTCCGCGTGCGGGCGAAGGACGTCGGCGACGTCCAGCAGCGCGAGGCCCATTTCCGACGAGACGTTGTCGGGCGCGGACTGCGAAAGCGTGTCGGCGGCGTTCTCCTCGCCCAGCCATTCGCGCAGCTGCTTGTTCAGCCACGTCGCCGCGTCCATTCCGGCCATGATCGCCTGGTGGCTGCGCGGATTGAACAACAGCCGCCGCAGTTCCTGCAGATCCGCGAGGATGAAGTCGAACAACTCCGCACCGCGTTTCTCCCGGATGTCACGCTCGAGCGCGGCCAGCGACGCCTTGCTCTCCTCGACCAGCCCGTGGACGATCGCCGGGTCCGTCTCGATCGGCTCGGGTGCGACGCCGAACGGCAGCGGGGCGGCGCCGCCCTCCGTCGGCTCCGGCAGGAAACCGCGGTCGAGCACGGTCTGCAGCGCGTCGCGCATCAGCGGGTCCGACGCCCCCATCAGCTCCAGGTACCCGGCGCGCCCGGCCTTCGTCGCGAGGCCCGGGGTGACGTCGACGAACAGCCGGCTGCCCGCTTCCGCCATGGGCCGCGGTGTGGTCAGCTGCCACACGGACAGGCCGAGCGGCCGCATCGCGTCGGTCATCATCTGCTGGTGCCCGACCGAGAGGTAGACGTGGTTGCCCTCGTCGGCGGCGGGTGGGATCGGGAACAGCGTGGTGATCGGCCGGCTCTGCACGATCTGGAACTCGCCGTCGGCCAAGCACCACTCGATGTCCTGGGGCCGGCCGAAGTGCGCCTCGATCCGGCGGCCCAGTCCCGCCAGTCGCAGCACCTGCTCGTCGGTCAGCGCCGGGCGCTCCTGCTCTCGCGGCGCGATCGCGTCCTCCCGGGTGCCGCCGCCCGGCACCGCGTGGATGGCGAGCTTCTTGGCCGACACCGTCTTCTCGACGATTTCCCCCTCGCGCACCCGGTAGGTGTCGGCGTTCACCAGCCCGGAAACGAGCGCCTCGCCGAGGCCGAACCCGGCGTCGATGGTCGTGACCTTCCGGTTCGACGTGACGGGGTCGGCCGTGAACAGGATCCCGGACGCCTCCGACAGCACCATCCGCTGAACCACCACGGCCATGTGCACCCTGCGGTGGTCGAAACCGTTGCGCAGGCGGTAGGTCACGGCCCGGTCGGTGAACAGCGAGGCCCAGCAGAGCCGGATGCGCTCGAGGATCGCCGCCGGCCCGACGACGTTGAGGTACGTGTCCTGCTGGCCGGCGAACGAGGCCGTCGGCAGGTCTTCGGCCGTCGCGCTGGAACGCACGGCGTACGCGGCGCCCGGCTCCACCGGCGCGATCAGCGCTGCCGCCACGTCGTCCGGAACGGCCGCCGCCGAAACGACCTCACGGATCCGTGCGCTCAGCTCGGCGATCGGGTCCCGGTCGCCGGGATCCAGCCGTGCCAGGCGGTCCAGCGCGCTCTCGAACGCCGGCACCTCCGCCAGCACCCGCCGAAAAGCACGTGTCGTCACGCAATACCCGGGCGGCACCAGCACGCCCTCGATGCGCGAAAGCTCCCCCAGGTGCGCGCCCTTGCCCCCGACTAGGTCGACCTGGCTCCGGTCGATGTCCCGGAAATCCAGCACGAGCTCGGTTCCACCCACTCTTCGTCCCCCGTTTTCCATGGCCGGAGAATTCCGGCCGAGGCGCACGATTGTGAAGGACGACCGGGGTCTTGCCACAAGAGCGGGGGTGCGCTATAGGTTGGAAGTGGCAGGAGGAGTACTTGCTTTTCCGCCGCATCCGTCCGGTCTGGACACTCACCCCTGAAGCTCGCGGCCGCGGGTCAACCGACGACCGGGCCCACCCGTGTGGGGGGCCCCGGCAAGCGAGGACCAGCACGATCAGGGACCCGGCCAGACCAGTGGCGTCACCTGGTCGTGTCTGGTTTCGAAACCTTGAACAACAGTAGGTAATCTTCGTTAACGGGAAGCGGGAAGCCGCTTCGACCACCGGCTGCCGGAGGGCTTCGTTGATCAAGCTCATGTTCGCGGACGACGAGGAACTGGTTCGTTCGGGCCTGCGCGCCATGATGTCCGGGGCCGCGGACATCGAGATCGTGGGCGAGGCGAGCGACGGCAGATCCGCGGTGGAGGTGGCGCGGCGCTACCACCCCGACGTGGCGTTGCTCGACATCAAGATGCGGGCGCCCGACGACGGGATCCGCGCGCTGCGGGCCATCCTCGCGCTGCCGGACCCGCCGATGGTCGCGATGCTGACGACGTTCGACATCGACGAGTACGTCAGCCTTGCGCTGCGGCTCGGAGCCAACGGCTTCCTGCTGAAGGACATCGACCCCTCGGCTCTCCTGCGCGCCATCCGTGATCTGGCCAAAGGCGGTGCCGTGCTGGATCCGGGCGTCGCGGCGCGCATGGTCCAGTCCCATCGCGACGAGCAGCGGGCCGCGCAGCCGGCCCGCAAGCTCCTCGCGAGCCTGTCCGAACGCGAGCGTGAGGTCGTCGCGCTGATCGGGCAGGGGCTGTCGAACGCGGAGATCGGCGGGCGGCTGCACCTGTCGGAGGCCACGGTCAAGGGCTACGTGTCCGCGGTGCTCTCCAAGATCGGCGCCGCCAACCGCGTGCAGGCCGCGCTGCTGGCCTACCGCGGCGGGCTGCTCGACCAATAGCGGATGGTCCTCACCGCGCTCGAGCTGCTCGGGCTGGTGGCGTTCGCGGCGTCCGGGGCGCTGGCCGCGGTCCGGGCGCGCCTCGACGTGTTCGGCGTGATCGTCGTCGGCCTCACCACGGCGCTGGGCGGTGGCATCATCCGCGACGTCCTGCTCGGCATCCACCCGCCGACGACGTTGCGGAACTGGCCGTACCTCGCCGTCTGTGCGGCGACGGCGCTGGTCGTGTTCGCGTTCCACCCCCAGGTCGCGCGGCTGCGGCGCGCCGTGCTGCTCGCCGACGCGCTGGGCCTGGGCGTCTTCGCGACGGCCGGCACGACGATCGCGCTCAACGCCGGCGCAACCGCCTACGCCGCGTGCCTGATCGGCATGACCAGCGGCATCGGCGGTGGCGCACTGCGTGACCTGCTGCTGCGCGAAATTCCGCTCGTCCTCCGCAAGGAGATCTACGCCGTCGCCGCACTCGCCGGGGCCGTGCTCGTCGCGATCGGTCACGCTCTGCCACTGCCGTCGAGCGCGGTCACGGTCGTCGCGGCGGCCGTGGTGGTAACGATTCGGCTGGTGGCTCTGTGGCGGCACTGGAACGCGCCCGTGGCCCGGCCTGGTGATACCGACTCTTTGTGAGTTCTGCGTGTGTTCTTAGGCGGGTCTCAGCACTCTGCGTAAGACTGACGTCATGCGCATCCTTGTGGTGGACGACGATCGAGCCGTCCGTGAGTCGCTCAGGCGGTCCCTGGAGTTCAACGGGTACACCGTCGAGCTCGCCAGCGACGGTGCGCAGGCTCTGGAGACGATCATCGCCAACCGGCCGGACGCGATGGTGCTGGACGTGATGATGCCGCGCCTCGACGGGCTCGAGGTGGCGCGCCGCCTGCGCAGCACCGGCGACGACCTGCCCATCCTTGTCCTGACCGCGCGCGACACCGTCTCCGACCGGGTCTCCGGCCTCGACGCCGGCGCCGACGACTACCTGCCCAAACCGTTCGCCCTGGAAGAGCTGCTCGCCCGCCTGCGCGCGCTGCTGCGCCGCGCCGTGCCGGACAACCAGCAGGGCGAGACGAGTGAGGTGCTGTCGTTCGCCGACCTCACGCTGGACCCGGGCACTCGCGAGGTCCGCCGCGGCGGCCGAGAGATCAGCCTCACCCGTACCGAGTTCGCGCTGCTCGAGTTGTTCCTCTCGTACCCCAAGCACGTGCTGACCCGCGGAAGGATTCTGGAGGAAGTATGGGGTTACGACTTCCCGACGTCGGGCAACGCGCTGGAGGTCTACGTCGGCTATTTGCGTCGCAAGACGGAAGCCGGCAACGAACCGAGGTTGATCCACACGGTGCGGGGAGTGGGCTACGTCCTGCGCGAAACCCCACCGTGACCGACGCCCCCATGAGCACCGCTGTTCCGACCGTCGACGTCACCGACCCGCGCGGCGACCGCTGGGGCACGCGCCGCTTTTCACTGCGCGGCCGGGTGACGCTGCTGGCCGCCGCCTGCGTGGCCGGTGCCGTGGCTCTCGTGTCGCTGGGCGCGTACATGATCGTGTCGAGCAACCTGTACCAGCAGCTCGACGACAACCTGCTCGCCCGCGCCCAGGCGGCCGTGAACTCGCCACCGGTGCAGACGCAGCTCGAACAGGTGCCCGGCGCGTTCCTGGCGAGCGCCGACCTGCAGATCGGCCAGCTCAACGCGTACAGCAACAAGCTCATCTACCCGCAGGCCGGCTCGCCGCCGCCGTACGGTCCGTCGGAGCTGGCGGTCGCCACGGGGGAGTCGCCGCAGTCGCTGCGCACCGACGTGGCCACGGACACGCGCGTGGTCGCACTGCCGTCCGGGCACGGCGAGGCCATGGTGCTCGCGCAGTCGATGGAGCCGACGAAGCGCACGCTCAACGAGCTGGCGGTCGTCCTCTTCCTCGTGGGCGGCGCCGGGATCGTGGTCGCCGCGGGTGCCGGCACGGCCGTCGCGCGCACCGGGCTGCGGCCGGTCGACCGGCTGACGTCGGCCGCCGAGCGCGTCGCCGCCACTGGCGACCTGCGGCCGATCCCCGTGAGCGGTGACGACGAGCTCGCCCGCCTCACCCAGAGCTTCAACACGATGCTCGGTACGGTCGCCGACTCCCAGGAACGGCAGCGCCAGCTCGTCGCCGACGCCGGCCACGAGCTGCGCACCCCGCTGACTTCCTTGCGCACCAACCTGGAGCTGCTGCTCTCGGCCAGCCGGCCAGGCGCCCGCTCGCTGCCGGAGGAGGACCGCGCCGACATCGAGGCCGACATCCGCGGGCAGCTCGACGAGCTCACCCAGCTCATCGGCGACCTCGTGGAGCTCGCCCGCCAGGACGAGCCGCGTGAGCAGACCGAACGCGTGGAACTGGTCGAGGTCGTCGAGCGTGCGCTCGACCGCGCCCGCCGCCGTGCCGGGGACATCGAGTTCGAAGTGGACCTGCAGCCGTGGGTCCTGACCGGGGACAACAGCTCCCTTGAACGGGCCGTGCTCAACCTGCTGGACAACGCCGTCAAATTCTCGCCGTCCGGTTCGCGCGTGCGGGTGACATTGCGGCCCCTCGGCGACGGCACGGCTGTGGTCGAGGTCGCCGACTCCGGCCCGGGCATCGCCGAGGAGGACCTGCCCAAGGTGTTCGACCGCTTCTACCGCTCCTCGGAAGCCCGAACGCTGCCGGGTTCCGGACTCGGCCTGTCGATCGTGAAGCAGGCCGCCGAACGCCACGGCGGCGCGGTCTACGCCATGCACGCCCCGGAAGGTGGTGCGCTCCTCACGATCCGGCTGCCGGGCGCTCCCGGCTGATCCTCGCCCGTCCGGGTGACGTCCCGGACGGCACGTTCCGCACACCGCATGTTTGATCGTGTAGGATTTTGTGTGGTTGATGGTTCGTGCTTGAGGAGTGGTGGGTGCTCGCACGTCAGCGACAGGCGGTGATCCTCGAGGAGGCACGCCGGACCGGTGCGGTCCGGGTCAGTGACCTCGTGGCGCGCCTCGGCGTGTCCGACATGACGGTGCGCCGCGACCTCGACGTGCTCGCCGGCCGTGGCCTGGTCGAGAAGGTCTACGGCGGCGCGACCTCGGTGGTCGGCAAGAGCACCGACGAGCCCGGCTTCGAGGCGAAGTCCGTGCGCCAGCGCGCGCAGAAGGAGGCCATCGCCGACCTTGCCGCCGGCCTGGTCAAGCCCGGCACCGCGATCGGCCTGTCCGCGGGCACCACCACGTGGACGCTGGCCCGCGCGCTCGACCCCATCCCGGGGCTCACCATCGTCACCAACTCCATCCAGGTCGCCGACGTGCTGCGCGCGTCCACGCAGCCCGACCGCACGGTCGTGCTCACCGGCGGCGTGCGCACGCCGTCCGACGCGCTCGTCGGCCCGGTAGCCGTGCACAGCCTGCGCTCCCTGCACCTGGACCTCGTTTTCCTCGGCGTGCACGGCATGGCCGAGGGCGCTGGTTTCACCACGCCGAACCTCACCGAGAGCGAGACGGACCGCGCGCTCGTGGAGGCCGGCCGGCGACTGGTGGTGCTCGCCGACCACACGAAGTGGGGCACCGTCGGCATCTCCACGATCGCCGATCTCGAAGAGGCCCACGTGGTGGTGACCGACGACGGACTTCCCGACTCGGCGAGGGAGAGCCTCACCGAGCGGGTCGGAGAACTGATGATCGCCGAAACGGCGGAGAACCTCGAGGCAGAAGACGCGTGAAACGCACCTTGCGACACCTGGCGGACGGCCGGGAGATCATCTACTTCGACCACGACGGCGAGCACGAGCGCACCGCCGAGGACACCCGCGATCTCCCGCCGGTGGCCGCCGCGTCGGAGATCCGCCTGGACCCGCTGACCCGCGAGTGGGTCGCCATGGCCGCGCACCGGCAGACGCGCACGTACAAGCCGCCGGCCGACCTGTGCCCGCTCGACCCGACGACGCCGGGGCGGCCCACCGAGATTCCGGAGCCCGACTACGACGTGGTCGTGTTCGAGAACCGGTTCCCGTCGTTCTCGCAGAACGCGCACGGCGGTCCGTCCACTGTGGACGAGCTCGGCCTCGTGCCGACGGCGCCGGGCCGCGCGCGCTGCGAGGTCGTGTGCTTCTCCAGCGATCACGGCGGCTCGTTCTCCCAGCTGAGCCCCGAACGGGTGCGCCTCGTCGTGGACGCGTGGGCCGACCGCACGCTCGCACTGGGCGAGACTCCGGGCGTGGAGCAGGTCTACCCGTTCGAAAACCGCGGCGAAGAGATCGGCGTGACGCTCTCGCACCCCCACGGACAGATCTACGGCTACCCCTTCGTCACGCCCAAAACCGAGCGCATGCTCGACGTCGCGCGCGCGTACCGCGAGGAACACGGCCGCGCGGTGATGGGCGACGTGCTGGCGGCCGAGCGGAAGTCCGGCGCGCGCGTGCTCGTGGAAGGCGAGCACTGGACGGCGTTCGTGCCGCCGGCCGCGCGCTGGCCGGTGCACATCCAGGTCGTGCCGCACCGCCAGGTGCCCGACATCCCCGCGCTCACCGGCGCCGAGCGCGACGACTTCGCCCGCGTCTACCTCGACGTGCTGCGCCGCTGCGACGCGCTGTACGACCGTCCGTTGCCCTACATCGCCGCCTGGCACCAGGCACCCGTGCGCCGCGACCGCGACCTGGCGTGGCTGCACCTCGAGCTGTTCTCCGTGTTGCGGGCCAAGGACAAGCTCAAGTACCTCGCGGGTTCCGAGTCCGGCATGGCGGTGTGGATCAACGACGCGACGCCCGAGCAGATCGCGGAGCGCCTTCGCGCCGCGGGCTGAGTACCGGGCGCGGCATACTCATCTCCGAAACACAGGTTCGGCTCAGGAACCTCTCAGGCCCGGCCGCTTAGGTGAGGACATGACCGAGAACGACCCCCACGCGCACGACTCCGCGGCGGGTCGCCAGAACCCGGGTGCCCAGCCGGGCACCGAGGGTCAGGCGGCCTGGAGTCAGCCCACCGCCCCCGGCGCGTCACCCGCGCCCGGGTCCGCCTCCGGTGAGCAGCCCACGTACGGCGAGCAGGCGCAGCAGCAGAACCCCGGGTACGGCACGGCGAACCCGTGGTCCGCGCAGGGCGCGCAGACCGGTCCGATGGGCTACCACAACCCGTACCCGCCCACCGGCGGGACGACGCAGCAGCAGTACGCCGCTCCGGGTACCTACAGCGTCCCCTCGGCCCCTGCGCCCAAGAAGTCCGGCCCGGGCAAGCTCCTGGCGGGCGTCGCCGCGATCGCGCTCGTCATCGGCGGCGTGGCGGGCGGCACCGTCGGCTACCTCACGGGCGGCTCGTCCGGTCCGTCGGTCAACGCGCTCGACCAGCCGAAGCCCGCGCAGCAGACGGGCAACGCGCCGTCCGGCTCCGTCGAGTCCGTGGCGCAGAAGCTGTCACCGAGCGTCGTCGAGCTACAGGTCTCCGGCCGCACGGCCGCGGGTGAGGGCTCCGGGTTCGTGCTCAGCACCGACGGCTACATCCTCACCAACAACCACGTGGTCGAGGTCGCCGCCAACGGCGGCCAGATCCAGGCCGTTTTCCAGGACGGGAAGAAGGCCGCCGCGAGCGTCGTCGGGCGCGACCCGACGACCGACATCGCCGTGGTGAAGGTCAACAACGTCAACGGGCTGACCCCGGTCGAGCTCGGCCGGTCCGACGACCTGCGCGTGGGCCAGCCGGTGGTCGCCATCGGCTCGCCGTTCGAGCTCAGCGGCACGGTCACCTCCGGCATCGTCAGCTCCCTGCACCGGCCGGTGCAGGCCGGCGGCGACGAGACCGACCAGACCACGGTCATGGACGCCATCCAGACCGACGCCGCGATCAACCCGGGCAACTCCGGTGGCCCGCTCGCGAACATGAACGGCCAGGTCATCGGCATCAACTCCGCCATTTACAGCCCCAACAGCGGGCAGGGCGGCCAGGGTGGCGAGGCTCAGGGCGGCAACGTCGGCATCGGTTTCGCCATCCCGATCGACCAGGCGCGCCGTACGGCCAACGACATCATCAAGACCGGCCACGCCACGCAGACGTTCATCGGCGCCAAGGTCGCCGACGCCCCGCAGGGCGGCGCCCAACTCGGTGACATCACACCGGGCAGCCCCGCCGAGAAGGCCGGCCTCAAGTCGGGCGACATCGTCACGAAGATCGACGACCGCACCATCGACAGCGCCGACACGCTCATCGCGGCCATCCGCACCCGCGCCCCCGACGAGAAGGCGACGTTCACCCTCTCCGACGGCCGCACCGTGCAGGTGACCCTCGGCGGCCAGCCCGTACCGGCGAACTGATCGCTCGGCCGCCGTGCGCGGCCGAGACCAACCACGGCTCGACCCCCTGGGCAAGGGGCCGGACCCTTGAAGGCCACGCGCGACCGGACACTCGATGCCGGTCGCGCGTGGCCGTCTGCGTTGCCAGGGCTCTCGGCGACAGCGGCGGCTCGTGCGCTGCCCGGTCGTCGGTGAGCCGCAAAGGGCACTCGGCTCGCCCCGCACCAGGCGTGGCCGATCGTCTTCGGCACTGTGACCAGGCTCTTTGCCTGTCAAGGAAAATTCGTGGGGAATTGATGTTTAGGCCGCGAAACTCGTGGGCATCCCACAACCCGCACGGAGACCTCTCCGTACCGAGTCGGAGGCGGTACGGGGAGGTCTTCGGGCCGTTGCCCGGCTTACTGAGCGGCGACGCTCTTCGGCGCGGGACGGCGCGGCTTCCGGCGAGCGAGCACCATGCGGGCCAACCCGGTGAGGATCACGACGGCCCACACCACCGCCAGCGTTAGCAGCAGCCCCGCCCACGTGTTGCCGTCGTGCAGGCCCGGTTTGGGGATGACGCCGTAGGTGCGCCACAGCAACGGGAACGCGATGAACCCGAGCACGGCCGTCAGCACCGCCCCCACCTGAACCGGCGCGCGCCACGCCACGGGCAGCACGCGCGAGAGCAGCAGACCGAGCACACCCGCCACCGGCGCGAACACGGCGTCGTTGACGATCGGCCCGCCGCCAATCCACAGCACGGTCTTGAAGCTCTCCGGCCACGCGGGCGCGGCGTAGTCGACGAACAGCGACGCGCCGAAGCCCAGCGCCGCCAGGCCCGCCAGCGCGAGCAGGATCCGGATGACCTTCACAGCACCTCCAGCTTTTCGACCCACTTCGTCTGGAGCACGCCGGGACGGCTCGGCGCGATCACCCGGCACGGGTAGCCGTGGTCGACGTCGAGCACCTCGCCGTTGAGCTCCAGCGCCAGCAGGGTCAGGTCGTCTGCCGTGTGCACACCCGGGAGCGTGCTGGCGCCGTACAGGCCGGTCTTGTCGAGCGACGACACGCGCACCTCCGCGCCCGGCTCGGCCCCGACCGCGCGCAGCAGCGTCGGGAAGGAGATCCCACGCCAGCTCGCCATCTGGCTCCAGCCCTCGACGCACGCGATCGGCAGCTCAGCGCTCACCTGCGGCAGCGCCCGCAGGTCGGCCAGCGTGAACTGCTTGGTCCGGCCCCGCGTCACCACCGACAGCCGCCAGTTCGGGTCGACCGCCGTCCGCGTCACGCGCGCCGCGACGGCCGTGCGGTTCACCGGCAGCTTCTGCAGGCCCTTGTCGGTCTTCCACGACAGGCCGGAGACGTCCTTCAGCCACGGCACCGTCGCGCCCGCGGTCGACAGCACCGCCACCCCCGTCGCGATCCACGTGGTCCTCAGGAAACCGCGTCGGGTGAACCCGTAGACCGGCTTCTTCGCGGCCTTCGTCGCCGGTTGTTCTTCGGGCTGAGCTTGCGGCGCCGTCTCGGGCTGTTCTGCCGGCACCGTCTCGCGGGTCAGGGCCCGCCGCACGATCGGCAGTTTCACCGCCACGTGCACCACCACCGACCCGATCGCCACCCACGCCACCGCGTAGTGCACTTCCGGGAAGTAGAAGTTCCACGGGTAGTTCTGCGCGACGTTCAGCAACCCCGAGCTCAGCTCGAAGAACGCCGACCCCGACAGCACCAGGATCGACACCCGCTCGAGCGCGTGCGGCAACGACTTCACCAACGGCCGCTCGAACAGCTTCGGGAAGACGCTCCACAGCTTCGCCAGCAGCAACGGGATCGCCGCGATGCCCGAGATCACGTGCGCTCCCTGCGTCAGGCGGTACAGCCACACCGGACGGCTCGGCCAGAAGAACCACCCCGGCGGGTGCTGGATCAGGTGGCTGAGCAGGCCCGTGACGAAGCAGATGAGGAACGCCAGCCCCAGCAGCGAGCCGATCCGCGCCGTCACGCGCTCGCCGTGCGCCCCGCCCTTGAACTGCTCCTCACGCGGGATCGGCAGTTTCTCGATCCGCTCGTCGACCCGTGCTTTCGCCTGCTCCGCCCGGACTTTCGCGCGCACGGCACCCGCTCGCGCCTGCGCGGCCCGCTCACCGAACCGGACCTGCGCCTCGGACACGCGCGCGTCGAAGCGCTTCCACGCCGCACCGAGCCGGTGTTCCCGTGGTGCCTCGGGCTCTTCGGTGTCCACGGAGCTCTCGGCCCAGTCGCCGTCCGGCCGAGTGTCGTCGATGTGCTGCTCGTCGGTCATGCCTGCTCCAGCCTCGCGAACCAACGGTGGTCCCGGCTCGTGGTCCAGTCCACGCGGAACCCCGCGCGCATGGCCACAGCCGCGATCGCGTCGGCCCCGACCCACGCCCAGCCGAACCACGGCCCCGCCGAACCCGGCAGCAGCCGCACGGCCTCCCGCCGCACACCCTGCCCCAGCGGCTCCAGCTCCACCAGCACGTCCCCGTCGGGCGCGATCAGCTCCCGCATCCGGTCCAGCAGCACGACCGGGTCGCCCCCGATGCCGATGTTCCCGTCGGCCAGCAACGCGTGCTGCCAGCGCCCCTCCCCGGGCAGCGGCATGAAGACGTCCCGCCGCAACGCCACCGCGCCCCGCTCCTGCGTCAGCCGCACAGCCGTGGGCGAGGTGTCCACACCCAGCGCCACCACACCGCGCTTCGCCAACGCCGCCGTGAGCCGGCCCGGGCCGCAGCCGATGTCGAGCGTCGGGCCGTCGCACGCGTCGAGCAGCACGGTGTCGCCCAGGTCACAGCCGTCGGTCCAGCGGTCGACGGGCAGGTCGACCCGGTCGCCGTTGGCGAGCTCCAGCCAGCAGTGCTGCCCCAGCAGCCCGCGGTCGAACTCCGTGCCGGTACTCAGTTTCCTCACGCCACTTCCCGTCCCTCGACCGCGCGCACGGCCGCCGCGAACCGCCCGCTCGGCGCCTCCGCGGCCACGCGCACGGCGTCACCCATCGTGTCCACATCGGACAGTCCCGGCAGCGGGCCGGCCGACAGGCCGACCGCCGCCAGCGCCCGAATCGTGCGAACGCCCGTGTCCGCTTGCGACATCGGCACGCCCGCCAGCACCTGCGCGTGGTGCGGGTCCCTGAGCCCGAGCCCCCACCAGCCGCCGTCTTCCGCCGGCCCCAGCACCGCGTCGTGCACGCCGCGCAGCACGGGCTCGATCGACGCGCTCAGCAGCTCCGGCGTCACCTGCGGGGTGTCCATCCCGATCTGCAGCACCGGCAGCCCGGCGTGCACCGACGCCGTGTCGGCGTGCGCGTTGGCCAGCCGCGCCCCGAAGTCCCAGCCGCGCTGGGCGATCACCGTCGCCCGCCGCAGCGACCGGCCGATCT
Organism: Amycolatopsis sp. NPDC023774; assembly: GCF_040639695.1. Classification (NCBI taxonomy): domain Bacteria; kingdom Bacillati; phylum Actinomycetota; class Actinomycetes; order Pseudonocardiales; family Pseudonocardiaceae; genus Amycolatopsis; species Amycolatopsis sp. NPDC023774. The sequence goes on from NZ_JBFAAJ010000001.1 coordinate 331,870, forward strand.
CGCTCCCGCGCGCGGCCGAGCCCAGGTCACCGGTCATCGCGACCACGGGCAGCGCACCCGGAGTCGCGCACACGGCGTCGAGCGTGTCCAGCAACGCCGCCGCGGCGATCTCCGCGGCCTGCCGCGCTGTCGCCGGCGGGCACAGGCGGGTCTTCGCGAAGCCGGGCACGGGCGCCTTGGCGACCACCAGCACGCAGAACCGGGAGGTCATCGGGCCAGCACCCGCCCGAAGTCGCGGACCGCGCGCAGCGTGCCCCGCACCGACCCGGACACCTTCGACTTCGTGCCCTTCGCGCGCTCCCCGTAGGTCACGTCGAACTCCCGCACCCGCCAGCCCGCGCGTTGCGCACGGATCAGCAGCTCCAATGGGTAACCGAAGGCGCGATCGGTGACGCCCAGCGCCAGCAACGCGTCCCGCCGCGCCGCGCGCAGCGGCGCGATGTCCCGCACGGGAAGCCCCCGGCTGCGCAGCAACAGGGACAGCACGGCGTTGCCCGCCCGCGCGTGCCACGGCCACACACCCGCGTGCGTCGGCACCCGGCGCCCCACGGCGAGATCCGCGCCGCCTTCCACCGCGGCCACCAGGCGCGGCAGGTCACCGAGGTCGAGGGAGCCGTCGGCGTCGGCGAAGCACACGATCTCCGCCGTCGCGGCCTCGAGCCCCGTGTGCACGGCCGCGCCGTACCCGCGGCGAGGCTCGTCCACCACCTTCGCGCCGAGCGCGGCCGCCACGTCGGGCGAGCCGTCCGACGAGCCGTTGTCCACCACGATCGCGCGGAATCCCGCCGGCAGCGCGGCCAGCACAGCGGGCAGCGCGCCCGCCTCGTCGAGGCACGGGAGCACGACGTCTACCTGAAGATCGCTCACCGGGCGTACGCTAGGTCCGTAGTGGACGGTCGGGAAGCCTTGCGGTGCTTACCGAATCATGACGCGTACCCAGTTCTTACCGAGTTCTCACGGCTGCCTCTTCCGGGCCCGTGAGAGGCCTCGACCGGGGTTATCGTGCGGTCGATGAGCGAGTCGACTTCGGCTGCCCGGCTCGCCGAGCCGCCCGCGCCACCACCCGAGCCCCGCCGCGCCGGCGCGCGTGGCGACCTGATCGCGGTCGGCGCCGCCCTCGCGCTGGTCGCCGCCTTGGCCGCCGTCGGGGCCTACTTCAACCGTCCGAACTCCGGCGTGGTGATCTACGCGCCCGCCGCGCCGATCTTCGCCCACTGGCTGCCCCACGTGGGCCCGGGCTCGGTGTTCGCCGTGTTGGTCGCGGCCGCCGTGGTCCTGTGGGGCCCCGCGGTCGCGTCCCGGCTGTCCTGGCGACGGGCCCTCGCCGCCGGGTACGCGACGTCACTCGCCTGGATCTTCTCCCTCGCGATGATCGACGGCTGGTCGCGCGGCTTCACCGGCCGCCTGACCACCCCGCAGGAGTACCTCCACGAGGTGCCCGGCATCACGGACATCCCGCGTTTCCTGCGCGAGTTCAGCTCCCGCATCCTCGACTTCCAGCCGAACTCGTGGACCACGCACGTCTCCGGCCACCCGCCGGGCGCGACGTTGGTGTTCGTCTGGCTCGACCACCTGGGCCTGCGCGGCGGCGCCTGGGCCTCCACCGCCGTGGTCCTGGTCGCCGCCCTCGTGGCCGTCGCCGTGCCGGCCACGGTGTCGCTGCTCGGCCGCCGGAGCGCCGCCCGCGCCGTGCTGCCCTTCGCCGTGCTCTCCCCGGGTGCGGTGTGGCTGGGCGTCTCCGCCGACGGCCTCTTCGCCGGCGTCATGGCCACCGGCATCGCACTGCTCGCCCTGGCCGCGGTCGGCTTCACCCACGGCCGCCGCTACGCCGTGCCCACCGCGCTGGCGGCGGGCGTGCTCCTCGGCTACGGCGCCTTCCTCTCCTACGGCCTCGTGCTGCTCGGCCTCGTTGCGATCGCCGTCGCCGTGCTCGGCCGCCAGTGGCGCGCCGCCGCCCTCGCGGTGGTCGGCGCGCTGGTCGTGGTGGCCGCCTTCGCGCTGGCCGGCTTCTGGTGGCTCGACGGCTATCACCTCGTCGTCGAGCGCTACTACCAGGGCATCGCCATGCTTCGGCCATACTCGTACTGGGTGTGGGCCGACCTGGCCGCCGTCGCCGTCGCTGCCGGCCCGGCGGTGGTCGCCGCTGCTCGCCGCGGGGTCACCGGGGCGTTCCTGCCCGAGTCGCGTCGCTGCCTGCTGCGCGATCCGGTCCTGCTGCTCGGCATCGCCGCCGTGGTCACGATCGTGTTCGCCGACGTGTCCGGCCTGTCGAAGGCGGAGGTGGAACGCATCTGGCTACCGTTCGGCGCGTGGCTACTGCCGATGACGGCCTTGTTGCCCGCACCCGGCCGCCGCTGGTGGCTGGCCGGGCAGGCGGTGACCGCATTGGCGGTCAACCATCTTCTTCTGACGAGCTGGTGAGGTGAGGCATGGAGGACCAGGCCGGACGCGTGCTCGTGGTCGACGACGACGAGACGGTGCGCGACGTCGTCCGCCGCTACCTCGAGGTCGCCGGCTTCACGGTCGACGTCGCGGGCGACGGCGCCGCGGGCCTCGCGCTGTTCGCCGAACGCGACCCCGACCTCGTGGTGCTCGACGTGATGATGCCGGGCATCAACGGCCTCGAGGTCTGCCGGCGCCTGCGCCAGGTGAGTCACGTGCCCATCGTGATGCTCACCGCCCTCGGCGAGGAGGAGAACCGCATCGCCGGCCTCCAGCTGGGTGCCGACGACTACGTCACCAAACCGTTCAGCCCCAAGGAGCTGGCGTTGCGGGTGGCCTCGGTGCTGCGCCGCGCCCGCATGCCGCGTGCCGCCCCACCCGCGCCTGAGCTCGTCGACGGCGACCTGCGTCTGCAGATGACCGCCCGCCAGGCCACCCTCGCCGGTGCGGAGCTGCCGCTGACCACGCGCGAGTTCGACCTGCTCGCGTTCTTCCTCGGCCATCCGGGCGTGGCCTTCTCCCGCGCCGACCTGCTCGAGAAGGTGTGGGGCTGGGATTTCGGCGACCAGTCCACGGTGACCGTCCACGTGCGACGGCTGCGCGAAAAGATCGAACGCGACCCGGCCAAGCCGACGCGGGTCGCCACCGTCTGGGGCGTCGGCTACCGCTACGACCGGGAGCAGTCATGATCAACGCCGGTGAATCCGCCCTGGAGATGTTCAGCCACGTCCTGCACATCCTGCCGTTCGCGCTGCTGTTCGCGCTGCCGGTGGCCGCGGTCGGCGGGCTGGTGCTCTACAAGCTCCGCCACGGCTCGCTGGCCACCACGATGACGGTGCTCGTGCTCATCCCCGTGGTCGCCCTGCTCGTCGGCGTGCTCGGCATCAGTGGCTTCATGTTCACCGAGGCCCTGATGACGGAGCTGCTGGTCTGCCTGCTCGTCGCCCTCGTCACCGTGCCCGCCGCGATCGTGCTCGGCCGCGTGATCGCGCGCCGCAGCGTGTGGGAACGCGAGGCGCGCGAACGCGAACGCGCCGCCGAAGCGTCCCGGCGCGAGCTCGTCGCCTGGATCAGTCACGACCTGCGCAGTCCGCTTGCCGGTATCCAGGCCATGGCCGAGGCGCTGGCCGACGGCGTGGTTTCCGAGCGCCACGAGGTCGCCGACTACGCTCAGCGCATCGGCGGTGAGACCACCCGGCTCTCGGGCATGGTGGGCGACCTGTTCGAGCTCTCCCGCATCACCGCGGGCGCGCTGGAACTCACGATGTCCGCCGTGCCGTTGCGCGACGTCGTGAGCGACGCGGTCGCCGCGCAGTCACCCGTGGCCGAGCGCAAACGCGTGCGCGTGCTGGAGAACGCTGACGCGTGGCCGGTCGTGTCCGGCAGCGACCCGGAGCTCGCCCGAATCGTGCGCAACCTCGTCTCCAACGCCATCCGCCACACCCCGCCCGACGGCACGGTCGCCGTGCAGCTCGACATCGACGGCGACCAGGCCATCCTCGCCGTCGACGACTCCTGCGGCGGCATCCCGGACGACGAGATCGGCCGCGTCTTCGACGTCGCCTTCCGCGGCACCCAGGCCCGCACCCCCGACCGCAGCGGCACGACCTCCGGCGGTGGCCTCGGCCTGGCGATCGCCAAGGGCCTCGTCGAAGCCCACCGCGGTCACATCGGCGTGCACAACCACGGCCCAGGCTGCCGCTTCGAGGTCCGGCTGCCGCTGGCCAAGGTCGCCGCGGGCGTCTGACCGGGCGACCACAGTGGACGGACCGGTCAGCCGGCGGTGACGGCCTCCACCGGCTCCGCCGCCCGTTCCGCGGTCACGCGGAAGAACTGCATCCCCGGGAAGTGCGCGGGCGCGACGATCGTGTCGGTGCCCGCGACCTGGCGCAGCCACTGCTGCCGGGTCAGCATCGCGAGCGACGGATCGCTGTCGCTGATGAACCGGATGTTCGAGTCGACCAGCTGCGCCGGCGTGTGGAGCACGTCGCCGAGCAGCACGACACGACGGTCGTCCGCGGTGATGTCCACGACGTAGTGACCCGGTGTGTGCCCGGGCGCGTGCCGCTCGATGACGCCCGGCGCGATCTCCACGTCGCCGTTCAGTGCACGCAGGTGTCCGTGGCTGCGCACGGTTTCCAGCCCGATCCGCGTCCAGTCGTGGCGTCCGACCGGCTCCACGAGTGCGGCCCAGTCCTGCGCGCCGTAGAGCACCGTGGCGTTCGGGAAGTACGGCTTCCCCTGCGGCGCCGGCCAGCCGACGTGATCGGAGTGCAGGTGCGTCAGCAGAACCGTGTCGACGTCGGCCGGTGAGCACCCGGCCTCGGCGAGAGCGATGGGCAGGCCGCCACCCGCGCCCATGTCGCCGTCGTCGGGCCGCAGGCCTTCCGGAACTCGATCTCGCGCGGGCCGAGGCCCGCATCGACGAGGATCGTCCGGCCGTTGCCGCGGAGGAGGAACGCACCCGTGGGCACGTGGACGGTGCCGTCTTCAGCGAACGCGTCGGGATGTCTTCCGGCGTCGAGTCCCGGGAAGAACGGCGCCGGCCGCCGGCGCCGGCCGTCGGCCAGCGCATGGATCTCGATGTTCCCCACCTCGATGGACCGCATGCACACGACCAAGATCACGCTTCCCGGAAATAACTCCGGGAAGTGACCTTCGTCTCAAGCGGAGCCTCAGGCGCCGACTGGGGCGCGCAACTCCGCCGTGGCGAACGAGGTGATGCCCTCCTCGAACGTGGTTTCCGCCGTGAACCCCAGCAATTTCCTGGCCAGAGCGGGGTCGGCGACCACATGTCGGACGTCCGCGGGCCGCGCGCCGCCGACGATCCGCGGCTCCGGTCCGCCGTACGCGCGCGCCAACTCCCTTGCGAGGTCGCCCACCGTGTGCGGGTCACCCGAGCAGACGTTGAGCGGCGTGATGTTGCCGCTCGGCCCTTCGGCGTGCAGCGCCAGGGCGTTGATGCGCGCGACGTCGTGCACGTGGACGAAATCCCGCTGCTGCCGCCCGTCCTCCAGCACGGTCGGCGCCTCACCGCGCTCGAGCGACGAACGGAACAACGAGGCCACACCGGCATACGGCGTGTTCTGCGGCATGCGCGGGCCGTACACGTTGTGGTAGCGCAGCGCCCACACCGTGCCGCCCGTCTGCCGCGCCCACGCGCCGGCGAGGTGCTCCTGCGCCAGTTTCGTTGCGGCGTAAGTACTTCTGGGTAGAAGCGGTGCACCTTCGGGCACAAGTTGCCAATGCAGCTCCACGCCACAGTCGCCGCACGTGGGCTCGAACCGTCCGGCGTCCACATCGGACTGCCGCCGTGGCGAAGGCGGCACGATCCCGTGGCGCGGGCACGAGTAGCGGCCCTCGCCGTAGACCACCATCGACGACGCGAGCGCGAGCTTGCGGACCCCGGCCGCGTGCATCCCGGCCAGTAGCACAGCTGTGCCGTAGTCGTTGTTCAGCGCGTACGACGGCGCGTCCGACGGATCGACGCCGTGCCCTACGACGGCCGCTTGGTGGCAAACCGCGTCGACGCCCTGGAGCAGCTCGGCGACCTCGTCCGGGTCCGTGACGTCGCCGCGCACGAACCGGTGGCGGCCCGTGTACTTCGGCGGTGTCGCCGTGCCGTGGGCAGTGGGCAGGAGGGTGTCCAGCACCACGACCTCGTCGCCCTCGTCGGCCAGTTGGTCCGCGACGTGGGACCCGATGAACCCGGCTCCACCGGTGATCAGTACTCGCACACCGCCGACGCTAGGGCGCGCGGACCGGACCACGCCCGTTCCCGCCGGACCACGTCACCGAATCGTCAGGAATCACCCGCCCACGGCGGCGGGCGGGTGCCGTCACCGGATACGGTGTCGGCATGGAACGGAGCGCACAGCGGCTGGGCCGGGCCCTCGTGGTGATCGTGGACGACCGGGTCGCCCACGGCGAGCACGAGGACAACACCGGACCGCTCGTCACCGAGCTGCTCGAAGAGGCCGGCTTCATCGTCGACGGCGTCGTGGTGGTCGAGGCCGAGACCGCCGGCATCCGCAACGCGCTCAACACCGCGGTGATCGGTGGTGCCGACCTCGTGATCACCGTCGGCGGCACCGGGGTGTCGCCACGCGACCGCACGCCCGACGCCACGGCCGGCGTGCTCGACCGGCCGATTCCGGGCATCGGGGAGGCGCTGCGCGCGTCGGGCCTCGCCGCGGGCGCGGTCGACGCCGGGATCTCCCGCGGCCTCGCGGGCGTTTCGGGCAGCACGCTGGTCGTCAACCTCGCCGGCTCGCGCGCCGCGGTGCGCGACGGCATGGCCACCCTGTCGTCGCTCGTGCCGCACGTGATCGACGAGCTCTCCGGCCTCGACGAGGTCTGAACCCCTCTTGCGCCTGGCCCGTCACCACGTGGGCCGGGCGATTCGCGTCTCTCTGTGCAGTTGTCAAACAGCGAGTGGGACGATGGGGTCATGCCACGTGAAGAACGCCGTCCCCGCGACCCCGCGGCCGAGCGCCGCCGGGTCGACGAGATCTTCGGTGACGTGCTGCCCGAGACCACCTCGGACGAGCGAGGGCTGAGCGGGGACACCCCGGACTCCTGGTACCTGGAGAACCGGCCACCGCACCACGACCGCTGACCCTCAGGCGTCCGACTTGGTGGCCTGCGCCCGCAACAGGTCGCGGATCTCGGTGAGCAGCTCGACGTCGGTGGGCTCCGCCGGACCCGGCTCCTGGCCGCGCTTGCGGCGCTCCTGAAGGTGCTTCACGGGCAGCACGAACAGGAAGTACACGATGGCGGCCACGATCACGAAGTTGATCGCCGCGTTGATCACGGACCCGAAGTCCAGGAATGTGCCCCTGTTCGAATCGAAGATGTAGAACCCGAGGCCCTGCGCGGCATCACTACCCCCGATGGCGTTGATCAGCGGCTTGATCAAGCCGTTGGTGAACGCGGTGACGATCGCGGTGAACGCGGCGCCGATCACGACCGCGACCGCCAGGTCCACGACGTTTCCGCGCATCAGGAAGTCCTTGAAGCCCTTCAGCATGTGCCACTCCTCGAGAGGTTCTACGGGGGTGCCGTCGCCCATCGGAACAGGGACGGGTTAGCGGAGAGTAACCGTAACCGGTCGTTCCAGCGACGTCGCGGCGACCTCGGTGGCAACGCTCACGGGCAGCGCGAGGAGCACCAACGGGCCGTGGTCGGGTGCGATCACCCCCTGACCCCCGCCTTCGGGACGGTGCACGGTGACCACCGTGGCGTCCTTCACCAGCTCAGCGGCGGTGTGTGTGGCATCGGGAGCCGCCACGACGCCGACGTGCTGACCCGGCCGCAGCAGCTCCGCGACGCCCGCGTCGGCGAGCCGCACGGCGACGGTGACCGTGCCGGAGTCCCCTTTGGCGGGGAGGGCCGTTCCCAGCAGGCGGACGTCTGTCAGCGGCTCCCCTGCCCGCGCGGCGCCGGACAGCAACCGGCCCACGGCCACGCCGACGTCGCCGAGCGCGCCGGCGGGCCGGACGTCGTCGGGAAGGTCGGCCAGCCTGAGATCGGCGGCGCGCAGCACGGAGCCCACGGGCAGGTCCCGCGCGGCCACCACTGTGGCTGTGGAAGGCGCACCACGAGCGGAAGCGGGGTGCAGAAGGAGGAGCAAGCCGGCCAGCAGCAGAGCCGCGGCCAGGAACCGGCGAAGCAGCCGGGCGCGCCTGCCGCGCAGCAAGTGCAGATCGGTCAGGCGGTTGAGCAGAGTGTCCACGGTCGTCCCCTCGTCGGTCCCCGTGCGGCGCGATGCCGCACGGAACCGACGTTAGGGACGGTGGTGACCAGCGGAAAGAGGAACTTCCGCGACCTGTGGACAACTACCCCCTTGTGGATAACCCAGGGAGTCAGGACGCGGTCGAGGCCGTTTTCGTCGTGGTCGAGGAGGACGATGAAGAGTCCGTCTTCGACTCGCTCTTGGTCTCCGTCTTGGTCTCGGACTTCGCCGGCGTGGCGGCCGCGGTCGAGGACTTCGACGAGTCACGCGAGTCGGTGCGGTAGAACCCGCTGCCCTTGAAGACCACGCCGACCGAGCTGAAGACCTTGCGCAGCGGACCGGAGCACTGGGGGCAGACGGTCAGGCTGGCGTCGGAAAAGGACTGCACGGCCTCGAAGCGGTGGTCGCATTCCTTGCAGGCGTACTGGTACGTGGGCACTGGAGCTCCTTCATGCGCTGGCACTCGTGAGACAAGAGTGCTAACCCGATTGTGCTGGACGGCATTCCCCGTGCGCAATTCCCCCTGGCTCACATCACTGCGGCAGTGGGCAACCGGACCAGACCGGTGGGGGTCAATGCCCCGGTCATCGGGACGTCGTGAGCCTCACCTGGGAGCGAATCCACCAGTTCCTCGGCCCGGACCACCGCGAACCGGTCCGCATCGCCCGAAGTGAGCGAACGGTCGTAGTGACCAGCGCCACGTCCGAGCCGCACCCCGCGGCGGTCCACGGCGAGCGCCGGCACCAGCACCACGTCGGCCTCCGACACGGCGTCGACGCCCAGCCTCGGCCCCGACGGCTCGAGGATGCCGCGCAGCCGGCCGGGCACGAGGTTCGACTCGTCCGTGTAGACGGCCCAGTCCAGCGGCCCGACGACGTCGGGGATCACCGGCAGTAACACCCGGGAACCGGCCTTGACCAGCGCGTTGAGCAGCGAAACGGAGCCCGGCTCGGTGTCGAACGGCACGTACGCGCACACCGTCGCCGCCGCCACCGAGGCGGCCACGGAAGCCAGCGCCTCGGCCTCCGCCGCGTGCTCCGAAGGGCTCACTGAGGCGCGCGCCTGAAGAACTCGTGCACGCCACTCCGCCTTGCTCAGGTGCTCATTGCCCGGTGCCAGCATGCGACCACGTTAGGCTTTGCGCCCATGACGGGCGCCTCAACCTCCCAGACGTTCAGAACAGCCATCGTGCCTGCGGCCGGACTCGGGACCCGGTTCCTTCCGACCACGAAGGCGGTGCCGAAAGAGCTACTGCCCGTGGTCGACACACCGGGGATCGAGCTCGTCGCGAGCGAAGCCGCGGCCGCGGGGGCGAAACGCCTGGTGATCGTGACCTCGCCCGGCAAGGACGCCGTGGTCAAGTACTTCGAGGCGCAGCCCGAGCTGGAGAAGACGCTCGAGGCGAAGGGCAAGACCGAGCTGCTCGAGAAGGTGCGCCGCGGGTCGCGGCTGCTCGACGTCGAGGTCGCCATCCAGGAGCAGGCACTGGGGCTGGGCCACGCCGTCGCGCAGGCCGAGCCGAACCTGACCGACGAGGACGAGGCCGTCGCCGTGCTGCTGCCCGACGACCTCGTGCTGCCCACCGGCGTGCTCAACCGCATGTCGGCAGTGCGCGCGCAGCACGGCGGCAGCGTGCTCTGCGCGTTCGACATCCCCAAGGAGCAGATCTCGCCCTACGGCGTGTTCGACGTCTCCGACACCGACGACCCCGACGTGAAGCAGGTTCACGGCATGGTCGAGAAGCCGCGGCCGGAAGAGGCACCGTCGACCTACGCGGCCGCCGGGCGTTACCTGCTCGACCGGGCGATCTTCGACGCGCTGCGCCGGATCGAGCCGGGCTCCGGCGGCGAGCTCCAGCTGACCGACGCGGTGGCCCTGCTGATCAAGGAAGGACACCCCGTCCACGTGGTCGTGCACCGCGGTGGCCGACACGACCTGGGCAATCCGGGTGGTTTCCTGCGCGCCGCCGTCGATTTCGCGCTTGAAACGCCCGAATACGGGCCATCGTTACGGACGTGGCTGACCGAACGGATCGGGACCGAACGCCCATGACGGACTCCCTCGACGCTGCCCCGGCCGAAGAGGCCCCGGAACCCGCGGAGGCGGAGCTGCGCTCTGTCGACGCGCAGATCGCGCTGACGCTGGACGCCGCCGTCCGGCCGCAGCCGGTCCGCGTGGCGATCTCCGAGGCACAGGGCCTGCTGTGCGCGGAGGAGGTGGTGGCCGAGCACGCCCTGCCCGGCTTCGACCAGGCCGCCGTGGACGGTTACGCGGTGCGCAGCGTCGACGTCCGCGCCGCCGGGGAGGAGCCGGTGCAGCTGCCGGTGGTCGGCGAGATCCAGGCCGGCTCCCGCCAGCCGCGGCGGCTGCAGCCGGGCCAGGCGGTGCGCGTGGACACCGGCGCGCCGCTGCCGACGCTCGCCGACGCCGTCGTGCCGACCGCCTACACCGACGGGCACCAGGCCAAGCTCACCGTGCACAAGTCCGTGCCCTCGGCGGCGTACGTGCGCCGCGCGGGCGAAGACGTGCAGATCGGTGACGTTGCCGTGCGCAAGGGCGACACCATCGGGTCCGCGCAGGTGGGCCTGCTCGCCGCCGTCGGACGTGCGAAGGTGCTGGTCTACCCGCGTCCGCGCGTGTCGATCGTTTCCGTGGGCGACGAGCTCGTGGACGTCGACCGCACGCCGTCCGTCGGGCAGGTCTACGACGTCAACTCCTACGCACTGGCCGCGGCCGCCCGCGATGCCGGCGCAGAGGTGAGCCGCGTCGGCATCGTGCCGAGCGACCCGAAGCGGCTGCGCGAGATCGTCGAGGGTCGGCTGCTGATGTCGGAGATCGTGGTGGTCGCGGGCGGCGCCGGCGGCGCTTCGGGCGACGAGGTGCACGCCGCGTTGGCCGACCTCGGCCACATCGACATGACGCGCGTGGGGATGCATCCGGGCTCCGTGCAGGGCTTCGGGCGGCTCGGCCCGGACTCGGTGCCGACGTTCCTCATCCCCGGCAACCCGATGAGCGCCCTGGTGGTGTTCGAGGTCCTGGTCAGGCCGCTGATCCGCGCCGCGCGCGGCACGCGCAACCCGCACCGGCGCATCGTCGGCGCGCGGCTGTTGTCGCCCATCACGTCGACGAAGGGCCGGCGCGGCTACCTGCGTGGCCAGCTGCTGCGCGACGAGGCCAACGGCGAGTACCTCGTGCAGCCGCTCGGCACGTCGGGTGCGCACCTGCTGGCGTCGCTGGCGGAGGCGAATTGCCTGATCACCGTGGACGAGGACCTCACCGAGGTGGCCGCGGGCGAGCAGGTGAAGGTCACGTTCCTCGCGCAGCGGGCGTAGTGGGCTCGTACTCGTATCCGGTCGAAAGCCGCCACCCGGGCTGGCCCGCGAAGCTCGGTGGGCTGCGCGTGCCGGCCGGGGTCGTCGGCGTGCGGCCCGTGCGGCTGCGCGACGCCGGCGAGTGGAGCCGCATCCGCCTGCGCGACCGCGAGCACCTCGAGCAGTGGGAACCGACGGGGATCGGGCCGTGGCCCGACCGCAATGCGTTCTGGTCGTGGCCCTCGCAGTGGGCGGCCCTGCGAGGCCTCGCGCGGCGCGGGCAGTGCCTGCCGTTCACGATCACGGTCGACGGAAAGTTCGCGGGCCAGATCACGGTGGGTAACGTCATCCGCGCCTCGCTGCGATCGGCCTGGATCGGGTACTGGGTGTCGTCGGACATCGTGCGCGGCGGGGTCGCGACGGCGGCCGTGGCCCTCGTGACGGATCACGCCTTCGAAGCGTCCGGCCTGCACCGGCTCGAGGCGACCGTGCGGCCGGAGAACAACGCGAGCATCCGCGTTCTCACCAAGGCCGGCTACCGGCAAGAGGGCCTCTTCGAGCGCTACCTCGACGTCGCCGGCGCCTGGCGCGACCACCTCTGCTTCGCCGTGACGAAAGAGGAGATCGGCGACGGCCTCGTCTCCCGGCTCGTGGCCATGGGGCGCGCCGACCTGCTCTGATGGTGACTAGGGGTCGGGTTCCGATCACGCTTTACCACATACTGTGAGATTCACCTAATCCGGTGAGGCAATTTCGTGATCGGACCCGGCGAGTCTGCGTCTCCTGTGTGACTGTTGTGGCTAGCGTGACTACAGCAGAGGATCGGGGGAGGTGACGGGAGATGCCCAGCTCGGTGATCATCGTCGCGCTCGCCGCGGCATGGCTCGTCGTTCTCGTGCCCATGGTGGCTCGCAAGCGCCAGCAGGTCGCACGGACGCCGTCGTCCGCGCTCGCAGCGCGCGTCGTGCGCAGCGGGGGAGCTCGCAACGAAGGACAGGAGGAGTTCGCCGTGTCCGAAAGTGCGAAACCTTCGGTGGAGGACGACCTCGCCGAACTCGAGGCGGAGCTCGACGCCGACCTCGAAGAGGAAGAACCGGAACCCGAGCCGCTGCCTCAGCCGGCCGCCGACGTGCGCGACGAGCCCGCCCGCTCGCGCCCCGGCTACCGACCCGGCCGCGGTGGCTTCGACCCGGAGGCGGCGGAGATCGCCGCGCGGGCGAAGTACGCGTTCCGCCAGCGGATCGTGGTGATCCTGCTGATCCTCGCCGTCGCGTCGGCCGCCTTCGCGGGCTTCGTGATGTCCGTGGTGTGGTGGGGCAACGCCGTCGTGGACCTGATCCTGGTCGGGTACCTCGTGTACCTGCGCCGCCAGGTCCGCATCGAAAACGACATCCGGCAGCGGCGCATGGCGCGGTATGCGCGGGAGGGACGGGAAGCTCGGGAGCCTCTTCCGGCACCGCGCCGTACGGAGCATCCTGCCGCTTCGGCCTCCGCTCCGGCTCCGGTCGCTTCGGAGGAAGATGACCACGTCGAGGTCGTTTCCCCCACGCCCCGCGAGATCGTGGAACGCAAGCCATCACCCATGTCCCGCATCCGCCGCCAGGCCGTCGTGGTCGACCTGGACGACGAAGACCCGGCCTTCGAGGAGCTCGACGAGCCCGGGACCAGCCCGTACCGCCGGGCGGTCGGGGAGTGACCCCCGGCGTTCGGTGCTCTTGGGGCGGCTGATACGCTCTACGAGCACTGAACAAGGGGCTCGCGCCTCTGAGGGGCTGTAGCGCAGTTGGTAGCGCGTCTCGTTCGCATCGAGAAGGTCAGGGGTTCGATTCCCCTCAGCTCCACGTAATTCGGGGCGAGTTGTGTTGGCGGAAAACGCCGACCGACTCGCTCCGTTTTGTTTTCTGGGGTGTAACCCCAGGCCCCGCCCGGGAGGGCTTCGCCCCCGGGCCCCGCAGTGGTTGCGTTAGGTGGGTGCCGGCGGAAGCTGGCCGAGCTTTTTGGTCGCGACGGTGAGGTGGCAGCCGATGGTGATCCCGATGAGGGTTTGCTTGTCGGCGCAGAACTGGTTTGAGCTGGCGTCGGTCTGGTTGTGGAAGAAGGCGTCGTGCGAGCCTGGGGCGTCGTGCAGGCATTGTGGCTGGGCTGTGAATCCGTCCTTCGCCGCGGTGGTGCCGACGATGGTGAGTGCGCGTTCGTTGGCGGCATCGGGCAGCTTGACGGGCACGACGTAGTTCTCGAGGCTGAGGTCTTCGCCCGCTGAGCCGATGCCCGGGTAGTCGTTGCCGCATGCTGCTCGGATCTGTTCGTTCGTCGCGGTCCACTGCTTGAGCGCGGGTATCCGGTCGCCGAGCGTGGTCTGGAGGTCAGTGGCCATCCTGGTACTGCTTGGCTGCTTCGTCGATGTCGGGAAGCTTCATGAGCTTGGTGGAGGCGGCATCCTCATCTGCTCCCGGGGTGAAAGGGTCGGTCGGCTTGCCGCAACTGTCGAGCAGTTCGGCGGACTACGTGCCGCTGGAGGAGTGGTATATCGAAAACCTCGAACGTGCCGGCAACACCGCGCTGCTTTCACAGGCCGCATGCCTCGCTCGAAATCCGGCCGCCCCAGTCGCACGGCGCCGTCCCCGTTCCGGTGACGGCCTTCGATGGGCCGCCGACGTGGTGAATCTCGATCCCGCCTTGCTGGCCGTCCTGCGCTGGGCCGCGACCGATGCTGCTGCCGAGGGTGTCGAGATCTTCGTCAACGGCGGGTGGCGGTCACCGGAGTACCAGGAGTGGCTGCTCGCAGACGCCGTGGCGCGGTACGGCGTCTGCGGCTGAAGCCGCGCGCTGGGTGGCTGCTCCGGATACATCCGCTCACGTGTCGGGCACGCGGTGGACGTCGGGCCGCCGACGGCCGGGACCTGGCTGTCGGAGCACGGTGTTCGGGATGGGTTGTGCCAGATCTACCGGAATGAGCCGTGGCATTACGAGTTGCGGCCGGAAGTGGTCGAGGGTGGTTGTCCGCCGATGTATGCGGATCCGTCGGAGGATCTCCGGATGAGGCGGTGACACCGTTGCGCGGGCTAGGCTGATCGCCAAGGTCAGGTCGCGACGGGGAGGCCGCACGCTGATATGGCAGGGGAACCGGGCTACCTCGGCTCAGCGGGCGCGGTTTCGTGTCACGTGGCGCGCACGGATCGGCCGTGGGAAGCCGGTGTCGACGCCATCGTGATTTCCGTCGGCGGCACGCTCGGCACCCTCGGGCACGCGGTCAGCCGGGAGTTTCCCGACGTTAACTGGGAAGCGATCGCCTACGACTCGATCACGCCGGAGCTGCCGCAGGTCCTCGATCTGCGCGACACGGTCTCCGGTTCGCTGAGGTTCGTACTGCTCGCGACACCCCACGACGGTGGTTCCTTCCAAGACCCGACGCTGCCTGCGATCGCAACGTCCACCGAAGCCGTCGTGCAGACGGCGGCAAACGCGGGCGCGGTCGCGTTGGGCTTGCCGCTGCTGGGCGCGGGCAGCCTCGGTTTCGAGCCGGACGCCGTTGCTGCCGTGGCCATTCCTGCGGCGGTGAAGGCGCTTCAAGGCGCCGACGACGGAGGTCTCCGACGACTTGTTTTCCTTTGCCGCGACAGCGCGACGGAAGCCGCGATCCGAGCGGCCTGGAGCGGCGAGACGTGTGCGGCCGAGCTGGCCGGGGGCGTTTCGAGTGACCGGGTCGACCCCAACGTCGGGATTCCGCTCGAGCGCGACCGCCTCGGGGTCGCGCCGTACGTGTCCATGATGGCGACGGTGATCGCCGATCGCAGCACCCCGTTGCCGTTGTCCGTCGGGATTTTCGGCGAGTGGGGGTCGGGCAAGAGCTACTTCATGGGACTGCTGCGGGAAGAGGTGAACCGGCTGGCGGGCTCCGGCAACCCCGCCTACACGCACGAGGTCGTCCAGATCGGCTTCAACGCCTGGCACTACGCCGACACCAACCTGTGGGCCAGCCTCGGCGACGAGATCTTCCGCCAGCTCGCCGGACCCGGCCCGAGCGCGCAGGAACGTCGGATGAAGCTGCGACAAGAGCTCAGCGGACGGCTCGGGCAGGCCAAGGAACTCGAGGACGCGAAGGACCAGGCGCAGACCGCAGTCGCCAAGCTCCAGGCCGACGTCGACAAGGCCACTTCAAAACGCGAAACCACGGGAAAAGCCCTTGTCCACGCGTTGGCGGGTTCACCGCAGGTGTGGCGGCACCTCGGCGTGCAGGACGAGGCCGAGCAAGGCGCGTTGCTGGTCGAGCAGCTGCGTGGCGCGCTGACCGAGGCCGACGCGCTGCGGAGATCGCCCAAGGACCGTTGGGGCAAGGTCGCGCTGGCCGCGGCCGCGGTCATCCTGCTGGTGGGCTTCCTCGTCGCCGTAGTCGCGCCGGCCGCATGGCAGTGGCTGACTGCGGCGGGCGCCGGGTTCGCCGCGCTGGCCGGCACCGGGATCGCGTTCCTGGCCGGGCCAGATCGGGAATCCAGGCGCTGCGCGAGCTCGGCGACCAGCTGCGCAGCGGGATGGACCAGGCCTCGCCGGAAGTCGCCGGGTTGCTGGACGAGATCCGCAGGACGGAGGCCGATCAACGGGTCGCCGAGGCACAGCTGGACGAGGTCGTGGCTCGCGTCGGTGAGCTCGGTCGCCGGCTGACCGAGCTGACGCCGGGCCGGAGCCTCTATACGTTTCTCGCCGAACGCGCGCGCGACGACTCCTACCGCCGCAACCTCGGCCTCGTCTCGACGATCCGGAAGGACTTCGAGCAGCTCGTCGAACTGATGGCCGACTGGCGAGCGCATCCCGAGCCGGGTGGCAAGGCGATCGACCGGATCGTGCTGTACATCGACGCCCTCGACCGGTGCAGCTCGCGGCAGGTGGTCGAGGTGCTCGAGGCAGTCCACCTGCTGCTCGCGCTGGAGCTGTTCGTGGTGGTGGTCGGGGTCGACCCCCGGTGGCTGGTGCGGTCGCTGAGCAGCCACTACGACGAGATCCTCGCGGAGACGCCCGCCGGCGGGCACGTGACGCCCGAGGACTACCTGGAGAAGATCATCAACTTGCCGCTGGTTCTGCCTGGCATGTCGTCGGGAAGCCTGCGCCGATTGCTGCGCTCGCTCGTGCCGGAAGAGAGCATCGAAGACCGATCCGTGCCCGAGCCGCTGCTCCGATCGCCTGTTGTGCGGCAGGCCGTTCCGGACGTCGAAGTAGGGTCCGAAGTGGACAGGCGACGGCGGCCCGAGCGCGCCGTGAAACCGCCACGTCCGCTCACCGACCGGGAGATCGAACTACTGTCCTCGTTGGACCGGCTGGTCGCCACGCCGCGCGAGGCCAAACGGCTGTTCAACCTGTACCGGATGCTCCGCTCGACCCGGGATCTGTCCGAGGCGTCGCGGTTCCTCGGCGAAGACGGGGAACCCGGTGAGTACCAGGTGGTCGTCGCGCTGCTCGGCTTGCTGACCGCGCCGGCCCATCTGCTGGGCATGGCGCTGGGCGGCCCGGCAGACGCGAGCCGGTCGATCCGCGGTGGTCTGGCCCGCCGCTCGAGCGAAGCGACGTGGGCCGAGTTCGTCGCGGATTGCGAGCCCCGGCGCGAGGGCGAGCGGTGGCGGAACGCGATCGTCGGCGTCCTGGGCGAAGAAGAAACACGAGACTGGCTTCGGATGTACCGGGGGCTTGCCCAGGTTTCGGCTGCGCTGCAAGTGGACGGCCTGGCCCACTTCCAGAAGTGGGTTCCGGTGATCCGCCGGTTCTCCTACGTGCTCTAGCCGGCGGAGTGACCTCAGGCCGGGATGCGGGCCGACTCACCAGGCGTGTCGGCCCCGAAGCGGGAGATGTCCGTGATCTGCGCCTGCGGCACGAGCCAACAGATCTCGAACTCCAGCCCGTCCGGGTCCTTGGCGTAGAGGGCTTTCGTGGTGCCGTGGTCGGTGGAGCCGACGAGAGCGCCCGCGGCGGTGAGGGCGTCGAGGTAGGTCTGGAGGTCCGCGAGGGTGGGGACTTCCCACGCCAGGTGGTAGAGGCCGACGGAACCCGAAGGGGCCGCGGTGGCGTCCGGGAGGGTGAAGAGGCCCAGGTCGTGGTCGTTGTGGGAGTCCGGGGCCTGGAGGAAGACGGCGCGGTCCGAGGTGTGCACCGCGCGGAAGCCCAGGACGTCGACGTAGAAGGCGCAGCTGCGGGCGGCGTCGCGGACCCAGAGCACGGCGTGGTTCAGACCTCTGATCGGCATGGCAACTCCTTCACGGCAACGACTTCACAGCGGTAGCGAGAACGCGGAACCGCCTTCGTGCCACCACTTCCGGTAGAACCGCGAGTCCTCGACCAGGGCGAGGTACCCGGCGTCGATCTTGGCACACATCTCGTCCACCAGCGAAGCGATCGGGGAGTCGGTGCGCCACGCGAGGACGAGCTCACGATACAGCGGGGTGCCGGTAAGCGACACCGTCGCGATGCCCGTGCGGTCGGTGCCGATGGGGTAGAGCAGGCAGATCGCGCGGCCCTCGGCAGTGAGGGCGAACGCGACGTGCGCTTCGTTCGTCAGGTGTGTGATGCGCTGGTCGAAGCCGGCCGACGCGCAGGTGCGGGCGAAGAACTCGTTCATCCCGCTGTCGTCCGGGTCGGGCATCACCCACTTCTCGCCCGCCAGGTCGGCCAGCGCGACCTCTCCGCGCGCGGCCAAGGCGTGGTGTTCCGCGACGCCGATGAACAACGGCTCGCGCAGCAGCAAGCGGTGCTCGACGCCGTCGGGCGGGATCAGGGGGAAACTCGGGAACGCACGCATCACGGCGACGTCGAGCTCACCCGAGCGCAGCAACGCCGTCAGCGCGCTGGTTTCGCGGATCGTTCGGCTGGTGACTTCGCGCCGAGGCAGCATGGTCGTCAACGTGTTCACCAGCAGGCTGAACTGCTGCGCCGGAATCCCGCCGACGCGCACGGGCACGCCCGCTTCGTGTTGCGCGATGACGCGCGCCGCGCGTTGCAGGGCGTCGAAGCCGTGCAGCACTTTCTGCGCGTCGCGCACCAGCTCCGTGCCGGTGTGGGTGGGCAGCACGCCTTCAGCCGAACGGACGAACAGCGATCCGCCGAGGAACTGCTCGATCCGCTTGAGCTGCGTGGTCACCGCCGGTTGCGTGAGGTGCAGGCGGGCCGCGGCTCTGCGCAGGCTGCCCGCCTCGGCGATCGCGACCACGAGCTCGAGGTGCCGGATTTCCAGGCGCATGGGGAAAACATTATCGCCGGATGCAATAGGGCCGAACCCGTGATGAGCATGGCCACACCGCATCGCGCCTGGTTACGGTGCCGGGCGTGACATCTCTGGTCCCCGTTCCGCTCATCGGGAAAACGAAGCTTCCCGTGCTGTTCTCCGAAGAAGTGCTGCAGCGGTTCCTCGACGCCGCAGCCATCGAATACGCGTTCATCACGCCCGAAGAACCGAGACCGTGTTTCGCCGTGCTGCTCGGCACCTGCGCCGAAGACGCGCTGATCGTCTCGGACCTCGCCTTCGGCCGCAACGCGCGGGTCACCGACCCGAGCGCACGCGAAGATTTCGCGACCATGATCGTGCCGAAATTCGGCCCCGCGTATGAGAATTCGGTGCGCGCGTGGTGGCTCGACCCCACCGACCTGCTGCGCATCACACGCGAGGCCGGCGCGCGCGGTCTGGACGTGCTCGGCTCGGTCCACTTGCACCCCGACTGGCATCGCCTCGGGCCCGAATGCGAACGCGGCCGCCCGCTGAGCGAACGCCCGACGCCGATGGACGCGTACGTCTTCCGCAGCGCGGGCTGGCCGCTCAATGTCGTCTGTTACCTCGAACGCCGGCACGGCGAGTTCTACTACTCGCTGGCCGCGTGGAACGGCGACTGCGAATCGCTGCCACTGCGCGTAGGGATGGTGGCGGCGTGAACGAGTCGTTTCGCGCGCTCTGGCGCACCATGGCCGACGGCTGGGCGCGCGGGGACGCAACGCAGTTCGCTTCCGTCTTCGCGTCCGACGTCCACTTCGTCAACGTGCGCGGCGAAGCGCTCGTCGGCCGCGAAGCCGTGGAAACGGGCCACGCGCAGCTGTTCGCCACGGCGTACCGCGGCACCACGTTGTCCGCCGAAGTCACGTTGATCCGTCGCCTGTCGCCGGAGCTTTCGCTCGTGCACGCAACATCGGAGATCGGGCCCGCCGGCGTGGTGACGCACGCGCAAGCCGTGGTCCGCCACGACGGCGAACCGACGATCACCGCTTTTCACAGCATGATCCCGAAGGGACCCACCGCATGACCCGCCCCCGCCTGCGTCATCTCGCCTTCGTCGTACAGGACGCGAAGCGCATGGCCGCGTTCTACTGCGAGCAGTTCGGCATGGAGCTGTTCCACACCGACCCCGACGGCAGCCACTTCGTGACCGACGGCTACCTCAACCTGGCGCTCATCCAGCAGCAGCTCGACGGCGACGTCGCCACCGGCCTCAACCACTTCGGTTTCCAGGTCGCGGAAATCTCGCCCATCGCAGACAAGCTCGCCGAAGCGGGCGTTCCCCGACCGGTGCTGCGCGGCGGGGACCGTCCGTTCGCCGAGTACCGCGCGATCGACCCGGAAGGCAACTGGTTCGACCTGTCCGAGCACGGTTTCCTGCCGCCGGGCCTTGAGAAGTAGCTAGCGCAACGCGGCCACGAGGTCGGTCGCGATGCGGTGCTCCACGTCCGCGGGCAGGGTTGCACCTCGGCGGCCAGGCCGCCCGCGGCGACGGCAGCGAGGCTCCGGGCCTGCAGCGTGAGGCCGAGATCCATGGCCTGGATGGAGTTTCCGTTGGCGGCCGTGAGGTTGAGCATCCGGCCCTGGTCGAGCAGCACGATCTCGCGGCCGTCGTCGAGGACGTGGCCCGTGCGTCGCGAAGGTGCGCCGTACTCGACGGTGCGGACGGTTTTCTCGGCGAGCACCGCCCGGTCGATCTCCCACGCGAAATGCCCGACGCCGGCGAGTACCGCGCCGTCGCGCAACGCCGCGAACTCGGCCGCGCCCAGCACGCCCGGGTCGCCGGTGGCGGTGAACACCAGCTGCGCGTCGGCCACGACCTCGGTGGCAGTACCGATGCTGTGGCCGTTGAGGATCGCTTCCAGCGCGCGCATCGGGTCGGTGTCGCAGACCGCAACGCGCGCGCCGAGCCGGCTCAACGTGTCGGCAACGCCCTTGCCGCACGGTCCGTAACCGAGCACCGCGACCCGCGTCCCCGGCACCATGAGGTTGGTGGCGTTGAGGAAGCCCTGCACCACGCTCTGCCCGACGCCGAACTCGTTCTCCACCAGGAGCTTCAGCCGCGAGTCGTTGATCACGACCACGGGCTTGCCGAGCCGCGCTTTCGTTTCGCGCAGCCGGATTCCACCCGTGGTCGTCTCCTCGGTGCCGCCGAGATAACCCGCCGGCGTGCCGGAGCCGAGGAGCGAAACGGTGAGGTCGCCGCCGTTGTCCAGCGTGAGGTCGGGCTCGACCTCGAGCACGCGCTCGATGTTGCGGGCGTGTTCGGCCTCGCCGTCACCGCGGCGGGTGAACACGGCGACGCCCAGCTCACCCAGGGCGTCCGCGACGTCGTCGTGGGTGGTGCCGGGCGAGCCGGTGAGCCGCACGTCGACGCCGGCGCGCACGAGCAGCGTGACCAGCGCGGCGGTTTTCGGCTCGACGTGCAGGCACATCGCCAGCCGCTTGCCGGCGAGCACCGGGGTCAGCTCGGCGACCGCCTGCGCGGTGAGCGGCATGTGCTTGAGAGCCCAGGCCGTGGCGGGATGGGTTTCGGGCATGACTGTGTTCCTCTTCGGTTGTGGGTGACGTTCGAACGGGGACGGAAGACGTCGTCAGCCGTAGAAGTCACACCGGTAGGAGTGGTCGCCGAAGATCGGCGTCACGAGCTCCTGCCGACGAGTGCACACACCACCACGATAGCCGAGGTCAGAGCGGATGCTCCAGCCACACGTTCGGCTCCACGTACACGCCGAGGTCCTGCGCCACCGACCCCAGCACGGGCGCGATCCCGCCGGGCACGGTCGTGAGGCCGTCGCCGGGCCGGACTCCCGTCCAGGCCTCCCACTGGTCCAGCGTGCCGGTGACGATCATCGCGAACGGCGCGATCTTCACCAGCCGCGCGCCCAGCCGTTCGTGGTTGCGCAGCCACGGATCCGCCGACCGGCCATGCTCGTCCCGCCGAGCCACGTAGTCCACAATGGACTCGAACGCGTGGTCTGCCTTGCCCGTCGGACGCGCCGGCACCACGAGCCGCGACAGCCCCGCCCGCCGGGCTCGGTTCTTCAGCTCCATAAGCGCCAGCGCCGCGACGCCTTGGCCCCGTGCGCGCTCGGCGACGTTGACCTCCAGCGCCACCAGTGTGGTCGGCTCGCGCCCGTCCAGGACGTCCTGCGCGGCCCACAGCAGTGCGCCGTCCCAGCCGTGGTCGGGCAGCTCGGCCCGCTCCTCGGTCGGGTACGCCACGGGGATCGCCGCCGCCCGGGCCACCGGCACGTCGTCTTCCAGCAGCACCAGGAAGAACTCCGGCCAGCGCGCCGCCAACCTCGCGGACGCCGCGAGGTCGCCGATCACGTCGTGCGCCAGGAACTCCCCGCCGACCACACCCAGCTCCAGCGCGGGACGGCGCAGGTCCGGCCGCGTCGCGAGGTCCTCGACGCGCACGACCGGCTCGCCCCTCACGACCGGGCACCGCTTCTCCCGCCGGAAGCCGGGGGCGGCTCCGGACGAGGGGCGAGGTGACCGGCAACGTTCATGGCTCGCAGGGTAAACCGCGAATCGTCGGGACAGCCCCAGAATATGGTCACCGCACTGGCAGGGCCTGCCGGCGCCGGGCCAGCGCGGCCGGGTCGAGCGTGGCGCGCGTGCCCGCCTGATGGCCTTCGCGGTACCCCGAACCCGAGAGCCGGCGTGGCGCGGCCGCGCGCAGGTCGCCGTACTCGCGGTCGAACGCGCTTTGCACGAGCGTGTTCCGATCGCGCACCACCAGCTCGGCCGACTGCCCGCCCGAGCCCGGGTGCTCGCGCACTGCCGTGTCCTCCGCCCGCACCAGCCGATCGTGGACGGCGCGCGCGAAGCCGTGCAGCCACGTGCGGCGGTACGCGGCGAGGGATTCGCGGAACACCCGGTCGTCGGGCCGCACGCGCGTGAGCTGGGTGCTCGCCTGCAGCAACAGGCTCGTGAACAGCAGCTCCACCCGCCCGAGGTCGGACTTGAACCCGAACACCGTGACCGTGTCCACGCCCTGGCCCACGCGGTGCAGCAACGTGCGGCAGCGCAACGGGTACGCGATATTGGTGAGCAGGCTCGCCTTGTCGCGGCTGTACGGGTTTTCGATGGGGATCTTCAGCACGGTGATGTCGTCCGAGCCCTGCCCGGCGGCGGCGAGCATCGCGTTGTCGATGCCGTACCGGGCGATCAGCTCGGCCGCCTTCGTGTTGTACAGCTCGCCTTCTTCCGCGGTCACCGCCGGGTCTTCGGCCTTCGCGAGCAGCTTGCGGATGCGCTCCAGCTGCGTGTCGTGGGCGGGCATGATCCCCCTCTCCTGCTGGGCCGGGCCAGGGCGGGCCGGCGTGGGGTCCAAGGTAGGCGCGGGGTACGACAATATTCGATCAGGTGTTCGGGCGCGTGGCAGGGTGCCCGCGTGTCGATACGATCCGTGAGTGGATTCCCGTGTTGAGGCCCCTGACGCGGTGGTCGTCGGCTCCGGGCCCAACGGCCTGGCCGCCGCCGTGCTGCTGGCCCGCGCCGGTCTCGCGGTCGACCTCCACGAAACCGCGCCGGAGCTCGGCGGGGGCGCGCGCTCGGCCCGGCTGTTCGACGCCGACGTGGTCCACGACGTCTGCTCGGCCGTGCATCCGATGGCTGTCGCCTCGCCGTTCTTCCGGGGCTTCGACCTCGCCGCGCACGGCGTCGAGCTGTGCCGGAGCGAAGTCGCGTACGGGCATCCCGTCGACGAGCGCCGCACGGGCCTCGCGTATGCGGACCTCGCCCGCACCTGCGCACGGCTCGGCCCCGACGGTGAGCGCTGGCGCCGCCTGATGGGACCGCTCGTCGAGCACACCGCCGAGATCACCGACCTGCTGCTCAGCGATCTCCGGCATCCGCCGCGCCCCTCCCTCGCCGCTCTGTTCGCGCCACGGATCCTCGCGCTCGGCACCGGCGTCGACGAAGTCCTGTTCCGCGGTCCCGAGGCCCCCGCACTGCTCGCCGGCGTGGCCGCGCACCCGATGGGCCGGCTGCCGTCGCTGGCCGGCGGGGGCACGGCCCTGCTGCTCGGGCACCTCGCGCACGCGAGTGGCTGGCCGGTTCCGCGCGGGGGCACGCAGGTGCTCACCGACGTGCTCGCCGCCGATTTCGTCGCGCACGGCGGTCGTGTCCACACCTCCAGCCGTGTCACGGACCTGCGGGAGTTCGCGGAGGCGCGCGCGGTGCTCCTGGACGTCAGCCCGCGTGGCGTGCTCGAACTCGCGGGTCCCTTCGCGCCGGCCGGTTACCGTCGCGCGCTCGAGAACGTGCGCTACGGACCGGGCGCGGCGAAAGTCGACTTCCTCGTGTCGGAGCCGATCCCGTGGCGGGAGCCGGAGCTGGCCCGGGCCGTGACCGTCCACATGGGAGGGACGGCCGCGCAGGTCCGCGCCGGCGAGAACACGGTGGCCGGTGGCCGGCGCGCGGAGGAGCCGTACGTGCTGCTGGCCCAGCCGATGGCCGCCGATGCCTCACGCGGGCTTCCGCACAAGCAGCCGATCTGGGCCTACGCGCACGTGCCCAACGGCGATCCACTCGATGCCACCGACGTCGTCCGCCGCCGCATCGAACGCTTCGCCCCGGGGTTCAGCGACACGATCCTCGCCTCACGCGGGGTTTCCGCGGCCGAGTTGGAGAACTACAACGCGAACTACGTCGGCGGCGACATCTCCGGCGCCGCCGTGACCCTGCGGCAGCTGCTCGCCCGTCCAGTCGTGCGCTGGCACCCGTGCACGACCCCGTTGAGCGGCGTCTACCTCTGTTCCAGCGCGACCCCGCCGGGCCCCGGTGTGCACGGCATGGCCGGCCTGCACGCCGCGAAAACCGCGCTGCGCAAGGAGTTCGGCCTCGCGTTGCCCGCCGGCTGGTGATCAGCCGCGCGGGCGGACCATGCCCGTCTGTCCGCCACGACCACGGCCTGCGCGCGGCTCGAGACGCCCAGCTTCGTCATCAGCCGGTCGAGGTGCGTCTTCACGGTCGCCCGCTCCCCAGCGGCCCGGCCGCGACGTTCGCGTTGGACGCGCAGGTGCCGACGAACCACAGCACCTCCAGCTCGGTCAGGCACCTCGGCTCGGGCTCGGGCTCGGCCGCCCCGGCGGCGTGCGCGTGAACGCCTCCACGAGGCGACGGGTGATCGGGAGGACCCCGGAGCTGCTCCCCGCCGAGCGTCAGCCCAAGTACGCGTCGAGCGTCACCGCGAGGGCCGATTCCGGCGACGGCGCGAAGCTGGCGCCCGCCAGCCCGCCCCACAGCCACAGCTGCGCGAGTCCGTGCAGCGCTGCCCACAGCGAGGCCGCGACGAGCCGTGGGTCGGTGCCGGGCTTGAGCCGGTCGTCGTGCGCTGCTTCGCGGTCGAGTCGCACGAGGTCGGCGAAGTAGTCGAAGACGGCGCTGCTCGCGGCCACCAGCCCGGGTTCGGCGGGGTCGATGAGGTCGCGGCGGAACATCAGCTCGAACATCGCGGGGTTGGCCAAGGCGAAAGCCACGTACGCGTGGCAGGCGGCCGTCACGCGTTCACGCGGGTTGCCTTCGGGCAGCTTCGCGCCGCGTTCGAGCAGCTGCGCGAAGCCGAGCGTCGCGACGGCCGACAGCAGCTCGGCGCGGCCCGAGAAATGCCGCAGGGGCGCGCCGTGCGAGACGCCGGCGGCCTTCGCGATACCCCGCAACGTCACGGCGTCCACGCCTTCGTCGGCGAGCAGGGTCTCGGCGGTGGTGATCAGCCGTTGGCGGGCGCTCACAGCTGCGCTTCGGAGAACGCGACGGGCAGCAGGTCGGGGCGCTTGGGGAAAAAGCCGTCGCCGGGCGAGCGGCCGATCAGGCGGTTGTGCAGGCGGGTGACGGCGACCGGCACGACCTCCTGCCAGAACCACCGCAGGTCCGCGCGCAGGCTCGGGCGCGTGGGGGAGCCGGGGAGCGGCTGGAGCCAACCGTCGTCGTGGCCGATGTGGAGGCGGTCGAGCACGTGGCCGGCCACGCGCAGGTGGCCCGCTTCGGACAGGTGCAGGCGATCGGGGCCGAAGTAGCGCGAGTCGTGGGCGGCGTGGTCGGGCCACAGGTCCACGAGTTTGGCGCCGTAGCTCACCGACGCTTGGCGGATGGCGTCGTTGAGGGCCGTCAAGCGCGGGTGCATGCGGGCGCCGAAGGGCATGCGGTGGGCGATGTCGCTCAAGGTGAAGGTGACCACGGTAGGTGCGATGTGCGTGCACCGGCGGATCGCGGCGTCGACGCGGCGCGCGACGGTGCGGGCGTTCCAGCCGCCGCTCATCACGTCGTTGCCACCGCCGAACAGGGCGATCAGGTCGGGCTCGTGGCGCTCGGCGGCGGGCAGCTGCTCGTCGACGATCTGGTCGAGGCGCCGGCCGCGCACCGCGAGGTTGGCGTAGCGGAAATCGGGCTCGTCCTGCGCGAGGCGGCCCGCGACGAAGTCTGCCCAGCCGCGGTACTGGCTGTGGTCCGGGTACGGGTCGTCGAGCCCTTCGGCGCAGCTGTCGCCGACGGCGACGAATTTCTGAAAGCCCATGTCGATCTCCGTAACCCGTGGTTCACCTTGTAGACACTGTCTATCAAACTGCAGTAGACGGTGTCTACGTGAGGTTCACTTCTTCATGGGCCCCGAGGTTCACCCGTGTGGGTTTTGCCGAGATATATCGGTCGGCGATACGTTGGTGCATGGCGATGTCCAAGCAGGTCTTCTTCATCCTCACCGCGCTTGTGGGCGAGCCGCGGCACGGCTACGGCATCGTCGGCGAAGTCGCGGAATTGTCGGAGGGGCGTGTGAAGCTCAAGGTCGGCACGCTCTACGGCGCGCTCGACCGCCTCACCGCGGAGGGCCTCGTGGAACACGACCGCGAAGAGGTCCTGAAAGGCAGGCTGCGCCGCTACTACCGCCTGACCCGCTCAGGCGCCGACGCGGTCGCCGCCGAGGCTGCCCGGCAACACGCCAACGCCGAGGCGGCAACGGCCCGCCTGCGCGGTTGGCAGGCGAGGCACGCATGAACTTCGTTGACCGGGGAGGGAAAGTGACGGAACTGGAGAGACGGTACCGAGCCGTCCTGCGGCTGTTGCCGCAGTGGTACCGGGAGCGCTGGGAGGAGGACATGGTCGCGACGTTCCTGGCGAGCGAGCTGGGGTCGGTCGAGATCGGCTCTGATGGTTCTGCCGGAAACCCTCTTGTGACAGGGGAGATCGTCGACGACGGCGTTGCCGGGTTCGACCACGCTGGGTCGGGTAATGGCTTGGCCGCGAGGGAAATGGCAGACGGCGGGTCCGCTGAGGCGCCTGGGATCGGACGGAGTGAGCCGGTGCGAGAAGCCGGGAGCCCTGTAGCCCCAGACAAAACAGCCGGCGACGCGCGTCCTGCCGCCGGGGTGCCCCGGCCGGCGCCCACTGGAATGGCGGCGCGAGACGGTGGGGGAGGAGTTTCCGCGAGTGATTTCGCCGAGCCGGGGTCGCGCGGTGGCGCGGCGGCGCGCGGAAGGGGCGGGTCCGCGGGAGAGACGGCTGGCGGGCCGGTCGTACTGCGGGGCCGGGGCAGCGGTAGTCCGCCGATGGCGCGGTCGGCCGCCGCACGCATGCCGGAGATGCGCTGGGGGGTTTCCGCGGATGTGGCCGAGGCTGGGGAGCGTGGTGTTGCCGCTGGGCCGGAGTGGGCTGTGGGTGGCGGACCCGCAGAGCGCGCGGATGGGGGTCGCGCTTCGGAGGGTGATCTCGCGGACGTGGCCAAAGCCGGGCAGCGTGGTGTTGTTGCTGGGTCGAGGCGGTACGTCGTGCTCTGCTGAAGGCGGCGCGCGAGGTCGGGTGCACGAGGGCCGCGGTGCTCGCGTCGTATTACACGTACTTCGACCGCGTGCACCCGGAATGGGGCCTGGCGGCGAAGCACCCGTACGTGCGCAGCCGGATCGAGCAGGTCAAGCTCGCCCGCGAGACGGCCGGGCCGGACCTGCCGGTGGCGGTCCTCGAGGTGCCGTACGTGTTCGGCGTCGCGCCCGGGCGGGTGCAGGAGTGGGTGGTGCCGGTGGTGAAGTGGGTGCGGTCGGCGGCGCCGCTGTTCGCGCCCCAGGGCGGCAGCGCGGCGACGAGTGCGCGCGGCGTCGGCATCGTCACCGTCGACGCTCTCGAGGACGGCGCCGGGCGCGGACATCCCCGTGGTCGAGGAAAACCTGCGCTGGACCGACATCCTCACCCGCCTGGCCGGCGCCGCGGGAAAGCCTCGCTCGGTCCGCACGTTGCCCGCCGGCGTCGTCCGCGCGATGTTCCGCCTCGGCGGTCGCGTGAACGCCCTCACCGGCAAGCAGCCCGGGCTCACCATCGAACACCTCGACGGGCTGTTCCTGCGCGAGCTGTTCGTCGACCCACCCGTCCACCGCTCGGTCGACGAGGCCATCCGGGAAACCGCGAAAGCCTGACCGCACAAGTCAACAAGGCTCAGGTCAGCCACGACCGGTGCGTCCGCGCCACCGCCGGCCGGGGTCCGCCGGATCCGAGGCCGCGCACATCGCGTCGAGCACCTCGGGGTCGTCGGCACGCGGACCTGCGACGCGAGGAACTCGCGTCCTCCGGAGTCGCCAGGGTCTCCGACTCCGGCAGGGGCGCACGCTCACGCCGTCAGCCGCCCCGCGACATCGGCGATCAGCGCTAGCCGGTCGCGCTGAGGCTGGATGAGGGATTCGAGCTGCACGCTCGCCCCGTCCTGGATGTCGGCGTGGAGCGGATCGGGGGTGCCGTCCTCGACCCGACCGATGTGCCACTCCTCGATGTTGTCGATACCCAGCTCGAGGCTCAGCTGTGTGCGAAGCTCGGCCAGCTCACCGCAGCTGTAGGTCAGCTCGGCGCCGACGGTGGCCAGTTTGCGGGCGTGGAGATGCTCCCAGTCCTCCACGATGGGTCTCGCGTGGTCGTGGGCGTCGAGCAGCCGCTTGACCGCGACCTGCCAGCCGTGCGGCGGGTCGTCGAGATCCGACCAGGCCTGGCCGATCCGGGCGAAGGCCTCGGCGACCTCGGGCCAGGCGGACGCGGCGGCGCGCAGCACCGGCGTGGCCTCACGCCGATAGACCGCCTTCGCCCACAAGGTGCGGGCGACGTCGTACTCGTCGCAGACCAGCCGTTGCCGTTCGGTGTCGGTGCTGTCGTGCTCGGGTACGACCGGCTCCGGCTCGTCGCCGGTGAACTCGGTGAAGTGGAACTTCACCCGGTCGACGGGCTGGCCGCCGACGGTCATCTGCGTGGCCTTCACGAACTTGTCGTGGTGGGGGATCGGGGCATCGTCGCCCGCTTCCGCCAGCACGATCTCCTTCGGCTGCCGCGCTTCCCACGCGGCCTTCTCCGCTCGCACGGTTTCGAGGGCCAGCTCGGCGTCGCGGGCCTGCCGGGCAGCCAGTTCCTCGCGGCTCGGCGGCGCCAGTTCGGCCATCAGCGCGATGATCTCGGCCGGCTGCCCGCAGTGCCGCGTTCCGTCCTCGTGCAGGTAAGAGCCGTCGACATCCGGCTCGCAGGCGCTGCGGCGGCCGTGGAGCAACGTGCTCTTCAGCGCGGGAGCGTGCTGCTGCCAAGCGGCGTGGCACCGCGTCGCCTCGTCGGGGTCGGTGAAGCAGCAATACGCGACGTCCCACCCCGCTTCTCCACGCTCGACCGCCTCGTTGCGGACGCGTACGGAGGAGAACGGGCCGTAGGGCATCAGAGCCGCGATGTCGTCGCGGGAATGTCGCGAAGACCGGGAAGTGCGGCGCCGCGGCCACAGTCGCATTTTCGGAACCCCTCTTTCCGTGGTGCAGTTGTGCTCCAGACCACACCGGAGAGGTTCCTTTATCAAGATCAAGGGGCCGTGTCGCCACCAAACGACCGAAATCTCCGATCGGAGCAGCCCGGATGAGGCCGGGCGCCGACGCTTGCCGCAAGCGTCTGCGCAGCGCGCCGGCGGCCGGCTTCGGCGGCGGACGAAAAGCGCCCGCTCCGCGGTGGGCCGCGTGCTAGCTTCGCGCAGGTGATCACACTCGAACTCGCCGGCGTTTTCGTCGGCCGCCCCGCCGTGCTCGGACACCGGCGGGAACGCCCGGTGCTCAGCGCGATCGTCAAGGACCGCGTGGCCGTGCCCGAGCTGGAGCTAACACCGCTTAACCTCGACGGCGACGAGCAGGCCGACCTGAGCGTGCACGGCGGGGTCGACAAAGCCGTTTACGTCTACCCCGCGCAGCACTACCCGGCGTGGGCGGTCGACGGGTTCGAGGTCGGGCTCGGGGCGTTCGGGGAGAACCTCGCCGTGAGCGGCGCGGACGAGACGCGCGTGCGGATCGGCGACGTCTGGGAGTGGGGCGACGCGCGGCTGCAGGTGTCGCAGCCGCGGGAGCCGTGTTTCAAGCTGGCCATGCGGACGGGGCGCAAGGACGTCGTGCCGGCGCTCATCGACTCGGGGCGCTGTGGCTGGTACATGCGGGTGCTGCGGCCGGGCCGCGTGCCGACCTCCGGTGGCGTGCGCGTGGTCGAGTCCGATCCCGCGGCCCCGACCGTGGCCGAGGTGCACCTGATCGCCTTCACCAATTTCGCGCAGCTCGAGCCGCGCATCGCGGAAGCGGGAGTCGAACGCGCGGAGAAGATCCTGGCGACGCCTGCGCTTGCGCCGTCGTACTCCGGCGGCATCCGCACGTCGGTCGAGCGCTGGCGCTTGCGCAACGCGGGCTGAAAAGAGGCCCCTTCCCTGAGAAACCCAGGGAAGGGGCACTTCTTCGAAACGAACTACTTCCAGTCCACCTGCGGGGAGCGGTAGAAGTCGATCCCCTGCGCCACCCAGCGCGGCGCCTGCTTCGCCAGCCGCACGCGGTAGGTGTCCCAGTCGCGCCCGGACTGCTGCGACCAGCCGATCTCGGCGAGGCCCGGCAGGCGGGGAAACGCCATGTACTCGATGTTGTCGTTCGTGCGGATGGTCTCGGTCCACAGCGGAGCCTCGACGCCGGCCACGGAGCTCTCGCCGACGCCCGGCACGAACGTCGCGGGATCCCAGTCGTAGGAGTCCTTGACCTCGACGAGGCCGGCCCAGTCCTGGCCCAGCGGCGTGTCCTCGGTGTACTTCATGTCGAGGTACGCGTGGTTCGACGGCGCCATCAGCACCTTGCCACCGCGCGCGGCGAACGCGGCGAGGTCGGGGCTCGCGCCGCCCTGGTCCCAGTACTCCGGCATCGCCGTGGCGGGCAGGTCGGACTTCGCGATCTCGTGCCAGCCCGTGACGACCTTGCCGTACTTCGCGACGAGCGGGTTCACCCTGGCGTAGAAGGCTTTGTAGTCCGGGTCGGACGTCGAGTGCGCCTCGTCGCCGCCGATGCCGAGGTACTTGCCGGGTGTGATGGCCGCCAGTTCTCGGATCACGTCCTCCACGAACTTGTACGTCGTCGGCGAGTCGATGCACAGCGAGCTGTAGCCGACCTCCGTGTCGGTGCGCGGCGGGACCGCGACGCCGTCGCAGTTCAGCTCCGCGTACACCGACTGGGCCGCGTTCGTGTGACCCGGCATGTCGATCTCCGGCACGATGGTGATGTGCCGCGACGCCGCGTAGGCGACGATGTCCTTGTACTGCGCTTGCGTGTAGTAGCCGCCGGGGTCGCCGTACGCTGCGCCCTTGCCGCCCTCGGTCGCCAGGCGCGGCCAGCTCTTGATCTCGATGCGCCAGCCCTGGTCGTCGGCCAGGTGCAGGTGCAGCGTGTTGATCTTGTACTGCGCCAGCTGGTCGATGTAGGTCTTCACCTGCGTGGGGTCGAAGAAGTGGCGCGCGACGTCGAGCATCGCACCGCGCGTACCGAAGCGCGGGTAGTCGAGCACGGTGCCGCCCGCGATCGTCCACTTGCGGAACTGCACGCTCTTCGCCTCGATCGCCGACGGCAGCAGCTGCCGCAACGACTGCACGCCCTCGAACAGGCCGTCGGCGGTGTTGGCCTCCAGCGTCACGCCCGACTTCGCCACGGACAGCTGATAACCCTCGGCACCGACACGGCTGTCGGCGTGCCCCAGGTCGAGCGAAATGGCGGGCAGGCCGGCGTTGACCGGCACGACCGGCAGCGGGTAGCCGGTGGCGGGGTGCAGCAGGCCGCGCAGGTAGTCGGCCACCTGGTTCGTGCCCCTGCCCGCGCGGATGACGGTCAGCGGCGACAGGGTGAAGTTTGCCTTCGGGTCGGCCTTGGCCTGTACGGGCAGCGGGACGATGTCGGCGACGCTGCGTTCGGGCGCGGCGGCCGCGGCCGTCGCCGACGCCGGCAGGCCGAGCGCCGCGAGGCTCAGCACGGTCGCCCCCAGCACGGCTCTGGACAAGCTCTTCCTCACGGACTACCTCCGGTCGGGGAGAAGACAGACCCTAAGAGGTATAGACCACTAGGCAGGTAGTGGACAACAGCCGAAAGGATCGCCCGCACCCGACTGGCTGCCCCGTCACGCCCATCGCGAACGGTTCGGTGCGGCCGGCCACGCGACGTCGTCGATCGCCAGCCACGGCGCCACCGCCACGGCCGCGGGCGTCAGTCCCGAAAACGCCCTCACCTCGTGGTGCAGGTGCGACTGGTCCGCGAACCCGCTCTCCACGGCGACGTCAGCAGGCGCCCGCCCCGACGCCAGCAGATGAGCCGCGTGGTCGAACCGCACCAGGCGCGCAGCGCGTTTCGGCGTGATCCCGAGCTGTGCCCGGAACCGCGACCACAGCCGTTTACGGCTCCAGCCGACCTCGTCCGCCAGCCCCTCGACGCGCGCGAGTCCCCGGGCCGCCAACGTCTGCCGCCAGCTCTGGGCCACCTCCGGATCGACGCGGCGGGACCCCAGCCGCCGCCTCAGCAGCTCGGCCGCGAGTGCGAACCGGTCGTCCCACGACGCCGCCGTGCGCAGCCGATCCTCCCAGCGCGCGGCGTCGCGGCCCACGACGTCCTCGAGCGAGACCGCCCCGCTCAGTGTGTCCCCGAGCACCGCCGTGGCCACGGCCGGTGCCAGCCGGATCTGCAAGCACTCGCCGATCCGGCCCGCGGCCCTCAGTTCGCCCGGGCACAGCCCGACGACGACGCTGCCGCGCCCACGTCGTCCGGATGCCTCGTAGCCGAGGCCGTCGCTCAGATCCACCAGCACCGTGACGGCCGGGTGCGCCACCATCGTGATGTCGACAGGCGCGGGTACCGCCTGCCGGAACCCGGCCATGCGGATGCCCGGCAGCCGTCGCGGCGGGACCGCGATGTCCACGCCCGTCCAGTCGAAGGCCTGCACGTGACCACGCTAGGCGTCGCGGGTCACAGGCGGGTTGCCGCGAAGGCCAGCAGCAGCTCGCCGGTCTTCGCGGGCTCCTCGACGAGCGGCACGTGCCCGACGCCCGGCAGGTACTCGACGCGCGCCACGGTGTCGTAGTCGTGCGCCGACGACGGGTCCCACCGCGGGTCCGCCCCGCCGAAGACGACCAGCGCCGGCACGTCGAGCGCCGCCAGCCGCTCGGGCATGCCACGCTCGGCGAGGTACGCACCGTTGTGGTGCAGTACCTGCCGGAACGCCCGATAGCTGGTCCCGCGAAGCTCGGTGACCAGGTCGTCCGGGATGGCCACCCGACGGGCCATCGTCGCCCCGATTCCGCGGCGGATCACCGCGTCCGATCGCCTCCGCCACAGCAGCGGGCCGAACGGCGGAGCCAGCAGCAGCCGCAGGATCAACGGCTGCGGCAGGAGCGCGTCGAGGCGCGGGCCGGTGCTGACCAACGCGAGCGAGCCCACCAGGTCCGGCCGCTGTTCCGCCAGCGAAACGGCGACGTAGCCGCCGCTCGAATGGCCGGCCACGACGACGTGGGCGAGGCCCAGCTCGTCGAGCACCGCCGCCACCCGGCTCGCCTGTCGCGGCACGGCGAACGACGGCGGCGGCGTCGACCGCCCGCAGCCGGGCAGGTCGACGCGGATGACGCGGTGGCACTCGGCCAAGGCCGGCATCATCTCGCTCCAGGAGCCGCTCGTGGCTCCCGAGCCGTGGATGAGCAGCACCGGCGGCGCGTCGGCCGGGCCGTCGTGGACCACGTGCAGGAAGTCGTTCATACCGGCGACGATGCGCCCACGCACCGTCGCGGGTCTTGGAGAAATGTCAGCGCCGCAGCACGGCCCGCAGCGCGTCGAGCACCGCCGGGTCCTCGATCGTCGACGGCACCGGCTCCTCGCGCCCGTTGGCGATCCCCCGCATGGTCTTGCGCAGGATCTTCCCCGAACGCGTCTTCGGCAGCGCCTCGACCACGGCCACGTCACGGAACGCCGCCACCGGCCCGACGTCGCGGCGCACCACGGCCACGAGCTCGTCGCGCAACCGGCCCTCGTCGACGTCCACGCCCGCCTTCAACACCACGAACCCGCGTGGCACCTGGCCCTTGAGCTCGTCGGCGACACCGATCACCGCGCACTCCGCCACGGCCGGGTGCGACGCGAGCGCGGCCTCCATCGACCCCGTCGACAGACGGTGGCCGGCCACGTTGATCACGTCGTCGGTGCGGCCCATCACGAACAGGTAGCCATCTTCGTCGAGGTAACCGGAGTCGCCCGTGAGGTAGTAGCCGGGGAAACGCGACAGGTAGGCCTCGCGGTAGCGCTCGTCGTCGCCCCACAGCGTGGGCAGCGAGCCGGGCGGCAGCGGCAGCTTGATCACGATCGCACCCTCGCGGCCCGCCGGCAGCTCGTCGCCGCCCTGATCGAGCACGCGCACATCCCAGCCCGGCACGGGCTTCGTCGCCGATCCGGGCTTCACGGGCATCGGCTCGAGGCCGCGCGGGTTGGCGGCGATCGGCCAGCCCGTTTCCGTCTGCCACCAGTGGTCGATCACCGGCGTGCCGAGGATGTCGCTCGCCCAGTGGTAGGTCTCGGGGTCGAGGCGCTCACCGGCCATGAACAGCGTGCGGAACTTGGCCAGGTCGTACTTCTTGAGCTCCGCCGCGCCCGGGTCGGTCTTTTTCACCGCGCGCAGCGCCGTCGGCGCGGTGAACAGCGCCCCCACGCCGTGCTCGGCGATCACACGCCAGAACGCGCCGGCGTCGGGCGTGCCGACGGGTTTGCCCTCGTAGAGGACGGTCGTCGCGCCGATCAGCAGCGGCGCGTAGACGATGTAGGAGTGCCCGACGACCCACCCGACGTCGGACGCCGTCCACCACGTGTCGCCTGCGTGGATGTCGTAGAGCGCGCCCATCGACCAGGCCAGGGCGACGGCGTGGCCGCCCGCGTCGCGCACCACCCCCTTCGGCTTCCCGGTGGTGCCGGACGTGTAGAGGATGTAGAGCGGGTCCGTGGCCTTCACCGGCACCGGGGCGGCCGGCTGCGCGGTCTCGACGAGGTCCACCCAGTCGAGGTCCGTGCCCGACAGCTCCGCGGGTGCCTGCTCGCGCTGGAACACCACGACGTGGTCGGGCCGGTGCTCGGTCAGCTCCAGCGCCGCGTCGATGATCGGCTTGTACTCGACCACGCGCGTCGGCTCGATCCCGCACGACGCGGCGAGCACGAGCTTGGGCTTCGCGTCCTCGATGCGCGCGGCGAGCTCCTTCGGCGCGAAGCCGCCGAACACCACCGAGTGCACCGCCCCGATCCGCGCGCACGCGAGCATCGCGACGACGGCCTCGGGGATCATCGGCAGGTACAGGATCACGCGGTCGCCCTGCGTCACGCCGAGCGCCTTGAGCGCGCCCGCGAACACCGCCACCTCGTCGCGCAGCTCGGCGTAGGTGTAGCGCCGCTTCTGCCCCGTGACCGGCGAGTCCCAGATCAACGCGGGCTGCCCGCCGCGGCCGCCGTCGGCGTGGCGGTCGAGCGCGTTGTACGCCGTGTTCAGCTCCCCGTCGGGGAACCAGCGGTAGAAGGGTTCGCGTGAGGCGTCCAGGGCCTTCGTCGGTGGCTTCGTCCAGTCGATCGCCCTCGCCGCGTCCAGCCAGAACCCCTCGGGATCGTCCAGGCTGCGCCGGTAGGTCTCGGAATAAGCGCCCACGGTGTCTCCCTCGACAGCGTCACTCGATCCGGTCGACCGGACCCGTCACTCATGATGGCCCTGGCAAGGGTGTCGCGCAGGTTTCGCGACGGTCACGACCCGCCGACCCGGCAACCCCGCGAAGGCGGTGTGCGTCCTAAGCTGGACCACGGAGTTCGGCCGCGTGGCGGTACCACGTGACCACGGAGAGTGAGGGGAACCAGGCGGTGAGCGGATTCGCGAGCGCGCTGCTCTCGTTCGCCCACACCCTGTTCGGCCCGGGGTTCTGCCCGGGTGACTGGGTCTGGGCGACGACCACAGCCGGTGCGCTCGTCGCGCTGTTCCCCGCGCTGGGGGCGCTGGTGGTGGCCATCGTCCGCAAGGGCACGGGCAACCGCTACGACGCGACGACACTCACCGTGTTCGGGTTGATCGGCGTCGTCACCGTGCTGGTGCTGCCGTGGCTGCTGTCCAACGGCATCTCCGAGACGTTCCGCGCAGTCAACGAGGGCAGGAACAGCGGGCTGTCGCACGCCGAAGCCGCTTCGCTGAGCACCGACTACTGCTTCGCCGGGGTGCAGAAGACGTACCTGGGCGGGGGCAGCAACGTCTTCGAGTCGCTGTTCTACAACCAGGGCCTGAAGCTGTCGTTCGGGATCTACCTGCTCGCGTTCACGGTGCTGCCGGCGGGCTCGCTGCTGTTCGTGATGCTGCAGGCGCGCACGGCGTTCCGGCGCGGGCCGAAGTGGCCGTCGCGATTCTTCTGGATCCCGTTCGTGGTGATGGCGGTCGCGAGCGTCGGAATGACGGCCAACGTGGCTGTGCACTTCTGGCTCGGGTTCTTGCCGTTCAGCGTGCTGGGCCTGATCCCCGTCGGCCTGGTCGGGCCGCCGCCGTGGTCGGTGATCAACCGGCCGGAGCCGCGCCGGGAGCCGGAACCTCGCCGCGAGCCGGAACGTCCGCCGGTTTCGCAGGCCGCGCCGCGTCCGCAGCTGCCGCCGCCCCCGCCGCCTCCGGCGAACAAGCCTTACCCGGCCACGGCGCTGGCGTCCGCCCCCGAGCCCGGGTTGCTGGCCGCCGCCCCCGGTCCGGTCCCGCCGCCGCCCGGTTCGCGCGGCGCGGGCGGGAGTCGTTATCGACGCGTCCGGCGGCTCGGCCACGGTGGGTTCGGCACGGTCTGGGAGGCCGTCGACACGCAGCTCAACCGCACCGTCGCGCTGAAGATCGCGCACGCGCCCGACCGCGACACCGAGGAGCGCATGCAGCGCGAGGCCCGGGCGCTGGCCGCGGTGAACCACCCGAACTGCGTGAAGGTGTACGACCTGGTCGAGGAGCCGGACGGCCTGGCGCTGGTCATGGAGTACCTGGAGGGCCGCCCGCTCGCCGAGGTCGTCGACGGCCAGGGCCCCCTCGACGACGTCGCCGCCGGCCGCCTCTGGTCCACGATGGCGGGCGCCCTCGTCGCGGCGCACGAGAAGGGCGTGCTACACCGCGACATCAAGCCGTCCAACATCGTCCTCGACCCGGCCGGCCTGGCGCACCTCATCGACTTCGGCATCGCCCGCAGCCAGGGCGACTCCAAGATGACGGCCACCGGCATGATGATCGGCACGCCCGACTTCGTCGCCCCGGAACAGGCAATGGGCGCCCAGGCCAGCCCGGCCTCCGACGCGTGGCAGCTCGCGGCGACCATCAGCTACGCGTTGACCGGCCAGCCTCCGCGCGGGACCCGGGAGACGCCCATGGCGGCTTTGATGGCCGCCGCGCGCGCCGAGCCCGTGTCGCGGCTGCCGGTGCGGTCGGCGCATGCGCGGATCCTGGGGGCTTCGCTGGACCCGGAGCCCCGTCGTCGACCGACGTTGAACGCGGTGCGCCGAGAGGTCGAGGGCTGGCTGTCGCGCGCCGGGAAGTCTCCGGACGGCCCGGTCACCCAGATCGTCCCGCGGCGGCTGCACCGCTGAAATCCGGTGGTGGCGTGCGCGATGATCGGAGCATGACGACTCTTCGAAAGGGCCGTGGCGCGTAGACCGCCCGCCGCCGTCCGGGCGGCGCTTCCGGTGAGGCCGCGCCAGGGCCGCCCGTTCTCGGTCATCGCCGGGTTGCCAGCACTGGGTGCTGGCCGATATCCACCGCGTCGAGGCGACCTTCCGGGGGCCTGGCCGCGTCGCCACAGCAGCCCGTGATCTGCGCGAATACGCTCGCGTGGCCCACCGCACAGGCGCTTCCCTGACACTCGGCTGCCCCTGCTGCGAACCTGACACCCGCTGGACACTCGCGGAAGCTGTGCGCGCACTGCCACCGCGAAGCCGCAAGGCTCTGCAGGCTGTCGTCGAGACGTCCAACGAGGAGATCCGCCGCAAGACCCTGCCCGACCCGACCGCGCCGGCGGAATGGCCGTGGTGGCGGCGTCGAATCAGCTACTGACCCGGCTTCACCGCCGAGAACTCCAGCCGCTCCTTCGGCCGGTGCTTCACCTCCACCTCCCCGAACCCCGCCGCCGACAGCCGCGACGGCAACGTCGAGGCGTCGACCACGTTCATCGTGTCGCCGAGGTGCAGCAGGCGGAAGCGGAAGCTCAGCTGGCTGTCCGTCCCGCAGTACACGCCGCCGGGGCGCAGCACGCGGAACGCCTCCGCGAAGATCGAATCCTGCAGGTCAGCAGTGGGCACGTGGTGCAGCATCGTGAAGCACACGACGGCCGAGAAGCGCCCCGCGTCGAAGGGCATGTCCGCGCCGCTGCCTTCGACGACCGTGGCCCGCGAGCCGAACGCGGAGCGCAACAACCCGGCCGAAGCCGGGTCTATCTCCAACAAGGTCAGCCGAGGCACCGCGTCGAGGAGGACGCGCGTGGTGGCGCCGAAGCCGGGGCCGATTTCGAGGACGTCGTCGCCCAGGTCGAACTGCGCGAGCCACGGCGGGAGCATCTGGGCGACCATCGACGCCCACTTGTCGGACGAACACAACCGGCGGTGGATCAGGTTCATGGGCATGCCTCAAACGGTAGAAACCACCAGGCGTGACCGATAGGCGATAGGCTGCCAAGTCATGTCGTGGGACGGTCATGCCGGGGCGATGCTTCTCGGTGAGCTGCGGTTGCCTGCAGGGGCGTGGTACCCGTGGCACCAGCACCCGGTGCACCAGCTCGTCTGGGCGGCCGAGGGCGTGGTCGCGGTCGGCATCGGCGAGGCCTACTGGGTGCTGCCGCCGACGCGGGCGCTGTGGGTGCCCGCCGGCGTGCCGCACCGGACGGGCGCCGTGGCCAAAGCCGAGCTGCGCGGCGTCTATGCCGACCCGCAGCGTTGCCCCGTCACGTGGGCGCAGCCGCGGATCGTCGCGGTGGGACCGCTGCTGCGGGAGCTCCTGGAGTACCTCACGGGTCATCCCGGGCAGGAGGCCCGTGAACGCGCCGAGGCCGTGGTGTTCGACGTGCTGGAGCCGGTGGACGTCGCGCCGATCGTGGTGCCGTCGCCGGAGGATCCGCGGGCGCGGGACGTCGAGGCGATGGTGCTCGCCGATCCCGCCGACCGCCGCGGGCTGGCCGAGCTGGGTCGCGCCGTCGGGGCGAGCGAGCGGACGCTGGCGCGCGCGTTCGTGCGCGACTGCCGCATGACGTTCGGGACCTGGCGCACACAGGCGCGACTGCGCGCGTCGCTGCCGTTGCTCGCCGAAGGGCTGCCGATGACGACGGTCGCGCACCGCGTGGGGTACGCGACGGCGAGCGCGTTCGTCGCCGCGTTCCGGCGGGCCGTCGGCGTGCCGCCGGGGGCCTACTTCACCGCCGCAACCGCTACCGCCAAGAGGGCAGCCACATCTCCGCGTTCCACTGCGCGGTCGTGATGGGCACGCCGTTGAGGATCGGCCACAGCCACGCGAAGTTCGCCACCACGAGTCCTGTGTAGAGCGCCACGACGAGCAGGCCGGTACCCCTGCGCTCGAACCCGCGCCGGGCTCCGCCGAGGATCTGGCCCAGCGCCAGCACGAGGCCGAGCACCAGGAACGGCGCCATCGGCGTGGCGTAGAAGAAGTACATCTGCCGGTCGATGTTCGTGAACCACGGCAGCAGTCCGGCGAAGTAGGCCGTGAGCACGGCGGCGTAGCGCCAGTCGGCGCGGAAGATCCAGCGCCACAGGCCCCAGCCGAGCATCGGCAGCGCGAGCCACCACATCGCGGGCGTGCCGATCAGCATCGTCGCGCCGACGCAGCGCGACTCGCCGCAGCCGGTGACGGCGCCGTCGTAGTAGTAGAGCATCGGGCGCAGGCCCATCGGCCACGTCCACGGCTTCGACTCCCACGGGTGCGGGTTGTCCTTGGGGGTCAGCAGCGTTTCGTGGAAGTGCAGGACGTTCAGCGTGTAGTCGCCGAGCGAGCGCAGCGCGGGCGGCACCCAGGCGAACAGGCCGGGGTCGATGTCCTTGATCTCGGTGTAGTGGCGGTCGGTGGCCGTCTCGCTGGCGAACCATGCCCAGAACGCCGCCAAGTACATCAGCAGCGGGATCGCGACGATCGCCCACAACGCCGGCGCGACGTCCCGGCGGATCGTCCCCACCCACGGCCGCTCGACACCCGCCGCGCGCCGCGCCGCGACGTCGAAGAACACCGTGAGCAGGCCGAACGCCGCGATGTAGTACAGCGCCGACCACTTCACGCCGAACGTCAGCCCGATCATCAGGCCCGCCGCGAAGCGCCACCAGCGGAAGCCGAGCTTCGGCCCCCAGACGGATTCGTTGACCCACCCCTCGCGCACCGCGACGGCCAGCCGCTGTCGCACCTGGTCGCGGTCGCACAGCACACACGCGAACGCCGCCAGCACGAACAACGCGATGAAGATGTCCAGCATCCCCATGCGCGACTGCAGGTGCAGCACGCCGTCGCTGATCACGAGCACGCCCGCGATGCCGCCGAGCAGCGTCGAGCGCGTGAGCCGCCGCGCGACGCGGATGGTGAGCAGGATGATCAGCGTGCCCGCGAGCGCCGGCATGATGCGCCAGCCCCAGCCGTTGTAGCCGAACAGCCACTCGCCGATCGCGATGAAGTCCTTCGCGAGCGGCGGGTGCACGATGAGCTCGTAGCCGGCGTTGTCCTCGTACCCGCCGTTGCGCAGCATTTGCGCCGCCTGGGGCACGTAGTGCTTCTCGTCGAACACCGGCGTGCCGTGGTCGGTGGGCACCCCGAGGTTCTGCAGGCGCACGACGCCGCCGATCACCGTGAGGATCAGCGTGACGAGCCAGCCGCGCAGGCGGTCGGTCGGCATGCCGCGGCCCAGCAGGGTGGCCTCGCGGTCGGTCGGTGGACGCAGCGAGTCGACCGGGTCCGGCCGCACGCTCTCGTCGTCGGGACGGGTCAGCAGCGCGGTCACGGGGCCTGATACTACGACCCCGGGTGTGATGGTCGTGTCGTTAGGCTGGCGGGCATGGGACGTCTCGTGCTCGCCGCCACCCCCCTGGGCGACCCGGGCGACGCTTCGGCGCGCCTGGTCTCCGCCCTGGCCTCGGCGGACGTCATCGCCGCCGAGGACACCCGCCGCCTGCGCTCACTGGCTTCTTCGTTGGGCGTCACCCCTTCCGGGCGCGTGGTGTCCTTCTACGAGGACGTGGAGACTTCGCGCCTGCCCGGGTTGCTGGAGGCGCTGCGCTCCGGCGAGACGGTGCTGCTGGTGACGGACGCCGGCATGCCCTCGGTGTCGGATCCGGGCTTTCGCCTGGTTGCGGCCTGCGTCGCGGAAGACCTGCCGGTGACCTGTTTGCCGGGCCCGTCCGCGGTGACTACGGCGCTGGCTTTGTCCGGTTTGCCGTGCGACCGGTTCTGCTTCGAGGGTTTCGCGCCGCGCAAGCCGGGGGAGCGTTCGCGGTGGTTCGCCTCGCTGGCGGCGGAGCCGCGGACCGTGGTGTTCTTCGAGTCGCCGCACCGGGTGGGGTCTCTGCTGGCGGACGCTGCCGCGGCTTTGGGTTCTTCCCGGCGGGCTGCTGTTTGTCGTGAGCTGACGAAGACGTACGAAGAGGTCAAACGGGGCACTCTGGGTGAGCTGGCCTCGTGGGCTGCGGATGGGGTGCGGGGGGAGATCACGGTGGTGCTCGAGGGGGCTGTGGCTGCTGCCGTGTCGGTTTCGGACTTGGTTGCGGAGGTGTCCGCCCGGGTCGCTGCTGGGGAGAGGTTGAAGGCGGTGGCTTCCGAGGTGGCGGAGGGGGCTGGGGTGTCTAAAAAGGACCTTTATGATGCTGTGGTCGCTTCCCGGAAGTGATCGACCGGTCCGGTGACCGACGTCGACGCGGTGGCACGCGACTTGCGTGATCGGTATGGGAAGGCCGGCGTCAGCGGCCTGTCGGATGCCGAGCTCGAAGAGGTCAGGCGCGATCAGGACGTCGCGGAGCTGCCGCGGGAGTGGCGGAGGTTCCTGTCGCTCATGGGGCGCCGAGTCGGCGGGTTGTTGTTTGTGGACACCGAACTGTTTTATCCGCAGATCCTCGGTCTCAAGACCGAAGCCCTCGACGAGTTCCCGTCGCTTCGCGGCCGGATCGCGCATGCCGATGGCCTCGTCGTGGTCGGCCTGTATCAGGAGCGCGAGTTCTACGTCATGGGCGGTCCGCATGGGGCCGGCGCGGAAGTCGTTCGTTATGTCAAAGGCGAAGATGTGCCGTCCTATGGGTGGCCGTCGTTCACGGAGTTGCTGCAGTACGAGCTTTCCCTCCCGCCCCGCGTCGAAGCCGAGCCCGGGCGACGGCCGTCCGCCTTCGTTCGGTGGCGGCGGAAAGGGCGGCTCGGGTGAGGAAGGCGCAGGCGTGGAGCTGGAACTGAACCGAGGCTGAAAATGCCGGCTGAGGAAGGGATTCTCACCTGCAGCGAGTCGTTCGCGACGCTGGTCGATCTGTCGGAATTGACCGATCGGTCGGAACGGAGACGAGGACGTACGCAGCTAGATCTACCCGCGGTGTGTATCAGGTAAGTAGGGATTGTGTGGCAGCGTGGGCCTTCGCCGCGTCGGGTTCGTCGCCGGTGATCAAGTCTGTGTAGATGAAGGATTCGGCCAGGCGGACGAGGATGTAGGCGAGGTCCGGGGTCGGTAACGGGGTGGTCAGGCGGCCGGCGGAGATCTCCGCAGAAAGCAAGTCCGTCAGCTGAGCGATGGTGCGCGACTGGACCACGCTCGCCTTCGTGGTCAGCAGCCGCAGCGCGCGTTCTGGTTCTCGCTGCAGAAAGGTGCGGAAAGCCGCGGACGAGTTGACCGTCGAGACAAAAGACCCGATGGCGTCTGCGATGCCAAGAGCGCCACGGCCGGTGAAGGTGACGTTGTCGAACACCCGAGACGTCTCGGCCCACAGGACCTCCGCCAGGAGGTGGTCGCGCCTGCCGAGCCAGCGGTGGAGGGTGGCGCGGGAGACGCCCAGCTCGGCGGCGAGCTCGCGCATGTCCACGCGGCGGCCCGCGGCGAACCACGAGCACGCCAAGGTGAAGGCGGAGGCGGCGTCCGGGCGGGGTTGCAGGGAGGTGAGTGGGGTGTCGATGGGTGAGACGTTAGCACGGAGTGTCGCACTCATGAGACATCTGGCAGAATGTCTCACCACCCGACGACGAAAAAGACGAAAGAAGAAGCCATGCGTGCTGTGCAGGTGACCGAGTTCGGTGGGCCCGAGGTGCTCAACCTCGTCGAGCTGCCGGAGCCCACGCCCGGCAGCGGGCAGGTGCTGATCGACGTGGATCGCGTCGGGGTGAACTACGCGGATACACATCAGGCGGAGAACTCGTATCTGGCGCCGAGTAAGTTGCCGCTCGTCCCCGGCGGCGAGGTGGTCGGGCGGACGCAGGACGGGAGGCGGGTCGTCGCGCTGCTCAACGGTGGGGGTGGGTACGCGGAGAAGGCCGTGGCCGAGGAGGCGATGGCGTTCGAGGTGCCCGAGGGCGTCGATGATCTCAACGCGTTGTCCATGCTGGTCCAGGGTGCGACCGCGTGGATCCTGCTGCGCAAGAACGCGCACCTCGATCCCGGTGAGTCCGTGGTCGTCCACGCGGCGGCCGGCGGGGTC
Organism: Amycolatopsis sp. NPDC023774; assembly: GCF_040639695.1. Lineage (NCBI taxonomy): Bacteria > Bacillati > Actinomycetota > Actinomycetes > Pseudonocardiales > Pseudonocardiaceae > Amycolatopsis > Amycolatopsis sp. NPDC023774. The sequence continues at coordinate 375,553 of NZ_JBFAAJ010000001.1, forward strand.
GGGTCGATCGCCGTGCAGCTGGCGAAGGTGTGGGGCGCGGGCCGCGTCATCGCGACGGCCAGCAGCGACGAGAAGCGCGAGCTGGCCTTGCAGCTCGGCGCCGACGTCGCGGTCGACTCGAAAGCCGAGAACATGACCGAGACGCTCACGCAGGCCAACAACGGCAAGCGCGTCGACGTCGTCCTCGACATGGTCGGCGGCACGACCACCGACCAGAGCATCGCGGCGCTGGCCCCGTTCGGCCGCCTCGCGTTCTACGGCATGGCCGGCCGCCAGCAGCCCAAGCCCGTGGAGCTGCGCAACCTGCTCGGCCACAGCACCACGGTCACCGGCATGTGGCTGCCGCACGTCTTCCGCCTGCCCGGCAATGTCTTCGGCACCGCCCTGACCGAACTCTTCACCCTCATCCAGGACGGCAAGCTCCGCGCCATCGCCGGCGGCGAGTACGCCCTCGCCGACGCCCGCGCGGCCCACGAAGCCCTCCGCTCCCGCGGCACGGTCGGCAAGCTGCTGCTCGACCCCCGCAAGTAGCGGCACGGCGCCCGGTTGACCGACCGGGGCGGCGGAGCCGCGGCCGTCAACGTGCGCCGCGGCGCGGTCCGGTCGGACGAGCGAGGGGTGAGGAAGAGTCCTGTCGGCGGCTGTGAAGTCGAAGCGGCTCCGGCGGCGGCCGCCGCCAGCCCGACAGGCGCCCCCCGCAAGCAACTAAACCGCAGGTGGCGTGGCCAGGAGTGCTTCCAGAGGCGCAGCCTTGTGGAGGCACTCCTGCCACTCCGCCGCGCTGTCCGAGTCCGCCGTGATGCCACCGCCGACGCCCAGGGAAATCCGGGAACCAGAGATCTCGAAGGTGCGGATGGCGACGTTCAGCTCCAGCCCGGCCACCGGGGAAGCCATCCCGACGGCGCCCGTGTAAACGCCGCGCGCGGCCGGTTCCAGCGACGCGATCTCAGCCAGGGCGCGGATCTTCGGGGCGCCGGTCACCGAACCCGGCGGGAAAGTCGCGTCGAGCAACGCGGAATCCGAGACACCGCCGGCCAGCACGCCGTCCACAGTGGACGCCAGATGCCAAACCCCCGGCGCAGGCTCCACGGTGAGCAGCGAAGGCACCACCACGCTCCCGACCGCACACACCCGGCCGAGGTCGTTGCGCACCAGGTCGGTGATCATCACGTTCTCGGCGACGTCCTTCACCGACTGCCGCAGCAGCACGGCGTTGCCGTCGTCAACGGGACCGCGCCGCGGCAACGTCCCCTTGATCGGCATCGAGCGCACTCGCCGGCCGTGCCGCGAGAGGAACAGCTCCGGCGACAGCGAGACCACCGAGCCCCAAGCGCCGGAAACAAACGCAGCGCGTCGAGGGGACAGGCGAGAAACTCCCTCCGAGAACAATGCGGCGGGAGACCCCGAAAACGTCCCCGTGAACCGCGTGCAGACGTTCGCCTGGAACAGTTCCCCCGCCTCGATCGAGGCGACGCACGACTTCACCGCCTGCTCGTGCGAAGCAGCAGAAGGCCGCTCAAGAGCTGAAGCAGTCCACGACAAAGAACCAGAAGAACGCAGCACGCGCTCCACAGTGGTCAACGACGGACCGGGATCATCCGCCAGCGACTCGAACCAGCACGTTCCGGCAAGATCCCACCGCAGCACGTGATCCGCCCACCCCCAAGCCGAAGCGGGCAACCCCGTGGAACGCCCCGACGGGTCCGCCGAGTCGTACGACAGGTACCCGAACCACCCGCCCCCGACGCACCCCGGCGGCGCGACAACCGGCGACGAATCAGGAAACGGCCCTGGCGAAACCCCGACGAACGGCGCCACCACAGCCGACGACCCGAACCATGACCCGCACAAGGCCGCCGGCTGCGGCAACCCCACGGCAGCGGCGTGAGCCGACAACAGAGCAACCGCCCGCGAAGGCGGCACATCCGTCGTCAACCGCTGCCGGGAGAACCGCATCCGGACATTCTGCCCCACCGAAAAGCGTCAAAAACAAGACGTGATCAGAGCAGCACGTCCGACATTGTGAAGGGATAGACCACGGCATCCTGTGCCACCGGCCCCGCCACGCCCGGCAGGCCCGAGAACGCGTGCTGGTGCAACCCCAGCCGCGCGTGGAACCAGCCGGGCCGACCGGGAATGCCGTTGTGCCGCACGAGCCACAGCACCACGTCGGGATCGGCCCAGCGGTCGGGGTGCAGGCGGTGCGCCCAGCAGTCGTGCCCGGCGTACACGAGCACGCGCCGGATCCGCGCGGCGTGGCGCACGTGCTTGATCCACGCCTTCACGAACCGGTCGTCCACGCTCTGCGCATCGACCTCCAGCGCAGGCGCGAGCGACCCGGGCGCGAACGCCCCCAGCTTGCTGGCCGTCCGCACGAAGTGCTCGGCCTGGTCGTGCGCGGCGCCCGGCCGCGCATAGTGCCGCGCTCCCGTGTGGATCCTCGCGTGCTGGGCCGACGCGAGCATGCGCTCGGCGCCGGGGTCACTCCAGTTCACGTTCTCGCTGATGGTCACCGACGCGAAGCGGATGTCGGCGGCACGCACCGCCGCCCAGTCGAGCACCTGCTCACGATGGGTGAGGGTGAGCCCACGCTCGCTCTCCGGTTCGATCACTCTGCGCCCCTGCCAGCCCCACGACGGGTGAGAGGCCACCCTACGTCCCCAACCCAGGCACAGCGCGGCCAAGACGCGGCGTGTCCCGGCCTTTGATCAGGCGTTTTCCCGCTGGAACGTGCGCGTGCCCCACCAGATCGCGAGCACGGCCATCACGAGCACCACCACGCTGCCGGTGAACAGCGCGTCCATGGAGAAGTCGCCGCGGAAGCTGTTGCGCTCCACGTCCACCACGTGCCGGAACGGGTTGATCTGCGAAATCGTGTACAGCCACTGCGGCGCCAGTCCGGCCGTGATCGGAATGAGGATCCCGGACAGCAGGAGCAGCGGCATGAGCACCGCGTTGAGCAGCGCGGGGAACGACTCCTCGCTCTTCAGCGTGAGCGCCAACGCGTACGAGCAGGAAGCCAGCGTGAGCGCCAGCAGGAACACGATCAGCAGGCTCAGCAGCACCCCGCCGACCGGCGCGTCGAGGTCGAACACCAGGTACGCCAGCACGATGATCAGCACCGACTGCACCACTGCCTGCAACGCGTTGGCCAGCACCTTCCCGAGTAGCAGCGCGGCGCGGCTCACCGGCGTGACGCGCAGCCGCTCGACCACGCCGGAGCGGTAGTCGGCCAGCAGCGAGAACCCCACGAACGAGCTGCCGAACAGCGCCAGCTGCGCGATGAGCGCGGGCGTGAGCACCATCCAGCCGTCGACGTCGGACATCCCCTGCGCGTTGAGCGTCTTCACCAGCAGCGGCCCGAAGAAGAACAGGTACAGCAGCGGCTGCATGATCCCGATGAGCAGCCACGCGGGATTGCGCCGCGCCGCGGTCATGTCGCGGCGGAAGATCAGCCACGTGTCAAGCAACACCGGACACCTCCGGGGAACTCGGCTGCTCGGCGTCACGCAGGGTGCGGCCGGTCAGCGTGAGGAACACGTCGTCCAGCGTCGGGCGCGTGACCTGCATGGACTCCATCACGATGCCCTTCGCGTCGAGTGCGCGCAGCAGCTCCGGCATGGCGGTGTCGCCGCGCGGCACGCGGAAGCGGATCAACCCGCCGGCCACGTCGAACTCGTGCGCGCCCCTGAGCTGCCGGGCGACATCCGCCGCGTCCGCGGCCGCCGACGGGTCGACGCCGATCACCACGCCGTCGCCGGACACCCGGGACTTCAGTGAATCGGGCGTGCCCTCCGCGACGATCCGGCCGTCGTCGATCACGATCAGCCGGTCGGCCAGGGCGTCGGCCTCGTCGAGGTAGTGCGTGGTGAGGAAGATCGTCACGCCGTGCTCCGCGCGCAGGCGGCGGATGTGGTCCCACAGGTTCGCGCGACTCTGCGGGTCGAGCCCGGTGGAGGGCTCGTCGAGGAACACGAGCCCGGGGTCGTGGACGAGACCGAGCACGATGTCGAGCCGGCGCCGCTGACCCCCGGACAGCGTCTTCGTGAGCCGCTGGTCCAGCCCCGCCAGGTCGAGCTGCTCGCTCAGCACCGCGCCACGCGCGATCGCGTCGGCCTTGGACATGCCGTACAGCCGGCCCTGCAGCTCGATCTCCTCGGCGACGCGCACCTCCGGTGACGCGCCCCCGCCCTGCGCGACGTACCCGATGTTGCGCCGGACCCCCAGCGGATCGGCGAGCAGGTCGTGCCCGCCGACGGTCGCCGTCCCGGCCGACGGCTTCAGCAGTGTGGTGAGCATGCGCAGGGTCGTCGTCTTGCCCGCCCCGTTCGGGCCCAGGAACCCCACCAGCTCGCCGGCCGCCACGTCGAGGTCGACCCCCTTGACGGCGTGGACTTCCTTGCCGGCCCCACCCCGGCCCCCGCCCCGGCCCTTGCGGCGGAACCGCCGCTCGAGACCGCGTGCCGTGATCATGAAGACCCCTCTCCTCCCAGAGATCAACTAGTCAAAATTGACTAATCGACGAGCACACTGTGCCGGAGCCCGCTGCGCTAGGCAAATTTGATTACTCCGGGGGTTTGCGGAACAACGGTTCGGCGTCGTCGGCCATCACGTACTCGCCCTTCTCCAGGCGCTCGATCAGATTCTCCAGCCAGATGTGGCTCGCGCCCGAGATGCCGGCCCACAACCGGAACAGCTCCACGACGTGCGGCGGCTGGCCCCAATCGGCCTGATCGTCGAGCATCAGCCGCGCCCGCCGCTCCTCTCCTTCGAGGTGCACGAGCCGTTGCCGCAGCAGGCTGATCGCGTGCTGCCGGGGCAGTGCGGGCATGAGCCCGATGCCCGCCGACATCTCCGGATGACCCACCTCGGGGTCGGACAACGCGCGGGTCAGTAGCAGCTGGAACTCCTGCTCGCCGTCGTCGGTCAGCCGGTAGGCGACGCGGTCGGGTCCCGAGTCGCCCGGCTCGACGTCCACCTTCTCCAGCAGGTTCTCGGCCGTCATCTTCTTCAGCGCGTGGTAGATCGAACCCGGTTGGACGTTCGCCCACTTCTCGGCCGACCACGTGAGCAGCTCCCGGCGCACCTGGTAGCCGTGCGCCCGGCCGAACATGCGCACGACTCCGAGCACGAGCAGACGCGTCGCCGACACCGCGTTCTCCCTTCGCGTACCGCCCAACAATGCCTTGGACGGTTTCCGTAGGCTAAACAGGTATGAGCACCTCTGTGTTGACAGCGGTGGCCTGGCCCTACGCCAACGGCCCCCGCCACATCGGCCACGTATCCGGATTCGGCGTCCCGTCCGACGTCTTCTCCCGCTACCAGCGAATGGCCGGCAACCGGGTGCTCATGGTGTCCGGGACCGACGAACACGGCACACCGATCACCGTCCAGGCCGACAACGAGGGCCTCACCCCGCAGCAGACGGCCGACAAGTACACCCGCCAGATCGACGAGGACCTGCGCGGTCTCGGCCTGTCCTACGACCTGTTCACCCGCACCTCCACCGGCAACCACGCCGAGGTCACGCAGCAGATCTTCCTCGCGCTCAACCGCAACGGGTACGTGGTGCCGAAGACCACGCGCGGCGCGATCAGCCCGTCGACCGGGCGCACGCTGCCCGACCGCTACGTGGAGGGCACCTGCCCGATCTGCGGCTACGAGTTCGCGCGCGGCGACCAGTGCGACAACTGCGGCAACCAGCTCGACGCCGCCGAGCTCATCAACCCGCACTCGCGCATCAACGGCGAGACGCCGAAGTTCGTCGAGACCGAGCACTACTTCCTCGACCTGCCGGCGTTCACCAAGACGCTCGGCGACTGGTTGTCGACGAAGAACGACTGGCGCCCGAACGTCCTCAACTTCACCAAGAACCTCATCGACGACATGCGGCCGCGGCCGATCACGCGCGACCTCGACTGGGGCGTGAAGATCCCGCTCGACGGCTGGCGCGACCAGTCGATGAAGCGCTTCTACGTGTGGTTCGACGCCGTGATCGGGTACTTCTCCGCCAGCGTCGAGTGGGCCCGGCGCAGCGGCAACCCCGACGCGTGGCAGGAGTGGTGGAACAACGCCGACGCGCGCTCCTACTACTTCATGGGCAAGGACAACATCACCTTCCACGCCCAGATCTGGCCGGCTCTGCTGCTCGGCCACAACGGCGAGGGTGACCACGGCGGCCAGCCGGGCAAGTACGGCAAGCTGCACCTGCCCGACGAGATCGTGTCCAGCGAGTTCCTCACCATGAGCGGCTCGAAGTTCTCCACCTCGCGCGGCACGGTCATCTACGTGCACGACTTCCTGCGCGAGTTCGGCCCAGACGCGCTGCGCTACTTCATCTCCGTGGCGGGCCCGGAGACGCAGGACACCGACTTCACGTGGGACGAGTTCGTCCGCCGCACCAACTTCGAGCTGGCCAACGAGTGGGGCAACCTCGTGAACCGCTCGATCTCGATGGCCCACAAGAACGTCGGCGCCATTCCGCGTCCGGACGCCCCCACTGCGGCCGACGAGGAGCTGAAGACACTGTCGCGCAAGGCGTTCGACGTCGCCGGTGCCCACCTGGCCCGCTCGCGCTTCAAGGCGGCGGCATCGGAGGCCATGCGCGTGGTCACGGCCGCCAACCGGTACCTGTCGGACCAGGAGCCGTGGAAGCTCAAGGACGACCCCGCTCGCCGCGACAGCGTGCTGCACACCGCGCTGCAGGTGGTCAGCGACGCGAACACACTGCTCACGCCGTTCCTGCCGCACTCGGCGCAGAAGGTGCACGAGGCGCTGGGCGGCACGGGCGTGTGGGCCGCGCAGCCGGAGCTGCAGGAGGTCGAGGACCTCGACATCCCGGGCCGGATCAACCCGATCCTCACCGGCGACTACACAGGTGAGCAGGCCAAGTGGGAGTCGCAGCCGATCGAGGTCGGCCGCCCCCTGCAGAAGCCGACGCCCCTGTTCACCAAGCTCGATCCGGGCCTCGGCGAGACCGGCCCCGACTGGGCCCCGATCGTCAAGTAACCCCCATGCGGCATCGGGTGCGTTGAGCGCACCCAATGTGGCGTGGGGGGGGGGGTTCGGCGCCAGCCCCCCCGGGGTGCGCGGTGTGAGCGCCCCCCCCGGCTCGGCCCCGCCCGGCGCCCCCCCGGAGTGG